>DASYKE010000188.1:0-13397 GCA_035995725.1 Burkholderiaceae bacterium | reverse complement strand
GCGCGCTATTCGCACCAGGAGCGCAACCCGATCAAACTGATCGCCGATTTTTCGAATTGCTTCACGATATTGTGGAAAGACAAGCTGGGGCAGATTTCCCTGGCTGTCACCACGTTATTTTGGGGCGCAGGCGCGACGCTTCAATTCATCGTCTTGAAATGGGCTGAAAAATCCCTCCACATGCCGCTCGACAGAGCTGCCATTTTACAGGGCGTCGTCGCAGTCGGTGTGGCAATCGGCGCAATAGCGGCAGCGCGCTTCGTGCCTTTGAAAAAATCCCTGAGCGTCATGCCGCTGGGCATTGCAATGGGCATCGTCGTGATATTGATGACGCTGGTGAGTTCGGTCTGGGTCGCTTACCCGTTGCTGATCATCATAGGAGCATTGTCCGGCTATTTCGTGGTGCCCATGAACGCATTGCTGCAGCACCGCGGCTATTTGCTGATGAGCGCCGGCCACTCGATCGCGGTTCAAAACTTCAACGAGAATTTGTCCGTGCTGACGATGCTGGTGCTGTATGCATTCATGGTCAAGCTGAATCTGAATGTCAATCTCGTCATAGTCATGTTCGGCCTGTTTGTCTCCAGCACGATGTTCCTGGTGATGCGCAGGCACAAACTCAATCAGCGCCAACATGACTCGCTCGGGTTGATCGGGGAATACAAGCAATAACAGCGTGTTTGTAGTGAACTCCTATCGGGGTCGGCAGTTCAAGCCTTGATACCGAAAACGTTCTCCTGCCCGCCTGGGCCAGTCGTCCGGCACGATGAAACCCCTGTCTATTTCGACGGCATGGTTCCCTTGTCGCTCGACTTGCGCGACCAGCACCGGCATCGTGTCACGCGCGAAATGCGCCGCCAGCATGTCTAGAAGAGATTGCCTGTTCAGCGACATCCCGAAATCCATTTTAGCCGGTGCCAGCCAGCGCAATCTCGGCAAAACGGCATAGCGTTCCCCGGCGCGTGCATCCAGTTCCGCCAGCCCGCACCAGAAACCGCGACAATGGGCATCGGACACGCCAGGCGACCCGGCTGCTGGCACATTATCATCGTGATAGAACAACCAGCCTTTGATCAGCGCCTGCGCCGACGTGACCGGCTGCGGCAGGTGGATTTGCGCCGCAGGATGCTGCCCCAGCGCCAACTGCCGATTCAGTATTTTGTCCATTTTGGCGCCCAGCGTATCGGCCAGATTGGGGCCTACGAAATAATCGCCTTGCTGCCCGCCGTCGGACGGTTCCAGTAAATAAAACTTGACCGCAAATTCCCAGTGCACCAGCGCGGCGCCATCTCGCAACAGGAAATCGAATTCCCCGATCGTGTCGTTTTTATCGGTCCGCACCTGGACGCCATGGGCAACCATTCTTCCTTGATGCCGAAAATAAAAAGCCATCAGCTTTTCCGCATACCGACCCAGGCGCGAGAACGGCTGGACATCAAGAAAAGCATGCAGCGCCGCAGGTGCGTGGTCCAGCGCCAGCAGCCAATCCTCGGCATCCTTGCTTGCATCGGCCGCCAGCGTCGCAATCTGCCCTTGCCATTGCGGTGCGCGAGGGTTCAGCAAATCGGGAGCGTCGAGCAACCAGGCCAAGGCTCGTACATGCGGATCGTTCAGGTGATTCCAGCGTCGATGAAATTGCATCTGAAAAGATGCGTGCGGCTTATTTTCGATTGTTGTCGGCATACGTACTCATTGCCAGGCACAGGTCGCTCCAGGTCTTGCCTTTATCGGTCAATTTTCGCAACAGATAGGCCGGATGATAAGTCACGACCAGCGGCAAACCGGCAAAACGATGCACCTTGCCGCGCAGTTGAGCGACCGGAGTATCTTGATCTAAACCGAGCAGCGACAACGCCGCCGTCTTGCCCAGCGCAACAATGATGGCTGGCTGGATCAGCGCGATTTGCCGTTGCAGATAAGGCATGCATGCCGCGGCTTCGTCCGGTGACGGCGGACGATCGCGGCCATCGGCACCGGTCGGACGGCATTTGACGATGTTGGCGATATACGCGTTCTCGCCGCGCTTCAACCCGATTGCCAGCAGCATGTTGTCGAGCAGTTTTCCGGCGGGGCCGACGAAAGGTTCACCCTGCATGTCCTCGTTACGGCCCGGGCCTTCGCCGATGAAAAGCCATTTCGCTTTTTCATCGCCGGTACCGAATACCGTTTTAGTACGGCTGTGGCACAGCCCGCATTTGGTACAACCGGCCACAGCTGTCTTGAGCTGCACCCAATCCATTCCGGAGATTTCCGATGCGCTCGGTGCCGTACCCAATGCAGCTACCATGTCCGGCGCTGCATTGGGTGCGGAACGGGTTTCCTCGGCCGCCACAGCCGATTCCGGCGAAACTCCGTTTTGCGCTGCCGGTTCGGAGATAACCGGTACCGCATCGCGCCGCGTCCATACCGGACCCAGGCTCATCTCATTGAGAAAAATTTCCCGCCGATTCAATGTTGATGTCATAGCGGCAACCTCATCACGATCGCATCTTCGCGCTTGTTTTGCGCGGCAGGATAATAATTCCTGCGCAACCCGATTTGAGAAAAACCGTATTGTTTATAGACGGCCAGCGCGCGATGATTGGATGGCCTGACTTCCAGCAACACCGAGCGCATATTCTTATCGCGTGCCAGCGCAACCGCCTTGTCGAGCATCATGCGTCCGATACCCCGGCCATGCAGATCATGATGCACGGTGATATTGAGCAGATGCGCCTCATCCACCGCCAACATCATCAAAAAATATCCAACCAGAGTGCACGACGCGTCACGCAATATCCAGGTTTCGTAACCGCTATAGAGAGAATCCAGGAAATTGCCCCGGGTCCACGGATATGGATAGATATGATATTCAATTGGCAATATTTCCGCCAGATCGTCGACCTGCATCCTTGTAAAATGCATTGCCGACGCCCCGTGCTCGGGGAAAACCGGTTTTCGCACCGAGCTCACGCCACCGCCTTGGCCAAACGTTCCGTCGCGGTCAGTGCGACTTTATTGCGCAAATAAAGCGGTTGTGCTTCGCTTGGCGCTACCGCAAGTCCTCGCGCAAATGCAGTTCGCGCCAGTCGTGCAATCTGTGCCGCGTGCGGCATTACTGTTTGCTGCGCATTTTTTGCAAAGGTACGGTTTTCGAACGCCGATGGATATGCCGCCAGGCCGTTGCCACAAGCCATCACATCGCCTAACGGCAATACGGCGGACGGCGCCGACAACATCGGTTCAATCACTGAGTGCCAGCCGTCCGCGTAGCGATAATGGGCCCAATACACCTCGCCCATGCGGGCGTCCAGCAGCGCCAGCACGTCCGAGCTGCCGGTTATTTCCCGACATGCCTGCGCCATTGCTTGCAACGTGACGATCGGCACGACAGGAAGACCGGCGCCGAATGCCAACCCCTGCGCGATACCACATGCGGTGCGTACGCCGGTAAAAGAGCCGGGACCGGCACCGAAAGCGATGGCACCGCATTGCGCCACAGCGATTCCGGCTTGCGCCAGCAGGCTTTGCACCATCGGCAGAATGGTTTGGGAGTGGGTTTGCACGCCGGACGATTCACGCACAATAATCTGATCGCCGTGCAGCAAGGCAGCTGAAGCGAGTTCGGTCGAGGTTTCGATGGCGAGAATGGTAAGCATATTCGTATTTTACCGCGCCTGCGCGCTGCGGCGGACACACTTGGGATCGGGCACACTTGGGATAACACATCATATGCATTGAGGTAAAATATATCGATGTCCAGTATTACTGTAGAACTCCATAATCGCCCCCAGCTGGCCGAAGCGCTGACGGATGACGTCTGGATCGTCGCCTGTCTGTGCGCCGCCTGGTGCGACGTCTGTCGCCAGTATCGCCCCGGTTTCGATGAACTGGCGTCGCGCCATCCCGACAAGCGTTTCCTCTGGATCGACATCGAAGACCAGTCCGACCTGGTGGGCGACCTGGATGTCGAGAATTTCCCCACTCTACTGATCCAGCGCGGCGATACGGTGGCGTTCTTCGGCACCGTGCAGCCCGATCTGCGGCAAGCCAACCGGCTGGTGCTGGCTCAGGTAGAGAAAAGCGATGCCGAATTGCACGCCGAAGCGGCCGGCAGCGCGCAACGCAAAACATGGCAAGCGGATTGCAACCTGCGCGAGCGATTGAACGAGGCACTGGGTATTTGACTGCAATACCGCGCTGCGCACGCGGTGAAGAACGGCATGCCCGCATTGCTTTTGATCCCGGATGCGGAACGGTTTTTCAGATATCGGAAGAGCAGCAAGAATTCGCCACTCTTGTTATGATTCATTTTTTAACAGGAGACAAGAATGACAATTTCCATGTATGCCGCTTCCGTTCCCGTCTTCAAGCAATTTCTCGGCAGCCTGTCCGATATCCTCGACAAAGCCGAAGCGCACGCCACCGCAAGAAAAATCGACCCGAATGCATTGCTGCAAGCGCGCCTGTTCCCGGACATGCTCCCTCTGACGCGCCAGATAATGATTGCAAGCGATTTTGCCAAAGGCGCCTGCGCGCGGCTGGCGGCAGTTGACGTTCCAAAATATGAAGATACTGAACAGAGCTTTTCAGAACTCAAGGCGCGTATTGCCAAGACGCTCGCCTTCATCGGTACATTAAAGCCGGCGCAAATCGACGGCAGTGAAGAACGCGACATCACTACCAGTGCCGGCCCCAACAGCAAAACCTTCAAGGGACAAGCTTATCTGACGAATTACGCGCTGCCCCAATTCTTTTTCCATACGACGACTGCTTATGCAATCCTGCGCCACAACGGGATCGAAATAGGCAAGAAGGATTTCATCGGCAAGGCCTGACAACCCCTAACGCAATCGACTTGGCGGATAATGCTGCTCTCATCCGCCTTACTACGCTGCGTTGCCTAGCAAGCTGTGTCCCGCAATCTCTTCTGATTTGTTGGGGACAGAGCCCTTTCCGGGGATAGACATAACTCGGCGCACTGCGGCGCCTTGTAAACTCTGACCCGCAATTTTTACAATTCCTCGTACAGCGGCAGCGTCAGGAATTCGGCAAACGATTCGGATGTGGACATCTCTTCAAAGATTTGCGCAGCACGATCGTAAGTCGGGCCGGTGCCGGCAACTGCTTTCACTTTCGCCAGCTCTTGCGGAATCATTGCGCGCACCATGTCGGCGGTGACCTTGCGGCCGTCTTCCAGTACGCCTTTGGAACTGCGGATCCATTGCCAGACCTGGCTGCGGCTGATTTCTGCGGTGGCGGCGTCTTCCATCAGGTTGTGGATAGGCACGCAGCCGTTGCCGGCCAGCCAGGCGCCGATATAGTGAATGCCGACGTTGATGTTGTAACGCAAACCAGCTTCGGTGATTGGCGCTTCCGGTTTGAAATTGAGCAGGTCGGCGGCGCTTACCTTCACGTCCGGACGCTTCTTGTCGATCTGGTTGGGCTTGTCGCCGAGGACTTTCTTGAACTCGGCCATCGCCAAGTCGACCAGGCCCGGATGCGCGACCCAGCCGCCGTCATAGCCGTCGGCCGCATCGCGCGCCTTGTCGCTGCGCACTCCGCCCATTGCGATTTCATTTTTTTCGGGATCGTTCTTGATCGGAATCAGCGCGGCCATGCCGCCGATTGCCGGCGCATTGCGCTTGTGGCAAGTCTGCAAAAGCAGCAGTTGGTATGCGTACATGAACGGTGCAGTCATCGTCACCTTGGCGCGGTCGGCCAGGCAGAAATTCTTGTCGAGCTTGAATTTCTTGATGCATGAGAAAATGTAGTCCCAGCGACCGGCATTGAGCCCTGCGCTATGCTCGCGCAACTCGTACAGTATCTCGTCCATTTCGAAAGCCGCAGGTATGGTTTCAACGAGCACCGTGGCTTTGATGGTGCCTTGCGGAAGGCCAAGTTCTTTCTGCGCCATCACGAAAATATCGTTCCATAACCGTGCTTCCAGATGCGATTCCAGCTTCGGCAGGTAAAAATACGGACCGTCGCCGCGTGCCAGCTGCTCCTTGGCGTTGTGGAACATGAACAGCGCAAAGTCGAAAATGCCGCCAGAGATGCGTTTGCCGTCGATGGCCACATGCTTTTCATCCAGGTGCCATCCGCGCGGACGCACCACCAGCGTCGCTATTTTATCGTTGAGCTTATATTTTTTACCTTTTTGATCGAGGCTGATCGTTCTGCGGATCGCGTCCATCAGGTTGATTTGGCCGGTAATCTGATTGTCCCAGTTTGGCGAGTTGGCATCCTCGAAGTCGGTCATGTACGCATCGGCACCGGAATTGAATGCGTTGATGACCATCTTGCGATCGGTGGGGCCGGTGATTTCCACGCGGCGGCATTCGAGCGATTTGGGAATCGGCGCAATTTTCCAGTCACCCGCACGGATGTGGGCGGTTTCCGGCAGGAAGTCCAGACGCTTGCCGGCATCCAGCTTTGCGGCGACTTCGGCCCGGGCCGACAACAATTGCTGGCGGCGCGGTTCGAATGCGCGGCTCAACTTGGCGACGAATGCCAGCGCGTCCGGGGTCAGAATTTTTTCGTAACCGGGTTTGATGTCGCCGTTGATTTCCATGCCGGCAGGCAGTTGTAGTTGAGTCATGAGTTGCTCCTGTTGATAAACAAAAAACTTGAAAATTTCGGGACAGAGCGTGTGAGGCGCTGCAACGCGCTGAAATTAGCGCGCTGAACTATCTCACCTCCCTGAGAGACTCCGTCCCCAACAAATCAAATACCGATATTTTTTTCTGCAAAACCGACCAAATCGGTCAGCGTGCGCCCTTCTCCATGCGGCGCGACGCCCAACTCGTCAAGAGGGGCGGCGGCGCGATTGACCCAGAATGTGGTGTAACCGAACCAGGTGGCACCGCATACATCCCAGCTATTGCTGGAGACAAACAGAATTTTTTTGGCAGGCAAGCCGAATACATCCGGCCCCAATTGATATGCTTCAGGCGCGGTCTTGAATTTTTTAACCGCATCGACCGACAGAATATGATTGAACATGCCTTGCATCCCCGCTGCCTTGACCACCGCATCGAGCATTTGCGGATTGCCATTGGACAAGATCGCGAGTTTCAAACCCATCTTTTGGAGTTGCTGCAGTACGCTTAAGTTTTCAGGAAAAGCCTGCAATTTTGCGTACTGCCCCATCAACGCGCTTTGCGCATCGAACGTCAGGTCCAGCTTCAGTTTCTTGCATGCAAAAACGAGTGCATCCTGCGTGACTTCCCAAAACGGTTTGTACATCGAGCATATCGTGCGCAGCCGCGTGTATTCGATCTGCTTGTCGCGCCACAATTCGGCCAGTGCCGCACCCCGGGCCGGGAACAGCTTTTCAGCAAGTGCACCGATCGAATACACATCGAACAAAGTACCGTAGGCGTCGAACGCGATGGCTTGAATAGACATTTTCAGGCTGTTGTGCTGATTGAGGTATGAAAATCTTAATGCTGCGGCAAGCTGAACCGTTGATATTCATCACGCGACCGGATTCACGCGGCATATCTATTTGATGCCGATCGACATTATATTCAATATAAAATATCGGTTAACTAAACGATTTATCATTTTATTATTGCGTTTTAGTTACAAGTGAAAGCCTGTACGTTATTTCCATGGATCAATTCAAACAAATCGCCACTTTCGTGGAGGTGGTCGCCAAAGGCAGTCTGTCCGGCGCGGCTCGTGCCGAGGGTATCGCACCGGCCATGATCGGGCGGCGGCTCGATGCGCTGGAACAGCGGTTAGGCGTCAAGCTATTGCAACGAACCACGCGAAGAATTGCCCTGACCAACGAAGGCGCCGCCTTTCTGGAAGATTGTCAGCGGATTCTGGCAGACTTGGAAAATGCCGAATCGTCGGTGTCCGAGCGCAGTGCGCAGGCGAACGGCCATCTGGAAATTTCCGCACCAGCCGGATTTGGGCGGCTGCATGTGGCGCCTCTGGTGCCGTCTTTTTTGTCCGAACACCGCGACGTGACATTGACGCTCAATCTGAACGACCGTGTGGCGGACCTGATCGGCGAAGGAATCGACATCGCAATCCGGATCGCTGCACTCACGGACTCCAATCTGATCGGGGTCAAACTGGCCGATAACAAACGCGCGGTGGTCGCCTCGCCTGCATATGTCAGGCGGCACGGCGCACCGGCATCGCTGGACGACTTGGCCAAGCATAATTGCCTTGCCATCAGCAGCGAAGGCAGCCAGCGCGGCTGGACGTTTCGCCAGAATGGCAAGAACGTGACGTTGAAGGTGGCCGGCAACATGGTATGCAACGACGGCGCGGTACTGCATGACTGGGCACTGTCCGGCAAAGGGCTGGCCTGGCGTTCAATGTGGGAAGTCGGCGCCGAAATAGAATCCGGCAAGCTGGTGACGGTGCTGGATGAATTCGCGGCCCCGGGCAACGATATTTACGCAGTGTTTGCGCAACGCCGGCACTTGCCGCTGCGCATACGTGCCTTTGTCGATTTTCTGCGGCGCGCTTATGCGCAGCCGGATTACTGGCGCACTGCGTAAGATTCGAATCGACCGCAGAACGATACCGTCGGGCCGGTCGCATACACCCACGAATCTTGCTGCATTGCACATCCTCTCCAATCGCAGGCAAAAAAAATCCCCGGTTAGCCGGGGATTTTTATTTAGCTTGATTCAGCTTACGCAGGCTGAATATTCGAAGCTTGCTTGCCTTTAGGGCCTGTGGTTACTTCAAACGAAACGCGTTGGTTTTCCTGAAGCGACTTGAAGCCATTGGACTGAATTGCCGAGAAGTGAGCAAACAAATCTTCGCCGCCTTCATCCGGAGTAATAAAGCCGAAACCCTTCGAATCATTGAACCATTTTACGATACCAGTTGCCATTACAATTCCTATTTCAGTTAAGTTGGGCTGTTGCCCGTTAGATCGTTTCAACCAAGTAAGGAATGACAGACTGATACTGCACCACTACTAGCTCGAATCTCAACGATCCCTCATTATACAGGATTAAATCGGATTAAAGCGCGGATTGAAGCGTTGAAACAGCCGAGATTTCTGTAACCGGTGCTACCCGCCGGCATCCGATGCGCGACAACGTTACCGGCTTCAGAGCTCCGACACATTGGCTGTCATGCCGAATAGACGTCTCCAATACAGCCGGACAGTTCCACCAGCCAGTTGCCGAAGATTTCGTGGCGAATAGTCACCGCGTTAGCGACCCATCAGCGCCCTGACGTGCGCGGCAGTGCTGGTAGCCAGAGCTTCCAGACTGTAGCCCCCTTCCAGGATGGATACAATCCGTCCGTCGCATGTCTCGTCCGCAATGCGCATCAGCTCGGCGGTGATCCAGCGGTAATCGTCGTCCTCCAGGTTCAGTCCGGCCAGAGGATCGGAATAATGCGCATCAAAACCGGCCGAAATAATGATGAGTTCCGGATTGAAGCGGCGTATCGCCGGCAGCATTTCGGCTTCGATTCTTTCCCTGAAGAGCGCCGAATCGCAGCCGCGCGCCAAAGGAACATTGACGATATTATGGTTGACACCGGTTTCGGATCTGGCGCCGGTACCTGGGTAAAACGGCGACTGGTGGCTGGACGCGTAAAACAGTTCCGGTCGGTCGAAAAAAGCCGCCTGCGTGCCGTTGCCGTGATGCACGTCGAAATCCACGACCGCGACGCGCTCGAGCTTGTGCACGTCGTAAGCGTAAGCCGCGGCGATGGCTGCCTGATTGAAAATGCAAAACCCCATGGCCTTGTCCGGTTCGGCATGGTGGCCGCAAGGACGCGTGGCGCAAAACACGTTGCGCGCTTCCAAGTTCATCACTGCATCGACACCGGCACAGGCCGCGCCGACACAGCGCATCACCGCCTCCCACGATCCCGGCGACATCACCGTGTCGCCGGCGTCGAGCGGCGCATAGCCCTGCTTGGGAGCGATTTCCGCGACCTCGTCGACGAACGACGGATCATGAATCAACAGCACCTGCTCGCGTGTGCCCAGCGGCGCATCACGCCATTGCAGCGACTCGAATTCCGGCGCGCGCAGCGCACGCAGTACGGCTTTCAGACGTTCCGGCGATTCCGGATGACTGGGGCCCGGCCGATGTTCCAGACAGGCCGCATGAGAATAGATAAGTGTGGTCATAATTTCGTGATGCGCAAAATACCCGGCATCTTCTCCATGTAAAAGACACGATTGAACGCACAGGCCGGACGACCCGGCACAGAAGGCTTAACCATTATATAGGGCAGCGCTCGGCGTTGGTGGCCGCCTGCGGCATTCCCCTTAACTCTGGGCTCTGAAACAGCCGTCGGATTGAATCCAGCCGCTGCATGTTTTGCGCTGACTTCGATTCCGCAGCGAGGCCAAACAAAGTTACTGAAAAGAACTGCTACTATACTCGCGATCATGTTAATAATAAAAGGGGACATAGCATGCAAGGCTCAAACTCGTTGCAAAGATTTTTCCTGACGATTTCATTTATTTTTCTGGCCGTTGCCGCTGCAGGCAATCTGCATGCGCAGACGAAACCAAAACTCACCGATGTAGGCATTGAAAATCCTGCGTCAGCCATTTACATCGGCAACAGTTTTTTCTACTACAACAACAGCATGCACAATCATGTTTCGCGGCTGATCGCGGCGGCAGATCCAGCCCTGGGGCGCAGATTCCGCAGTACTTCGGCAACCATGAGCGGGTCCGGTTTCGATTGGCATGATGTCGATTCCTACTTCAGACCCAATGCGGTCGGGTCCTATTCATTTGATGCCGCCAACAACGTCGTCTTTAACAAAATCGACAAGCTCTTCGAAGTTGCAATCATGATGGATTGCAGCCAGTGTCCCATCCATCCGCAACTGAAGACCGTATTTCGCGATTACGCCAAAAAGCACAGCGATACGGTCAGGAAGCATGGTGCCAAACCTGTATTCTTCATGTCATGGGCATATGCCGACATGCCCCAAATGACAGCCGAACTGGCGGAGCAGTATACGATTGCGGGCAATGAAAACAATGCGTTCGTAATTCCTGCCGGCCTGGCTTTTGCGCGATCAATCAGCAAAAGGCCCGAACTCGACTTGTATGCAAGCGACAAAAGGCACCCGAGCCTGCTGGGTACCTATCTGGGCGCATGTACGGTTTATGCCTCCTTATACAAGAAGTCGCCGGTTGACCTCAAATACACAGCGGGTATCGATGAGGCGACTGCGAAATTTCTGCAGTCTGTCGCATGGGAGACCGTGCAGGATTATTACCGCAGGTAGCGCGTCGCGCCTGTTTCGTCAGCAGGCCGAAAAAATAGCTCGCACGAACTTGTCTTCTCAAATTTCAATGGGTTCGCAACGCCAGCCAAGCCCGCAGCCGGCGTTTCGCCTGAGCCGCCATGTCACTATGGACATGCGCCGTCGCCTGGGCTAGACTAATACTTAGTGTCCTAAGCATTAGGACTGTTTTCGACGTCCCGGCAGGCGGTCAGTCTGAGCGCCAACCGGATCGTTTGCCTAGGAGGGGAAGGGAATGCTGAGCAAGGAAGAAAACGATCTGTTGTGCCGGGTCGAAGGGGATGCGCCGATGGGCAAGCTGATGCGACGGCACTGGACGCCGGTGTGCCTGATCGAGGAGGTCAGCGAACCCGACGGCGCGCCGATCCAGGCGCGCATATTCGGTGAAGACCTGGTGGTGTTTCGCGACACCGATGGACGTGTCGGCGTGATGGACGAGAACTGTCCGCATCGGCGCGCGTCCCTGGTGCTCGGACGCAACGAAGAAGGCGGTCTGCGTTGCCTGTACCACGGCTGGAAGATGGATGTGGAAGGCACCGTGCTGGAAATGAGCTCCGAGCCGGTCGCCAGCGGCATGGCGGGCAAAGTCAAGCACCGTGCCTATCCCACCCATGAGTGGGGCGGCATGGTGTGGGCCTACATGGGACCGCGCGAAACGATGCCTGAATTCGAACCACCGGCGTGGGCTCCCACCGCAGATGCTCGGGTGAGCATTGCCAAGGTTATCATCCCGTGCAACTGGGCGCAGATCCTGGAAGGCGCGATCGATTCGGCTCACAGTTCCAGTCTGCATTCTTCGGACATGGTGCCGGCACGGGTGGACGGGGCCAAGGCCACCGACAAGAACTGGCTGCGCCCGTCCACCGACAAGGCGCCTCGCCTGCAGGTGCAGCGCACCGACTACGGCTTCCGCTATGCAGCGCTGCGCCGTCCGATCACCAATGCGGCCACCCATGACTACGTACGCTCTACCGTGTTCGTCGCGCCCTATTCAGCGCTGATCCCGCCGAACAACCTGTACAACGTAGCCAACGTGAACATACCGATCGACGACACCCACACGGTGTTTTACTTCATCGGCTGGGGCCATCCGGCACATACCCCCGAGACGGAAACCTGGCGCAAGTTCCTCGGCGCGCAGGTCGGCATTGACCTGGACGACAAATACAGGCCGCTGCGCAATCGCGACAACAACTTCTGGCAGGACCGGAAAGCGATGAAAGCAGGCAACTTTACCGGTATTACCGGTTTTCCCAATCAGGACATCGCGATGTGGGTAACGATGGGCCCCATCGCCGACCGCACCGTTGACCGGTTGGGCGCCAGCGATCTGGCCATCGTGGAGTTCCGCCGCCAGATGCTCGACGCCGTGCGCGAATTCCAGCACGGCAAGCCCGCCATCGGCACCGGCCCGGCTCGCATTCCCCAGGACGTATGCTCTTACCAGGCCATTGTCCCCAAGACCACCGACTGGAGATCCTTTGACGTTCAATACGTCTGGGACGCAGCGTAACTTCATAGGAAAACTCATGATAAAAACCAAGTTCCTGATTGCGTGCTCGCTGGCCATTACCTTCATCGCGACGCTTTCGCTGCCGAATTCCGCATTGGCGCAGACCTACCCGACCAAACCGATACGCTTTGTTGTACCCTACTCGCCCGGCGGATTGCCGGACACTGTCGCGCGCGTGGTATCGCAGCGCCTGCAGGAGAGCTTCGGGCAAGCAGTGGTGGTCGACAACAAGCCGGGCGCAAATGGCGCAGTAGCCGCCGCCAGCCTCGCATCGGCGCCGGCAGACGGATATACCTTTCTGGTTACCGACGGATCAATGCTGACGATCAATCCATTGATGAACAAGAAGCTTTCGTATAACCCGGTAAAAGACTTCGCGCCGGTTTCGCTGGTCGCCAGTTCGCCTCTATTCCTGGCGGTCAATTCCGCGGTAAAGGCCAATACCTTCGATGAATTCATCGCACTCGCAAAGGCCACGCCCGGCGCGCTTAATTACGGATCATCCGGGATCGGAAGCACGCATCATTTGACGACGGAAGCAATGAACGCAGGCCTGGGCATCGCCATGACACACGTCCCATATCGCGGAAGCGCCAACTCCGTTCCTGCGCTCATCGGCGGCCAGGTTGATATGGTGTTCTCG
>DASYKE010000187.1:0-12122 GCA_035995725.1 Burkholderiaceae bacterium | reverse complement strand
TTGCCTGAACAATCTTAAAAAATTGAAGCGGTCCTCCTCGCGGATATTCAAACGTGACGACAATATCAGTGCCGATTCGAAATTTTATCGAGGGAAATGGTAAATCGCTGCTCAGCGGCTGATTCAATGACATCGATCTGCAGGATAGCGAGCATATAAAAAATATGGATACAGGCATTCATCTGTCGCATGCACCGAGACATGTCCAAATGAACGGCTGCCCGGCTCAACGCGGCGAAGTCCGGATTTCTTGTTATGACAACGAGGTGCCGGCATTTGCCGGTCCTGAAATCGACCGGCTGTATGGGCACCTTTGCTGCTCACTCTCGTATTTTGAAATGGCGAAGCAGATCGACGGCGCGAGCACTTATGCTGTCCGAAAAGGGGGCGACCTTATTACTATCCTGCTATATGCCCGCACGGAAAATGAAGTGACCGTCATCAGCGAGTTTGCAAGACTCGATGAAGAAGAAATTCGCCGGTTTGCGGACTATATGTTCGGCACGTTCGATTCTGTCAAAGTCGTATCCTTCAGAAAGTTGCAAGCCGATATTCATACCCTTGCATATCCATGGCATGCCGCAGTCTGCAGCGAAGACATGATCGTGACCTTACCGCTCACCGTCAAAGATTATGAAGTGGCTGTAGGAAAAAACATGCGCAGGAACATCAAACGGTATACGAATGCGCTCATGAAAAACTTTCCGTCGTATCGTTATCGGGTCTGCCTGAACGACGATATAAGAGAACAGGATATCCGCGACATCGTCTCCCTGAGTTGCCGCAGAATGAAAAGCAAGAATATAGTTGCGCGTTTCACTGAAGAAGAAACACAATGGATAGTGGATTTCTCGAAGAAATGCGGGATAGCGGGTGTGGCCACTATCGATGGCGAAGTATGTGCCGGCGCCATCGGATTTCGCATCGGAGAAAACTTCTTCATGTATGTCATTGCGCACGACCTGAAATATAACGACTACAGCCTCGGCATTCTGTGCTACTACCATACGATTTGCGAGGCCATTGCGCGAGGAGGGAAACGGTTTCACCTGCTAGAGGGCCGATACGGGTACAAGTACCGCTTGCTGGCGAACAGACAGGACGTTGTCGAGCTCGACATCTACCGGAGCCGGGTGCACGCCCTTGCTTGCGGCAGCAGAATTTTCAGGAAGGAAATCGCCGGCCGCATGAGGCAGGCAAAGCAATGGCTGCTTCATGACGTCGAGCGGCACGATGGCGCGCCGTACCGGCTCCTGGGGAGAGTTGTGCATGCTTTACGTACCGCAAAGCGGTTGAGAGGATCTTAGGAAGTATTGAAGATGCTGGCTGGCGATTATTTGAAATTGAGCCATTTTTCCTGCACATCATCATGGACCGACCCTGCTTCACGGCAAGCGAACATGGCGACCGTGCAGCAGATCAATTGCTGGCGGGCTCGCCATGAGGTGAATGGAGGTGTGTTCTTAAACAGGCAATGCGAGATGGAAAATCAGCAAATTTTCAATCAACTTTTTCACGCAATTGAAGCGTTATTTCCGGCCTCGCATTGACCTTGCCGATTTGTCCGCCATACTAAAAATTCATTAACCAAGGAGGCAGACATGAAGCCATTCCCTCTCCTGATTGCAACGCTGGCGATCCCGGCGTCTCTTGCTTTCTCTCAAACCACCACCACACCTGGAACCACAAGCTCAAGTTCGATTCCGTTCATACCGTTGATAGGCAGTACCACCGCCGGTACAGGAGGCACGGCTACCAGCACGGCGTGGTTTGTTGACGTAGCTAAAAATCAGGTAGTCTTATGTGCGCAGTCTACAGCTACCCCGACAGGCGGGGCCGCAGGCCCAAGTTTTACCTGCACGGCCCAACCAGTCCCGGCTGCAACGTCAACTACGCCTGCGGCTACAACGACTCCGGGTACAACGCCAACTACGCCTGCGGCTACAGCGACTCCGGGTACAACGCCGGCCGGAGGATAGCATCGGGACTTTCGCAAGGTCGCCGAATCTTTTCGTCGAAGTCACGTTGTACTCTGCGATCTTGCGATGAAATAGATGGTCCCTCTTCAGGAGCTTATGTAAATATATTGATAAGCTCTTCATCCTCCTGGCCAAGGCTGGGCGCAACGTTGGACTCACCGACGCCAGACTGGGCATGGTTAACGCGAAAAGACCGTTCTCCTTCTCGAGCACGAACGTAGCCGACATCATGCATAGTCCACTGCCCCCTGTTGTTTTCGCCATTCAAGGCGAGAATGGCAGGGGCGCTTTGCTTTTCATGTCACTGCAATACTGTTTTATCCGTGAATCTTTCCAATTGAGCGGAATATCTTTTTGAAGTACTGCATTGAAGCCATGCATTAAAAGCGACGCATCAAAAGCCATCCTCCCGCTGCCGGATTTGTAAAGATTTGTTTCAAGCCAAGGTTTACCGATGGACTCCGGATATTCTGATCTCCCACGAACCGTGGACGATGGGCTGTTCGGTTGCGCGCTACTCCTTTGCCGTCCTGCGAAATGTTGGGTAGTTGGGTAAAATCGATATGGCGAACGCAGGTTTTGGTTTGATATATACCCTGATCAATGTCCGCCTCTGGCCGCACCGAAACATTCGCGACAGGCCGGGTTCGATCCAAGGCGGAGATTGAGTTGAAATCAAAT
Source organism: Burkholderiaceae bacterium (assembly GCA_035995725.1). Taxonomy (GTDB): domain Bacteria; phylum Pseudomonadota; class Gammaproteobacteria; order Burkholderiales; family Burkholderiaceae_D; genus JAQGLW01. Next base: position 9,462 of record DASYKE010000187.1, on the reverse strand, counting down.
GTGATTGAAACTCAATTAGTCCACAGCGGGCGAGACTGGATTCGCGCCGCGTATAACCAAGGGCAATACCTGCAGGAGCGGGCCGCGAAGATGCAGCATTGGGCAGATTGGCTGGATGCCGCCGTTACTACTGGCAACAAGGTTGCAGTCGGCAAGTTTGCCAAGGCAACTTAAGGCACACTGACGCAGCCTAAGGTTCGGCAAGCGAAGCACGGCTTGTTTGACGACTATCATATTCATATACGGTACGTGGAGTGTTAATACCGACACAAATTCGCAACTGGTCCGCGCCTTGATCGCAGAACCTCGAAACGGCGACGCGGGACAAAGGCAAGGACCGCGTTACGCTAATGCATCCAAACGACGAGCACCGCCGCTTGTCGGCGTTGCGCTGTCTGTATTGATTCACGCGCTGGGGCTTTGGTTTTTGTTTTACCTTGCGCCGGTTGTAAAACCTCTCTCGATCAGCAGCGAGCGGCATTTGACCGTTTCCTTGTTGCCGCCCTCAAGTCAGGCGCAGAGCCAATCGAAAGCCCAGGTTCCCGCCAGCGCCCAGCCCAAAGGCGACTCGGCAACGCAATCGCCCGGACGCCCCCCGGCTCGCCGGTCAGAACCACCGAAAAAGCAAATTCGAAAACCCCTTATCGCTCGCAATACCGCTCCTGCCAATACTCCGCAAGCCACCCCCAGCGCGCCTTCCCCGGGCTCCTCGCAAGACAAAATGTCGATCCCGGATGATATGTCCACGCAACTTGAGGCAGCGCGCAAGCGCCGGGCAGACGCTCTTCCCAAGGAGCAGGCCGCGAACGGGTCTTCGGAACAAAGCGAGGCGCGGCACGACAACAGCATAGCCCTTGCGAACATCGCAGAATCGCTAAAGCATGGAAAAGGGAATGCGCAAGACGATAGCGGCGGCATTTTTTCGATACGCCACTTGGGTTATCACGATGCAGAGTTCATGTTTTATGGCTGGAACGCAAATTCGCGCAGAAGTTCAAGCCGGCTCGTGGTGGTCGAACAGGGCACGGAAGCCGACATCCATATTGCTATAGTAAAGAAGATGATAGAAATCATCCGTGAACAAAAACAGGATGAATTCGTCTGGAAATCGGATCGCCTCGGCAAGGACATTACACTCAGCGCCAGACCGGAATACAACGGCGAGCTTGAACAGTTCCTGATGCGCGAATTTTTCGAGGAAAACGTTCCGCCGGCGCGCCGGTAATTGCGTTGACCTCATCAAGCCAATGGCTTGATCTTACCCCCTTGATCTTGCTCTACCGTGCCGCAGGCTTCAAAGGCTCGACCTGCGGCGTCACATGCTCGATCCGGCCCGAGTAGATGATGAACTTGAAGGGGTTGAACTCCTGATATTTTTCCATTAGCTTGAGGTAAGCGGCACGGCCGGATTTTTCAAGCGCCCCGCCGGCGGGAAATCTCGCTTTTGTGGATTCGTAAGTGTCTGCCGCCAGCTCATGTTTTCCATCCGCTATCATTTTTTGCAATGCGGCCGCCAGCTCCTGCTCCGATACGCCAAGATAATCCACCAGCGCGGAACCCCTGTCTGCGCGTGTCAGGTAGTCCATGCCTTGAAGATCGGACTGCCAGTAGCCAACGTGCTGATCCCAAACGCGATTGATTACATTTTCCCGCATGATCAAATAGCCGAGCTGGACGCTGCTTTGGCCGGACGGGAGCGTCGGCGGAATCAGGTTGGCTTGATGAATGGAACCTCGTTCATCGCCGCGTTTGATTGCCTCCACGACTTGCTGATCGAGCCATTGAAGATGCCCTTTCAGCTCGGACAGTATTGCCGTCGACCTGTAAATGCGCGTGAGCGGTTCATGGCCGTGAAGAATCTGGCGGGGAGCCTTCTTCTGTATCGTTTCTATCGCTGACAGGAGGCCTGGCAAATTGCCTTCTTCCACGAACGGAGCCCCCAGATACGGCATGATGAAGTCGCCAACGAACATCGTGCTGTATTGCGGCAAGTGGACCAGCAGGGCATCCTCTGTTTCCCCTCCCGCGGCCGGCAAAAGATCGAAGCGGGTTCCGCCTATGCTTATTTCCATGGCTTGATCCACGGCGACGTCCGGGCGGTAGCTGGTGACATCGGCCAAGTCGAAGCCTTTGCCGAAAAAGAGTGTAGAGAATTTTTGCGGTGCTACTGTCTCGCGATGAATTTCGTCGGCAAAATTGCCCCTGCCATAAAACTTGATGTGCGGATTGACCTGGCGGAAATAGCGATGTCCGCCGACGTGATCCCAATGCGCGTGCGTGACGAACACGGTGGTCAGCGGAGGCAGGCCCGGAACCCTGGCCCGAAGCGCGTCATATGCCGCGCGGGCGGAGTCGGGCCGGCTGCCTGCATCGATGCTGATCAGCTGCTGCCGGTCTTCGGAGACGATGAAATAGTACTCGGTGAACTCGTAGCCTGATAGCACGTACACCTTTCCGGGCACGGCCTCTCGTATTACCCGGGGCGCGAATGCATGGCCGCCATTGACGTCTTCCGAGTTCGGTGTCGTGAAAATGACAGGCTTGTTCCAATCGCTCAGCCCGCTCCGAGCCAGGTAGGATGCTGCTTGGGCCTGGTCGCCGCTATTTCGGCGCAGCAGGCCAAGATGGAAGTAGACCTCGCGCAGCCACCCGTGATGAGGGGCCAGCGCCGCGTTGTCCAGGCACCATTGGAGGTCCTGTTCTGCGGCGGCACGCTGCTTGAAGAACCATGGCAGCTGGGCACGAACGACGCCCGACATCCATCTTGCGACAAAGGCAATTTCTCCTCCGGTTTGCTTGGCTTCATCCAGCATCGCGATGGTCTCATTGACCCATCCGATGCGGCTCCATACCGGTACTTCGGCTGCATACCCGGCACGCAACGAAGCAATGGCAGTCATGTAGTGAGACTTTTGGGCAGCGGTAAGTTTTGGCTCGTATTCCTTCAGCAACGCCGTGATGAAGTCGATGCCTTGCCGATGCTGATTGGCGTTGGCGAACTGCCCCATGAGCAGAAAGAGAAGTTCCGGGTCCGACGGCGGATGAGCCTTGTTCACTACTTTCAGATATTCCAGTTCGGGCCGGTCGGGCCGATTATGCACCGGTTTCGGCTCGCTATCGCGTGCAACGGGGTTGGCGACGGCAAGAACGGATGCAAGCAGGCCAAGGCAGGCCAAAATACCGAGAGCGCGGGATTTCGATTTCATGGTGTACCTCCAAATAGAAGTAGCAGGCATATTTACTACAAATAATAAAGTAACTATATAAATTATAGTTAATTGCAGCGGGTTGTCAAGCGTGCTAACCTTTTAGCCATGAAAGACACCATCAGTAAATTCTGCCCGGTCGTACGAGCCCTCGAAGTCGTAGGCGACAAGTGGACGCTGATCATCCTTCGGGACCTGCTCTTGCACAAGACGCGCCGGTTTCAGGACCTGCAGGAATCGCTGGAAGGAATCGCGCCCAATACCTTATCCGCGCGTTTGAAGTCGCTGGAGTCGAATGGCGTGATCGAACGGAAACTCTATTCGGAACATCCGCCGCGTCTGGAATATGTGCTGACCGCGAAGGGAAGGCACCTGGGACCGATCGTCATGGCGCTGCGCGCATGGGGGAATAAATATCCAACGGATGAGAATTGAATTCGCCGCCTCGCTTGCCGGCTGAGAGCACAGCAATTACGCCGGGCGATCGAATCAGACGCCGGTTCGCGCGGATCGAGGCCCTCCCCGTGTGGCGAATGAGTTTACGCAGGCCACGTCGATATCAGGAAGGCGATAAATACGCACACGGCCGTGAGGCTCAATAGCAGCACGGCCCCTGCCCCGCAATCCTTGGCTGTTTGAATGGCGGGATGCCGGGCCGGACTGAGGTGGTCCAGCGCATGCTCTAACGCCGTGTTGAAAAGCTCCGCCGCCAATACCAGGCCGCAGTTCATCAGCAATAACGCCCACCAGACTGCTGCGGGCCGCCGCCACAGCAGAATGAACAGGACGCCCAAGGCAACAACAGCCTGCTGGCGGAAGCTTGCTTCGCGCCATGCATGGAGCACGCCTCGCATGGCGAAACCAAGCCGTCTGTGAAAAGATTGATTTTTCATTTTCTGTCTCTGGTTGATTCCTGCTTATATAAACCCGGTACGACTAAAAACCATATTCCGGGCATCACGCGCTACCGAATATGCGCTGGGCTCATCCCGGGAATAATCCATCAGAGCAGACCATCGTCAGGAGTCCGGGGTGAACAAGTTGACCACCAGCATGACGGCCGCAAGAGCCATGATGCCGGTGGTGAACCAACCCGCCGCCAGCAGCTTGCGCGAAATAATGAATTGGCCCATGGCCTTGCGGTTACGGGCGATCAGCATCAATGCGCAGAGCAAGGGGACGCTGATCAGGCCATTGATGACGGCGCTCCAGATCAGCGCCTTGATTGGATCCACCCCAGTGAAGTTGACCGCAGTCCCGAGCAGGGTCGAAACAGCGATCAGCGCATAAAAACGCTTGGCCTGGTAAGGCTTGTAGTCCAGCCCGGCCGACCAGTTAAAAGCTTCGCCGACGGAATAGCCTACCGAACCGGCAAGCACCGGCACCGCCAGTGCACCGGTACCGATGATGCCAATTGCAAACAGCAGAAAAGCGAATCGCCCGGCAATCGGCTCGAGCGCGCGCGCCGCCTGCTCGGCGGACTGGATATCGGTGATGTGATGCGCATGCAGCGTCAATGCGGTAGTGAGTATGATGAAGAACATCACCGCATTGGAAATCGCCATGCCGCTATAGGTGTCGATCCGTATATTTTCGAACTCGCTGCGCGCCCGTTGCGGCGCCTTGCGAACCGGCTCCTCTCCGGCAGCGCGCAACTCCTCCGCTTCGAGGGAGGATTGCCAGAAAAACAGATATGGACTGACAGTCGTGCCCAGCACGGCGACCAGCATCATCAGGTAATCGCCGGATAAGCCTATGCGCGGCAGGAAGGTGTCGCGCAGCACATCGGCCCAGGGGACTTGCACGAAAAGCACGACGCCGAAATAGGAGAACACGCTGATGCCGACCCATTTCATCACCGACACATAGGTGGCATAAGAGAGGAAGGTAAGCGCGGCGACGCAGGCTACACCTATCGCCAGCGGAAAAACGTGCCAACTGTCCTTGCCCAGGATTAACTCCAGCGCGGCCGCCATCGCGCCTATGTCGGCACCGATATTGATGGTGTTGGATACGGCGATCAGCAGCACCACGGTGTAAAGCAGGCCGGCAGGATAATGCCTGCGTATATTGCCGGCAAGGCCTTGCCCGGTTACACGGCCGATGCGGGCGCTGATTTCCTGTATCGCCGCCATCAGCGGAAAGGAAAACAAGGCCGCCCACAACATCGATGTGCCGAACCTGGCGCCGGCCTGGGAGTAGGTCGCTATGCCGCTGGGATCGTCGTCGGAAACGCCGGTAATGAAGCCCGGCCCCAGTTGACGCAGATAAGCCATCCAGGTTTTGAGCATGATCGATCCTTTACCTCTGCGCAAACAGGCAAACGGAAGCAAAATTTGTGCGCAGCGGTTGCCTTGCAGAAAGCTGCCGGCACGCGTCAGGCATAAGGGATCGAGGTGTGCGTCGTTACGAGTTGCGAGAGAAACGGGGGCGGTGCGCCGTCGACGGTAGGCTTCTCCTTGATGCCTGTCCTGCCGTTGCCGCCCGTGCCAACCATGTCCATGCCAACCGTGTTGGCCGAACAGCTTCTACCCGCCTCGGAAGTTAACAATCGTTAACGAACCGCCAATCCCGTCTTAACTCGCCGTCGTGCAAAGTACGACTGCAGCTCTTACAAACTTGCTGGCTGCATCATTGCTCCTTTTTACCGGAGTACACGATGAAAACGAAATTTTAATGAGGTATCTGATGAAAATCCTGTCGATTGTCTGGATGGCAACGGTATTGGCTGGTTGTTCCAGCATGAGTGAGGCGGATGCCAAGGCCCGCTCCCAGCGCAACCTGTGCGAGGTTCAGCGCAGCTGGGAACCGTATATCCCGCATCAGTGCGGTGAGTAATTCCGGCAATTCCGCCGCGCTTGCAAACGGGTACCGCCCTGAGGTCTGCCCTCGAAGCTGGGGGTACGGAACAGCAGTCCTGCAAGCGGCCAAGTGCGGCATGGGTACACATAGGTTGCACTTTCTTTCATTACTACCAGGAACTTGCATGAACAACAAATCCATTATTTCTGCCGTCATGGCAATCTGCCTATCGGCGGGAGGCTCCGCGTTCGCCCAAAGCAATGATCATCAGAACGATCACGGTCGCGATGACTATGGCCAGCATGGCGACAATGGCGGCCATGGCTTTCAACCCGATCACCGCAACGACCATGTCCGCGCAAACAATGACGGGCGATATGACGAGCGGGGGGCCGGCCCGCGGCATGACTTGCACAGAGGCGAGCGCCTTTCGGGCGAATATCGCAGCAGACATTACGTAGTCGATGATTGGCGCGGCCATCGCCTGAGTCCTCCGCCGCGAGGTTATCACTGGGTCCAAATAGGCTCCGATTATGCTCTTGTCGCGATCCCCACCGGCATCATCGCTCAGATTGTGCTCGGTTAATTGACGTCGCTTAGTGGCGTCAATGAATATCTGGCGTTGCGACTCTAGTTTCAGACCGGACTTTTTTGCGCATTGAAGAGTATCTTGAACGTCTGGTCTGGATCTATTCCGTTGAAATAGCCGGATACAAGCTGAATTTATTCTGGATCTATTTGCGCAAGATGGCGGTGTTTCGCCGTCTTGTACCCCTTCTGACCAATCAGGAGCCGTTCATCATGCTTGATCTCGATCCCAAATCCTCCGGCCTCGTCCTCATTGATTTGCAAAACGGGGTTCTTGGCCGTCCGCTGGCGCCGAAATCCGGATCTGAAATTCTTCAGGCAGGTAGCGCGCTGGCTAAACGTTTTCGCACGCAAGGCGCCCCTGTCGTGCTTGTTAACGTGATGCGGTCAGCCGATGGAGGGGATGTTTTGCGCCAGCGCGTCGATGAGCCGAAGCCGCGCCGGGAAGGCGGTTATCCTGCCGGCTGGAGCGATCTGGCGGCAGGCCTTGCCAAACCAGGCGACATACTGATTACCAAACGGCGGTGGGGCGCATTTTACGGCACCGAACTCGACTTGCAGCTTCGCCGGCGCGGCGTACGTACAATCGTGCTTGCCGGGGTTGCCACCAACTTCGGAGTCGAATCCACCGCCCGCCAGGCATGGGAGCACGGCTATGAGATCGTCATCGCGAAGGATGCCACCACCAGCGTTGCGAAGGAGCTGCACGATATGTCAATGCGCTACATTTTGCCTCGGCTTGCCCGCCTGGCATACAGTAGCGACATATCGCTTGCCAGGATCTAGGGACTGCGATGCCACCGGTCGAAGAAGCACGGACCATTCTTAGCTTGCGCGGCAGAAGGCCCGTGCTGCATTGGGGCGTTCTGCTGACTGCTACTATCTTTTTCATCTGGCTGCTGGAGCTCATTCACCTGCCGGCCGCTCTCCTCCTCGGCGCGATGGCAGCGGCGATTTTAGTCGCTTCTGCCGAGGGACGGGTGACCGTGCCCGCATGGCCCTATCTTCTCGCGCAGGGGCTGGTCGGTTGCCTGATAGCTCGAAGCATCGGTCCCGGCATTTTAGTGACAATGCTGCAGCAATGGCCGATCTTCCTTCTCAGCATCACGGCAGTGATCGTATTCAGTACCGCCCTCGGCATTATCCTCGCGCGCTGGAAGGTCCTGCCGGGAGCAACAGCGGTGTGGGGTTCGGCGCCCGGCGCGGCGACCGTCATGACGCTGATGGCGGAGGCATTCGGCGGTGACGTCCGGCTGGTTGCCTTTATGCAATATCTTCGCGTGGTATTTGTAGCGTTAGTGGCGTCCGTCGTCTCCCGGCTCTGGGTAAGCCCGGGTACCGGTGCTCTCCCTGCGACAGTCTGGTTTCCGGAGACCGCCGCCGGACCGTTCGTTGCGACACTGGCTCTCGCCGCTTTCGGAGCCTTCGCCGGCGCACGCCTGAAAATTCCAGCCGGCCCATTGCTCGTGCCGCTCTTTCTTGGTGTCGCGCTCTCCGGCGCCCATATCGTCACAATCACTCTGCCGCCCTGGTTGCTGGCCATCTGCTACACGCTGGTCGGATGGACTATCGGACTGCGCTTTACGCGGGATATAGTGCTCCATGCCGCCCGCGCGTTCCCCCAGGTCGCAGCGTCGATCCTTGCCTTGATCGCCCTATGCGGTGGCCTCGCCTATGTGCTGCATCTGGTAACGGGCACGGACGCCTTGACCGCTTATCTCGCGACCAGCCCCGGAGGCGCCGATTCGATCGCTATCATCGCGGCATCCACCAAGGTCGATATGCCATTCGTCGTGGCGATGCAAACTGGCCGATTCCTTCTCGTGCTCTTTATCGGTCCCAGCCTCGCCCGCCTTGTCGCGCGTTGGACGCTGAGGAATTCCCCAGCTTGATTGGCGGCCTGCCTCTCCCGGGCGGGCCGGTCACGTACTGGTGGTATTCCAGCCAGAAGCCAATGAGAGGATTGTGCAAGAACATGCGGCTATCGGTCTACCGGTTTGCCTTGATGACATGCTTCAATAAGCTCTCATCACAGGAGGTTCAAGATGCAGAAAACATGGTTTATCACAGGCGCCAGCCGCGGGCTTGGCGTTCAAATCGCAAAGGCCGCCATGCAGGCCGGAGATCGCGTGGTGGCCGCAGGCCGGAACCGAGCGAGTGTCAATGACAGTCTCGGCCCGGACAGCGACCGGCTTCTGTCGGTTGAGCTGGACGTTACCGACGCAGATCAGGCGCGAGCCGCAGTCGACGCCGCGGTATCGCGATTTGGCGCAATCGATGTGCTGGTGAACAACGCCGGATACGGCCATCTGGGATTCTTCGAAGAGACGACGATCCAGGATGCCCAGGCCCAGTTCGCCACCAATCTGTTTGGCGTATTCAACGTTACGCGGGCGGCGCTGCCGATAATGCGTTCCGCCCGCAAAGGGCTGATCTTCAACATCTCGTCACTTGCCGGCATTCTCGGCGCAGAGTTAGGCTCTCTCTATTGCGCAAGCAAGTTCGCGCTCGAAGGCTTTTCGGAGTCGCTGTCGAAGGAAATCGCACCGTTCGGACTCTTCGTGACGATCGTCGAGCCGGGTCCTTTCCGTACCGACTTCCTCACCAGCGAGTCGCTGCGCTTTGGCGGGAACGCCGTGGCTGACTATGACGACCGGCGGACTCGGCTGCGGGCATCCTTCGAACAGCGCAACGGCCAACAGCCTGGCGATCCTGCCAAGCTCGCGGCGGCAATGGTGAGGCTGGCAAGCGAAGCCAGGCCGCCAATGCGCTTCATTGCGGGAGCCATTGCCGTCAACGCGGCCGACGCGAAACTCGCCGGCATGCGAGCCGAACTCGATAGCTGGCGGCAGCTTTCCGTGAGCAC
>DASYKE010000186.1:0-12636 GCA_035995725.1 Burkholderiaceae bacterium | reverse complement strand
CTGGCGGCCGAGGGCGCGAACGTGTCGTTCTGCGCCCGCAATGCCGGCGATGTGGCGCAGGCCATCATCGACTTCAGCAGGTACGACGGCAAGGTCAGGGGCAGCGTGGCCGATGTCGGCGACGGCCCGGCGCTGCAGGCCAGGGTGCGCGGCGCCGCCACGGCCATGGGCGGCATCGACATCGTTGTCGCCAACGTCAGTGCGCTGGCGATCGCCCAGGACGAAGCAGCGTGGCAGCGCGGCTTCGAGGTAGACATGATGGGCACGGTGCGTCTGGTCGACGCAGCCATGCCCAGCCTGGAACGCAGCAAGCACCCGGCGATCGTGACGATTTCCAGCGTCTCCGGGCGCGAGATCGACTTCGCTTCGGGCCCCTATGGGGCATTCAAGGCGGCGATCGTGCACTACACGCAGGGGCTTGCGTTTCATCTGGCAAGCAAGGGCATCCGCGCCAACACCGTGTCGCCGGGCAATACCTACTTTCCTGGCGGCGTGTGGGAGCAGATCCAGAACGGCAACCCGAAACTCTACGCAGAGGCACTGAAACTGAATCCGACCGGCCGCATGGGCACGCCGCAGGAGATTGCCAACGCGGTGGTCTTTCTGGCCAGTCCGGCGGCGAGCTTCGTCACCGGAACCAACCTTGTCGTTGACGGTGCGCTCACGCGGGGTGTCCAGTTGTAAAGAGAACTGCGAGGAGACTTGGCCAACCGCCCTCAAAAATTCCATCAACAATCCGGCCAATGCCAAACCGCTTTTGCAAGCTTCGATTTAAAACCGAGTTTTTCAACAGAATCGGCCAAAAGCGGTCATTTATTCGTCTGCAAAGTAAATCCAATCAAACGCGCCACCACCGACGCCAGATACATCACACCGACAAACATTTCCACACTGGCCAAGGCACGCGCGTGGGCAGTCAGCGGAATCACGTCACCGATGCCAGTGCTGGAAAGCAGCGCAAAGCTCAGATAATTCAGTTCAGACCAGGTGCGCGGGTCAGATGCATTGACTGCGGCGGCAAACGTGCCGGGTTGCAACGCCTGGATCAAGACAAACAGGTGAGTAAAGGCCCAAGCCAGCAAGGTGAACGTGGCGCCTGCCGCAAATAACTCGTCGGTCGTGGCACGGCGGTCGCCCATCATGTAGGCAATCAGGCTACCTGCCGCATAAAAGTAGAACAGTGCCTCCAGCGCCGACGACCATGGCAAGAGCTGATGCATGCCAAACGCCATCTGCAACACAAGCAATACGATGACCGGACCGGCGATGCTGGCGCTGACCCAGGCCAGACCAGGCGTGCGCCACACCATACGCGTGGTAATGCCAAGCACGACGATGCCAAAGACATTGAAACCAATGTGTCCGGCTTCAGTATTCTCGATAAACGGATACAGCAGCATGCCGAGCAGTTGCACCAGTAGCAAAATTGCGCACGGGTGGCGTTTCGTGTGGAGCATCAGGTGTAAGTAATTCATATTTGGATTGTCCAGCATCGGCGTGAAAAATTCCAGATTATAAATACTTAAACTTGCCTCAATACCACCTCAGGAGCCTTCATCTGGGTCAGAGTCAAATTTTTTGTTGCGCTGAGCATCCAACGCCGAAGGCGGGCACAATGAAGACTCGCGCCTTCTGCCCCGCCTGCTGGCTGCTTGAGACGGAAGTGTCTACTATTGACAGTACACCTCAAACTTCTTCGAGCCACTGGAACTTATCGCGTCAATTCGCAAACACCAATGCACCGCAAGAAGCCGATAAGGATTCGGCGCGAAGGTATTCAATCAACTGCTGAAGACCGGGCGGCGTTTGTCGGCGGCCAGGATAGTACATGTAGAACGGCGGCCCCATTACAGACTAGTGGTGCGGTTTTAAGCCTCTGCCCGCCCTGGAATTAACAATCGTTAACGAACCGGCAATCCCGTCTTAACTCGCCGTCGTGCAAAGTACGACTGCGGCTCGTCACAAACTTGCGGGCTGCAGCATTCCCCTTTTTTACTGGAGTACTCCATGACAAGCACTACGTTATTGGAAAGGAAAATATGAGCACCGAACAGATCAATATTCCCGGCATTGACACGCCGGTTTCTCGTATTGGCCTAGGTACTTGGGCAATTGGCGGATGGATGTGGGGCGGGAGCGACGAGACTCGTTCCATAGAAACGATCCGCCGCGCGGTCGAGTCTGGCATCAACCTCATCGACACCGCTCCGGTTTATGGTTTCGGCCACTCGGAAGAGATCGTGGGCAAGGCGTTGGAAGGTATTCGCGGCCAAGCGGTCATTGCGACTAAAGTCGCGTTGGAATGGCCGAACGAAAAGGTCAGACGCAACGCGAGCGCCAAGCGTATCCGCCAGGAGATCGAAGACTCGCTGCGCCGGTTGCGTACAGATCGTATCGATCTGTACCAGGTGCACTGGCCTGATCCTTTAGTTCCTCAAGAGGAAACCGCGGTCGAGCTGGAGAAGTTGCGTCAAGAAGGAAAGATCCTGGCAATCGGGGTAAGCAACTACGGGCCTGAGCAGATGGACGGCTTCCGTAAATATGCTTCGCTGGCTACAGTGCAACCGCCGTACAACCTGTTTGAACGGGCGATTGAAGCCGACGTACTGCCGTACGCCAAGCGGCATGGCTTGACAGTATTGGCTTACGGGGCATTATGCCGCGGGCTGCTCTCCGGACGCATGCGTTCAGACACGACTTTCGACGGAGACGATTTGCGGAAATCCGATCCGAAATTTCAAGCACCACGCTTCACTCAATATCTGAACGCTGTCAAAGCACTGCAGCAATTTGCTCATGACCGGTACGGGAAAACAGTCCTGGCTTTAGCGATTCGCTGGATACTGGATCAAGGGCCAACCATCGCCTTATGGGGTGCACGCAAGCCCGAGCAACTGGCCGGGATCGATGAAGCGTTTGGCTGGAAACTGACCGCCGATGACTTGCGGGAAATCGACACGATTCTTGCATCTAACATCAAGGACCCGATTGGGCCTGAATTCATGGCACCGCCAGCACGCCGATTGTGAAACCAGATTATGGTTAATTATGTCTGCCGACATAATTTATGCGTCCCCACGCAATTAGCCATAATTCGCAGTTACTGGGTTGCTCGCGGCGCGAAACGCCGCCGGCCAACTGATGTTGGCATCCCCAAGGGGATGCGAACCCCTGTAGAGCTGGAACCAAATCCTGCATGAGTAAATGCAGGACGACAAAAAATCCGCCTGTGGATCTTAGGTAAGGCTATGTTCGAGAAGTGAAAAGGGCCCTTATACCCTTCGGATGCATCGTTACTTCAATCTCCCACATAGTTTTACTTTGGAGCAGTAGCACGCTGATGCAATTCCCTAACTGCGCAATCCTTCACGTTCTTGATTTAACGCGGTCTCCATCACGCAGGGTGAAAAATTGCGTCATCGAGCTGGCGCACTCGCTGCCGCGCCATGGTGCCGGCGGCAAGTCGCGGCAACAAATCAGGCAGTATAGCGGCGCAATTTTACGGACATTCGCTCGTCTTGCGTGCCGCCGAGTGTCCCGCACATTGGTCCTTCTGCTGCTGTCGCAGCTATCAATTGCCTGAAAGGTCCCACCCTTAACCGCTGCAAAACCTCCCCTGCAAAACCGGCAAGCCGCCAGGCACGCCTATATCGAAAAATACGCATTGGGCTTCCGATTCACTTTTCTCTTTCTCCCTGTTTACATTTTGCTTTGATGTGTGCTAGAGTTCCCACGTCACTGTCGTGAGGTGCTCACGAAATGTTCTTAAGCTGCTCAGAATCTGCGATATCCGGGCCAGCAGGGGGAAATATGGAAATCAAGTCGCTCACCGGAACCAGGATTGCCTCCGACAACATAATGGTCGGAGAAGCGACGTATGCAGAGCTTCGGCAGGCAATCATGTCGTGCACGCTGGCGCCGGGCAGCATGCTGACCGAGGCATCGGTGATGGAGCGCTACAAGGTCGGCAAATCGACCTGCCGCCTTGCGCTGGTCCGGCTGGCGCAGGACGGCTTCGTCCGTTCGGTCCCTCGTCAGGGATATGTGGTCGTTCCGATCACGATGAAGGATGTGGAAGAAGTCTTTGCATTGCGGCTGCTGCTGGAACCTGCGGCCGCAAAACTCGCTGCAGGGAAAGTCGATACGCGCGGCCTGCTGAGGATCGAAAAGGCGTCGCGCAGCAATACGGTATCGCGCGACAAAGGCAATCGCATCGGATACTTCCTCGATGCCAATCGGGAATTTCACCTTGCAATCGCCATGGCTTCGGGGAACGACCGCCTGGTCCGGAGCATCTCGTCGCTTCTGGACGAAATGAAGCGCCTCGTCGCACTTGGCTTCGCGGCGAAAACCGATAGCCCCGAAATCGACGGCGACCATAACAAACTGATTGAGGCGCTCGATGCCGGCGACGGCGACCTTGCCGAAAAAATCGCCTATCAGCACATTGAGCGCTTTCGTGACATGACGCTGGAAAAGGTCATTCAAAGCTTCAGACGGGATCCTTCGGAAATGCTGCTTACAGTGCCGCCAGGACAGGCGGGCAAATGAACAGCGATTCCGCCCACGCTGTCGCCGAAGCTGACTTGCAGCCTGCGTTCCCGGCATCCGCCATCGAGATCCGCCATCTCACCAAATGGTTTGATGAGGAGAACGGCGACAGCCTCACGGTCCTGAAAGACATCAACATCGACGTTCCGGCAGGGCGCATCATCGCCATCGTCGGCAGCTCCGGTTGCGGAAAGAGCACTCTGCTCAATATAGTGTCAGGCCTGATCAAGCCGGACCGGGGCGCGGTTTTCCTCAATGGCATCCCGGCAAAACAATTCGATGACTGGCGGTCGATCACTTACATGTTCCAGGAAGACAGGTTGCTGCCATGGCGGACGACGATTGACAACGTCGCGTTCGGACTGGAAGCCACCGGCACACCGCGTGCAACGTGCCGCAAGGCTGCGGCCGATGTGCTGAAACTGGTTGGATTGGACAGTTTTGCCCATGCCTACCCGCACCAGCTTTCCGGCGGCATGCGCAGCCGTGTTGCGCTTGCCAGAAGTCTTGTTACCGACCCGCAGATTCTATTGATGGACGAGCCGTTTTCCAAACTGGATCCGACGATACGCTCACAAATGCACGATGAAGTATTGCGCATCAAGGAGATCCGCAATATGACCATCGTTTTCGTCACGCACGACGTCGAGGAAGCAGTCGCGCTGGCCGATCGCGTGATCGTCCTGCTTCCACGGCCCGGACGCGTGCGCGAGGCAGTAGACATCACGCTCGAGCGTCCGCGCCGCATCACGAGTCCGGCGTTTTCCGAACAGGTCCGGCAACTGCGTGTATTGATCTAGGAAATCAGATGAGCAACCGGCCCGATGCAATCCCCGAGCGCGAGAAAACTCCTCCCGCATACCGGCGCACTTACGGAATGGGTGCAAAGCGGCTGGCGCTCGGCCTGCTGATCCTGCTTGCATGGGGCATGGCCTCGTTCAACGCGCCGCCGTATATCTTCCCGACGCCGCTACGTACGTACAACGCGTTGATCGCGATGATCAACGAAGGCAATTTCTTCACCGACATTCGCATGACGCTGATGCGCGTATGCCTGGGCTTCATCCTGGCTGCGGTGATCGGCACGCCGCTCGGCATCATACTCGGCGCGAACCGCAAACTGGGTGAGTTCTTCGAACCCATCCTTGCCGTGCTCAATACGGTTTCCTCCGCGATCTGGGCGATCTTTGCACTGATCTGGTTCGGCATCTCCAACCAGACCACCGTCTTCGTCGTCTTCATGACCGCGATGCCGCTGATCCTGACCAACGTCTGGCAGGGCACGCAAACGGTCAATGCAGACTTCATCGAACTGGCCCGCACCTTCCGGATGTCGCGCGCAAAGATCATGTGGAAGATCTACGTGCCGACCATTCTTCCCTATTTCTTCTCCGGCGCCCGCCTTGCGTTCGGCTTCGGCTGGCGCGTCAGCCTGGTGGCCGAAACAATCGGTTCCACCAGCGGCATCGGTTACCGCCTGCGGCAGGCTGCGGATCTGGTGCAGACCGATCAGGTATTTGCGTGGACCGCCACGCTGGTGATCATGATGCTGATTCTCGAGATGGGCATCCTGAAACCGATTGAAACCCATCTTTTCCGCTGGAAAAAGCATGTTTGATGAACCATATCGTTTTGCAGTTCACTTTGGAGGTCTTATGAAATTACTTACCTGCGCCAGGAACCTCATGATCGCGGCGGGGCTTGTCATGTTCACGTCGATGTCCGCGCATGCCGCCCCGCTGCGCGTCGGCTACTGGACCAGCGGAATCAGCCTCGGTTTCGGCGCCGTGCTTGAAGCGCAGCAGTATTTCCAGAAGCAGGGTTTTGAAGTGGAGTTCGTGCACTTCCCGGATGTCACCGGCCCGACCAAGGCGATTGCGGCAAACGCGATCGACCTTGCATTCGGTGCCAGCCTGGCCGGCGCGTACAGCCTGGCCGGTCAGGGCGTGCCGGTCAAGGTGATCCTGGCGACGCAGACGGTCGATGCGCAATTCGTTGTGCCGATCGATTCGCCGATCAACTCGCTCAAGGACCTGAAAGGCAAGAAAGTCGGCATGTCGCCGGTTGGCAGCTCGACCACCGGCGTCGGCCTGGCGGTATTGCAGGCGAACTATGGCATCGATGTGAAGGATTTCAGTCTTGTGCCCGGCAATGAATCCCGACTGGTGCAATTCGTGCTGCAGAAGGATGTCGACGCCTCGGTGCTGCGCACGGTCACAGTAGCGCAGATTGCCGACGCCAGCACCAAGCTGAAGATCCTCGGCTCATTCACCGATGAGTGGGCGAAGATGACGAAAACGAACAGTCCTCCGTACATTGGCGTGGCGATCGTGCGCAAGGAATGGATGGACAAGAATCCGGCGGGCGCCGCCAAGATGGTGGTCGCGATGCGCAATGCGCTGGAATTCGGCGCCGTCAACAAGCCTGCCGTGGTGGAGATCCTGAAGAAAGCGGCCAACATGCCGCAAGACGGCGCAAATCTGTATGCCGATATGTGGACCAAGATGAATGCGGTCTCGTTCGAGGAAAGCGACATCGCAACGCTCAAGCGCACATTTGAGATCTTCAAGGCCGACGGCACGCTTAAAGGCGATCTGCCGACCGCGCTGTTCGACACCAAACCCTATCTCGACTCCAAGAGGATCAAATGAACCCGGCAAGCGAGCCGGCAACCGCCGCGGGGAAGACGAGCCGCATCACGTGGCCGGCCGAGGGCATCACGCGTGTACCGTTCCGTATCTTCTCCGATGCCGATACCTATGAGCGCGAACAGAATGCGGTTTTCCGCGGGCCGACCTGGAGCTTTCTCTGCCTGGAAGTGGAAATACCGAACGCGGGCGACTACATCACCACCAAGGTCGGCCATACGTCCGTGATCGTGATACGCAAGCCGGACGGATCGATCAATGCGCTGGTCAACAAGTGCGTGCACAAAGGTTCGGTGCTATGCCACGAAGCGCGCGGCAACCGCAAGCGCCCCAATCTCGTCTGCCCGTATCACAACTGGGTCTACAACCTCGACGGCAAGCTGACCAGCGTCGCGTTTGAAAACGGCATCCAGGGTGCGGGCGGCATGCCTGAGGATTTTGACAAGGCGAATTTCCACCTGACTACGCTGCGGGTTGACACGATACGCGGACTGGTATTCGGCAGCTTTTCCGACACCGCGCCATCCCTGCGCGACTATCTCGGGCCGACCATGGTCGGCCATATCGAACGGACCCTGTACGGCAAGATCAAGATACTCGGCCGCTACAGCCAGGTGCTGCACAACAACTGGAAGCTGTATGTGGAAAACAGCCGCGACAACTATCATCCCAGCCTGCTGCACGCATTCTTCTCGACCTTCAAGATCAACCGGCTGTCGGCGGAAGGCGGCACGCTGCAGGATATCGATGGGCGGCATCACATCACGTTTACCAAGCGTTATACCGATGTCGGCGACAAGGCGTACGACTCCGGCATCATGCGGGCGATGAAGGAAGATTTCGGTTTGAAGGACCCATCCCTGATCGACCAATGGATGGAATACCCGGATGGCATCACGAATGCGATCCAGAGTATCTTCCCCGGCTTCGTGCTGCAGCAAGTCATGAACTCGCTGGGAACACGACAGGTAATTCCGCTCGGGATCGACAAATGCGAACTGGTCTGGACCTTGATCGGGTTCGAAGACGATACGCCGGAGCAAACGATGATCCGCCGCAAGCAAAGCAACTTGATCGGCCCGGCAGGCTATGTGTCAATGGAAGACGGCATGATCGGCGCGCTGGTGGAAAAAGGCATCCGCGGCGATCTCGACGATGCTGCCGTCATCGAAATGGGCGGCAAAACCACCGGCTCCATGCCGACGCGCGCAACCGAAACATCCGTTCGCGGATTCTGGAAATTTTACCGGGAGTTGATGGATGTCTAGCATTACGCGTTTTCCGGAACTTGAAGTCAGTGCAGCAACGAGCCGCAATATAAGCCGGCTCATGAGCCGTTATTGCAGCAGTATCGACAATTACGATCTGGACCTGTGGCCGACATTCTTTACCGTGCAATGCCTGTATCGAATATTGACGCGCACCGACTTCGAAGCCGGCCGCGACTTCGGCATCTGGTATTGCGAAAACCGTGACATGCTGATCGACCGCGTGAACGCCATCAAGTCAGTCAATGTCTTCGAACCGCACGTCTACCGTCACGTGATCGGCCCGACCGAAATCGTGGCCGTCGATGCAAAGGACGTTACGTGCGAAACCAGCTACCTGGTCGTGCGTACTACCTACGAAGGCGACATGCAGGTGTTCAGCGCGGGACGCTATATCGACCGCGTGGTCGCCGACGACTCGTCCGCGCTGCTTCGCTCGCGCACCGTAGTCACAGACTCCTGCCGCTTCGACACCCTGGTCGCATTGCCGATATGAGCGGAGCGAGCATGACGAAATCTTCGCCCCGCGAATCTTCATCCCGCGTTTACAGGCTGCATCTGGAAAGCCGGCGCCAGCAGGGTTCTGCCTTCCATTTTGACGCAAATGCCTGGGCTGCGGCCGCGGCGCGCCATCCTTCGCTGGCGTCGTGCATCGACGCCTCTTTCGGATGGGATGGGGAACAACTCGATTGCGTGCTGGAAGATGCCGATTTCCTGCTCGCCACGCGATTTTCCAAGCCGTCGGTGAACGCAGCGCCGCGTCTGCGCTGGATTCATACCGGCAGTGCGGGCGTTGATCAGTTGATGCCTTTGCAGGAACTGCGCGACGACATCATTCTGACCAACAGCAGCGGCATCCACAGCGACAAGGCCAATGAGTATGTGCAAATGGCGCTGCTGATGCTCAATTCGCTTTTTCCGGCCATGGCACAGAATCAGCGCGCGCATCGCTGGCAACCCGAGCTGACAACCGTCATCCGGGGCAAGACTGCCGTCGTAATCGGATTCGGCGATATCGGCATCGCGGCCGGCCATGCCGCGCAGGCGCTCGGCGTGGAAGTCATCGCAGTGACGCACAGCGGACGCATGGCGCCGGGCGCGCCGGCAGGGAAGGTGGTACCGGCATCCCGGCTCGACGATGTAATCGGCCTCGCCGATTTCGTGATCGTCACCGCACCGCTGACTCCCGATACCCGCAACCTGCTAAGTGCGGAGCGCCAGGAGCGCATGCGCAAGGGCGCGGGCATCATCAATATCTCGCGCGCCGGCCTGGTGGATTATCAGGCGTTGCTGTCGCGGCTTCATTCAGGCGAATGCGGCGGCGCCGTTCTGGATGTATTTGACCAGGAACCGCTTGCGCCCGACGCACCCTATTGGGATGCGCCCCGCCTGATCGTGACGCCGCATATTTCGTGCGACGCATCGGATTACAACCAGCGCGTCCTGGACGTATGGTTCGGCAATTTCCAGCGCTTCCTCAACGGCCATCCGCTGAAGAACCTGGTCGACCGCATACGCGGTTATTGATACGGCATTATTAAACGAGGACTCAAATGACACCCATTGTTTTCCACATGATTTCAGGTGCGCCCGACCCCGTCGCGCCGTTCAGCCATGCGGTCGAATCGGACGGCTGGGTATTCGTAACCGGCCAGATGCCGTTTGTCGGTACGTCGATCGACGCGCCGTATCCGGAAGGGATCGAAGCACAGACACATCAGGTAATGAAGAACCTGTCGAATGTTCTGAAAGGCACTGGGCTGGGATTGCAAGATGTACTGTCCGTGCGCATCTACCTCACCCATTTTTATGAAGACTACGACGCGATGAATGCGGTCTATGCGAGCTACTTTCCGCCAGGACGGCGTCCCGCGCGTACCTGTATCGGCGTCACGGGTTTGGCCAAGGGTGCGCGTATCGAGATCGACATGGTCGCGAAACGGACTTAATCCGTTCCTCCAAGAGTAGGCGCATTCTGGTATGGTCGCGCATCAACCGGAATATCGATTAAAAAGGTTGTTCCTCTTTCGGCCGAGCTGTCGACTCCAATACTGCCGCCATGGCTTTCGGCCACTTCACGGACATAAGAAAGGCCTATGCCCCAACCTTGTTTTTTACTTTCCTTCGCAGCAAGCGACCTTTGAAAGAACTGGAAAATGTCTTCCAGTTCTTCGGGCGGAATCGGATTGCCTTCGTTATGCACGGACAGCAGCAACCGTTCATGCATCTCATCGATTTTTATACGGATCTGCTTGTCCGGAGCACCGTATTTGACAGCGTTGCCCACAAGGTTCTCCAGCGCCCTTTTCATTGGGTCGCGGCCCCACCAGCCCTTGACCGATCTGCCTATAATCTGAAACCGCGGCTGATAAATGGATGTGAATTGTTCGCAGACTTCCTTTGCAACATCCAGTATGTCAAAATTGGATAGATCGAGGCGTAATCTCTTATCGCTTTGAAATACCATTGTGTCGAGCAAATCCTGAATCATTTGATCCATGCGGTCATGGTTCCTGATGATCCTGTCCGCGAGGTCCTTGGTCCGGGAAGAGTCCGTCGTGTTGGCAATCAGGTCGGCAGCCATATTGGCCACAGCCAGCGGATTTCTCAAATCATGAGCAAGCGACGCCACGAACTTTTCGCGTAAAGCTGTGAGCGCGAGGGCAAATGCAGTAACAGCTTCTCTTATCGCGGTGTCGAACGATGTATCGATTACAAGTAATTCATCGTCACGCAATTGAATGCCGTTTTGCTTCAGGACATCAAGAAGGGTCGATTTAAGCAGCTGGTATTCGCGAATGACTGATTGCAGATCGTAATTTGTCAGGCGGGCCCGTTCCCCGCCATGTTCGGCGGCAATTGTTGTGGTGGCTACTGCATTTTCCCTGGGATAATTCGGTGTAAGCGATTCAGCGATATTGTCATAAAGCGTGGGAAGAGTATTGATGAGAATAGGGCGGCTCAATGCATCAGCCTGCCTGACCGACGCACGGACTCTTTTTTCCCACTCCGATAAGGCGGCATTTCGAAGCTCAAGCATCCTTCGAGACGTTGCCGACAATTTATCCGGATCAAGCTTTTGGTCGCTTGCAAGCGTCACGTTTTCCGCTCCCTTAGCAAGATGCCGGTGCTCAAAAGCAGGCAGTTGCAGAAAAAACTCACAAAACTTTATTTAGAACAAGCAAATCGTTAGACAAGGATTGACAAGGATTCATTCAGATTGTTTTAGCGGTGCCAATATTTGCAATTTCTCTTTCAGGCACAAGCTTTCATTTGATACGACGGATTTTCAAAACAACGGGGTCAGGTCTTGCAATGACACACTCTTCCATGCCATACAATCGTCAAGCAACATGCAATATCTTCATGATAAATATGAAAATTATGCATTTGCAGAAATTCCATGCCCAGTCTAATCTGGTCTAATCCAATCTCCCATGCAGTCCCTCGCCAAGGTGCCTTTTGCAGTCGCCACGCGGATTGTGTAACGACAGGACTGCGGACAGGACTGCGCCGCCGGCCCTCGAATCCCGACATGGAAAGGTTTACTCATGCCACTAGTCAGAATCGACCTATGCAGCGATGCATCATCCGAGTTCGTGCGCATCGTGAGCGATGTCATCTACAACGCAATGATCGAAGTTGCCAATGTGCCGCAGCACGATAAGTTTCAAGTGATCACGCGCCATGCTCCGGAAGAGATCGTTTATCCGGCAGACGGTTATCTGGGGATTAAATACTCCCCGAACATCGTCTTCATTCAGATTACGTGGAATGCGGGCCGAACCACGGATATCAAGAAGGCGTTTTATCGCAAGGTCGCCGATGACATACACATCAAGGCCGGCGCACGAAAGGAGGACGTCTGGATCAACCTGGTCGAAGTCAATCGCGAGGACTGGTCCTTCGGTAACGGGGACATGCAATACGCGCCGAAGTAGCGATTGGTCTATGGGTGTGGGCAGGACCGGTGCGAATTGACCACCGTGCTAGCCGACGTTGACTGTTAGAGTTTGTAATTCCCATCCGTGCTCACGGAAAGCTGCCGCCAGCTATCGAGTTCGGCTCGCATGCCGGCGAGTTTCGCGTCGGCCGCGTTGACGGCAATGGCTCCCGCAATGAAGCGCATTGGCGGCCTGGCTTCGCTTGCCAGCCTCACCATTGCCGCC
>DASYKE010000185.1:0-8984 GCA_035995725.1 Burkholderiaceae bacterium | reverse complement strand
GACCACGCAATTCGTCGGGCTCGATTCGCTGGGCTTTGCGCGATCGGCGGAATTGCTGATCATCCTGGTGCTGGGCGGCACCGGCCGCCTGTACGGCGCATTGATCGGCGCGATCGTATTCATGCTGGCGCAAGACTACATCGCCGGCCTCAACCCGGCTTACTGGCAATTCTGGATCGGCTTGCTACTGATTGTGATCGTATTGTTTGCCCGCGGCGGCATCTTGGGCGGGCTCGGGAAAATCCATGCACGCTTTACCCGGGGCACGGTGGAAGGGCGGTCGTCATGACTACGATATTGCGCACCGAAGGATTGTCGAAACAGTGGGGCGCCTTCAAGGCCAACAGCGACATCACATTGTCGTTCGCTGCGGGCGCGCGGCATGCGCTGATCGGGCCGAACGGCGCGGGCAAGACCACGTTCATCAACCTGCTGACGGGCAGTTTGGCGCCGAGCAGCGGACGGGTATTTTTCGGCGACGAAGATATTACCTCGCTGCCGCAGCATCAGCGGGTCAAGCGCGGCATGACCCGCACCTTCCAGATCAATACCCTGTTTGCCGGATTGACGGTGCTGGAATCGGTTGTGCTGGCAATTTGCGAACGCGAGGGCCGACATTTTGTATGGTACCAGACGGTAGCGCAGCAACACGAGGCAATCGATGAAGCGATGTCCCTGCTTGGCTCGCTCAAGCTGGAGCGCGATGCCGATACCGTTACGCGCAGCCTGCCTTACGGCAAACAGCGCCTGGTGGAGATTGCGTTGGCGCTGGCGACCAGGCCGAAGGTATTGCTGCTCGATGAACCGGCCGCCGGCATTCCGTCGGCCGAAAGCGCCGAACTGTTCGAAGTCATTGCCCGGTTGCCGCGCGATGTGACGATTGTCTTCATCGAACACGACATGGGGCTGGTATTCCGTTTTGCCGAACGCATCACGGTGCTGGTCGGGGGCAAGGTATTGTGCGAAGGCACACCGGCCGAGATTGCCGCGGACAAGCGCGTCAAGGAAGTCTACCTGGGAGAGGCGGAGCATGCGTGAGCTGCTTGCATTGGACCGCGTGACCGCCGGCTATGGCGAATCGGTGGTGCTGGATGGAATCTCGCTTGCGTTGCAGGAAGGCGACAGCCTCGCGCTGCTGGGCCGCAACGGCGTCGGCAAATCGACGCTGCTGGTGACGTTGATGGGATTGACGCAACTGCATGGCGGCACCATCCGCTGGTGCGGCACAGACATTGCCCGCGTGCCGACATACCGGCGCGCGCAGGCGGGCCTGGGCTGGGTACCGCAGGAACGGCTGATGTTTCCTTCGCTGACGGTGGAAGAGCATTTGACGGTGGTGGCGCGTCCCGGTGAATGGACTCTGGCCCGCATCTACGAAATATTTCCGCGCCTGCATGAGCGCCGGGCCAACATGGGCAATCAATTGTCCGGTGGCGAGCAGCAGATGCTCGCCATTGCGCGCGCATTGATTACCAATCCTCGCCTGCTGCTGCTCGATGAACCGATGGAAGGACTGGCGCCGATCATCGTGCAGGAATTGTTACGCGTGATTCGCGGCCTAGTGACCGACCAGGGCCTGACGGTGATCGTGGTCGAGCAGCATGCGCGGCTGGCGCTGTCGCTGACCCGGCGCGCCATCGTGCTCGACCGCGGCCGCATCGTGCATGATTCGGATAGCGCCAGCCTGCTGGCCGATACCGACAAGCTGAATCGGCTGGTGGCGGTCGCCTGATGCAGAGAAACAATTCACCGGCCGCTGACCGGCAGAACGACATAACGCTACAGCAGCCAGCATCGCGACTGTTGCTCGCCGTGGCGCTGCTTCTGGTCGGCGTGAATTTGCGGCCGGCCTTGACCAGTGCGGCGGCGGTCCTCGCTACGATCCGTGCCGACACCGGCATGTCTTCCGCGGCAGCCGGCATGTTGACAACGCTGCCGGTTCTCTGCTTTGGACTGTTTGCTGCTTTCGCTCCGTGGCTGGCGCGCCGCTATTCGGCCGAGCGGGTCGTACTGTATAGCCTGTTGATATTGGCCCTTGGTACCGGGCTGCGCATTTTTTTCGGCGCTTCGGGGCTGTTCATCGGTGCATTGGTGGCCGGTGCCAGTATCGGCATCGTGATGGTGCTGCTGCCGAGCATTGTCAAGCGCGATTTTCCCGATCGGGTGGGACTTATGATGGGCGCGTACACGATGGCGCTTTGTCTCGGGGCAGCACTGGCGGCAGGTGTTACGGTGCCGATCCAGAACCTGGCCGGTGGCGACTGGCGTCCGGCACTCGCGTTCTGGCTGCTGCCGGCGCTGATTGCGGCATTCGTATGGTGGCCGCAAATGCGCCATCATGCACGGCAGAATGGACAGGAACGCTACGCAGTGCGCGGGCTGCGCTCGAGTGTACTTGCCTGGCAGGTCACCGCATATATGGGATTGCAATCGGTACTGGCCTACTGCGTGTTCGGATGGCTGCCTGCCATCCTGGTCGATCGCGGCATGTCGCCTTTGGGCGCAGGCTTCGTGCTGTCGGCTTCAATCGGGATGCAGCTCATTACCGCGCTCGCCGGCCCATGGCTGGCAACGCGCGGGAAAGACCAGCGCATCGCCATCGCGCTGCTGATGATCATGTCGCTGGCCGGTTTGCTCGGCTGCATGTATGCGCCGCTCGATGCCATCTGGCCGTGGGCGATTTTGCTGGGGCTGGGGCAGGGTGGCAGCTTCAGCATTGCAATGACGCTGCTCGTGCTGCGCGCACCGAATGCGCACGCGGCCGCATCGTTGTCCGGCATGGCGCAGGGATTCGGTTATTCGTTCGCGGCGCTCGGCCCATTTGTAGCGGGGCTACTGCATGACCTCAGTCATGGGTGGGATATGGTGGCGGTTTTTCTGACAGCGGTCGGTATCGCTGCGCTCATTGCCGGAATCGGCGCAGGACGCAACCTCTTGATCAAAGCCGATGTCGACCGGCTGAGCTGATAACAGCAATCGGTCCGGCAGTCGCGGGCGCCGGGCTGGAAAGAAACGGCGAATTTAATCTCGAATAAAAAAAGCCGCCCGGACCGGCGGCTTTTGGAGGCCACGAAGGGAGGGTACTATTTGCCCGGATCCTTCATGTTCTCGAACTTGTCGAACTCGACGTTGTAGACTTCTCCCCCGATTTTCTCGACCCGGCGCACATAAACAGTCTGCACCACATCGCGCGTTTCCGGATCGATCGTGATCGGGCCGCGCGGACTGTTGATCTTCATTCCCTTCAAAATCGCCATCGCCTTGTCGCCATCGATCTTGCCGTTGAGCTTGCGTGCGACTTCATAAATTGCCGCCATGCCGTCATAGGCGGCCACCGCCATGAAGTTCGGGCGCCCGGCATTCGGATTGGTCTCCGCGAAATATTTCAGGAAAGTCTTGTTTTCCGGCGAATTGTGAGCGGCCGAATAATGAAAGGTGGTAATCACGCCCAGCGTGGCATCACCCATTACCGGCAACACATGATCGTCGGTCAGGTCGCCGGTAGCGATCACCTTGATTCCCGCTTCCGCCAGACCGCGCTCGCGGTAGCCCTTCATGAAGGCAACACCCTGTTCGCCGGCCGGCACGAAAATGAATACCGCTTCCGGCTTGGCATCCTTGATGCGTTGAATATAGGGCGCGAAATCCGGATTGCGCAGCGGCACCCGGCTGGATTCCACGATCTGCCCGCCGCCGGCAGTGAAGGTATTCTTGAACGCCGTCTCGGCATCGATGCCCGGTCCGTAATCGGCAACCAGGGTCACCACCCGTTTGATGCCATTCTTGGCGGCCCAGGTAGCCATCGGACTGGAGATTTGGGGCAGTGTCATCGACACGCGCGCAATATAGTTCGACTTGGTGGTGATGATCGATGTTGCGGCATTCATGATGATCATCGGCTTCCTGGCTTGCTCGGCGATCGGCGCCACCGCCAGCGCTTCCGGCGTCAGGCCGAACCCGGCGAGGAAATCGACCTTGTCGCGCACCACCATTTCTTGCGCCAGACGCTTGGCAATTTCCGGTGATGGGCCGGTCGTGTCCTTGTAAATGATTTCAATTTTCTTGCCGGCGACTTTGTCGCCATGCTGCTTCATGTAAGCCTTGATGCCGCCTTCCATTTGCTTGCCGTAATCGGCGAAAGGTCCTGAAAATGCCGCAATCACTCCCACCTTGATCGTCTCCTGCGCATGCGCGGCGAATGCTGCAAGTCCGAATACGCCGATTGTCGCGGCGGACCGCAAAATTTTCGTGAATTTCATTGTCTTCTCCATTTTTTGTCGATATGTCTGCCGACTGTTCACTGATGAATGTAAAACCATGCCATTGCACTTGATGCGATACGGTGGCCTCCTGATTTAACGTCGTTAAATTATCATAGCGCATTAACCGCTCGCTAAATGGATAAAGGCGATTATCGAGCGGTTTAATACAATTTTCGGTTGCCGGGGTTGCCGTTCAAGGGCGTTTGCCCGGCCTGCATTCATTCGATCGCCTCATAAGGCAAACCCACATAATTTTCCGCAATGGTAGTCCGGCCCGCCAGCGAATTCGTATAGTAATCAAGCTCGGCCAGCTGGATGCGGCGACTAAATGGATCATCCGAAAACTTGTGCAGGATCGACGTCATCCACCACGAGAAGCGCTCGGCTTTCCATACGCGGCGCAGGCAGATTTCGGAATATCTTTCCAGTAGATCGCTGCGGCCTTCATGATAGGTTTTGCATAATACATGGTACAGCGCATGGACATCGCTGGCTGCCAGGTTCAGTCCTTTCGCTCCGGTGGGCGGCACGATGTGGGCGGCATCCCCGGCCAGGAACAGCCGTCCGAATTTCATCGGCTCGGCAACGAAGCTGCGCAGCGGCGCAATGCTTTTCTCGATCGACGCGCCGGTGATCAGTGCGTCGGCAGCATCTTCCGGCAGTCGTGACTTGAGTTCATCCCAGAAGCGATTGTCGGACCAGTCATCCAGTTTTTCGTCGAGCGGACATTGCACGTAATATCGGCTCAGCATCGGTGAACGCATGCTGCACAACGCAAAACCGCGCTCGTGACTGGCATAAATCAGTTCATCCGATACGGGCGGTGTCCTTGACAATATGCCTAGCCAGCCGAACGGATAGGCCCGCTCGAAAATCCCGATCGCGTTCCGCGGCACCGATTTGCGCGACACGCCATGAAAGCCGTCGCAGCCCGCGATATAGTCGCATTCAAGCGCGACCGTTTCGCCGTCCTTGACAAAGGTGACGCGGGGTTTGTCGCCATGGAAATCATGCAACGCGACATCCTTGGCTTCGTAGATGCTGATTCCCCCGGCCGTGGCGCGTGCATCCATCAGATCCCTGGTGACCTCGGTCTGCCCGTAGACCATTACGGTTTTGCCGCCGGTCAGGGACTTCATGTCGATTCGTTCCAGCCTGCCTGCGAAAGACAGAGCGAAACCGTCGTGGACATGGCCTTCGCGGTCCATGCGGTCAGCGGCCTTGGCTTTCCTGAGCAGCTCGACGGTGCCCTGTTCCAGCACGCCGGCGCGAATCCGGCCCAATACATAATCCGGCGTCCGGACTTCCAGAATCACGGTGTCGATGCCCTGCAGATGCAAAAGCTGGCCTAGCAGGAGTCCGGAAGGACCGGCACCTATGATGGCTACCTGGGTTTTCAATCGGTGTCTCCGGTTTATGGATAGCACGGACTCGCAGTCCATGTCTTGTATGAATAGCGATATGTTGTCCCGGAAGCGGCCGGCATGGAATGGATTTTTTTCGTTAAAACTTGTACTTTTCGAAGATTTTATTGCGATCTGGTACGATGATAAATCCAGCTTGGAAAGCGAGCATGAGATGAGTCTTTCAACGGACGTACCGGTCTATAAACTGTATGGCGAACACGATCAATGGCTGACGCCGGATATGGTGCATTGCGAATCGATCGCTGCCCGCAGTCAATTGCACAATTGGCAGATCAAGCCGCATCAGCATCACGGATTGTTCCAGATACTGTATCTGAAAAAAGGCACTGCAAAAGTCCGGCTCGACGATCGGCATCAGGACATGCGCGCAGGCCAAATATTGATGGTGCCGCAGATGTGCATTCACGGATTCAGGTTTGCACGCAACGCCGAAGGGCATGTGATCACGCTGGCGTATCCATTGATCGGTAAAATCAGCCGGGATATCGGCGATGGAATGATTACGTCGACCAGTCCGCACATCCATTGTCTTGGCGACGATGTCGAAAGCGACTACATCAAAACGGCATTCAGCGCAGTGGACCATGAATACAAGCGCAATGCGCCGCATCGGAATCTTTTGCTGGAATCCTTGCTGGGTGCAATACTGATCTGGCTAACCAGAAATTCAGCGAATTCCTCTGGGCAACAGTCCAAAGCCGTAAGCCGAGGTCTGGAGCATTTCGCGCATTTCTGCGATTTGATCGAAGAGTGCTACACCAGGCATTACCCGGTTGCCCACTACGCCAGGAAAATCGGCATCACCGCGGCCCACCTTAACGTGCTGTGCCGTCAGGCGGTCGGCCAGTCTGCGCTGGATTTGATTCATGAACGCATGCTGCTGGAAGCCAGGCGGAATCTGGTCTATACATCGATGACGGTCAGCGTCGTTTCCTATACTCTGGGCTTTTCCGATCCCGCTTACTTTACCCGCTTCTTCAAACGCCGGGTCGGGCTATCGCCGAAGGATTTCCGGAGACAGGCGACAGCTATCTTCGAGCATGAAAAACAGGCAGAACGGATCACTAATCGGCTTGAGCGTTGAGCTGGCGATGGTGAAACAGAATGTGATCTTCAACGAAGGTTGAAATAAAATAATAGCTATGGTCGTAGCCGGAGTGCATGCGTAAATTCAGCGGCTGCCGCGCCTTTTTGCAGGCATCTTCAAAAAGCTGGGGATGCAACTGTTCCGCCAGGAATTTGTCGTTCAGGCCCTGATCGATCAAGATACCGCCGGGAAAGGGCGTCCGCATTTGCGTCATCAGCGCGCTGGCATCGTACTGCAACCAGGCTTGCTCGTCGATTCCCAGATAGGCGGAAAACGCTTTTTTTCCCCAGGGACATTTGCTTGGTGCGCAGATAGGCGCAAACGCCGATACCGAACGGAACAAGCCACGATTGCGCAACGCCATCACGAGCGCGCCATGCCCGCCCATAGAATGTCCGGAAATTCCGATGCGCAACGGCGCCACGGGAAATTCCCGAATAACCGTTTCGCGCAATTCGAGCAGGTAGCTGTACATGCGGTAATGCTCGCGCCACGGCGGCTGTGTCGCATCGACATAAAAACTCGCGCCCGCTCCCAGATCCCAGCTATCGGTTTCGCCGTTGACGCCCGCGTTGCGCGGACTTGTATCCGGCGCGATCAGAATCACGCCTTCGCGTGCGGCCACACGTTGCGCGCCCGCCTTGGTCACGAAGGTTTCTTCCGTACTGGTAAGCCCGGCAAGGTAAAACAGCGCAGGCAGCTTGCCTGCGCGCGCCTGTGGCGGTAAATATATCGAGAAGCGCATCGGCAAGCCGATCTCGGTTGAGTGATGGCCATAAAAGCGTTGCGTCCCGCCGAAACATGCGTGTTCGCTGAGCAGCTCAAGCATGGCAATCCGATCAATAAAGTACGACGGAACGGATCGATTCGCCGCTTTTCATCAGATCGAAACCGTCATTTATTCTTTCAAGCGGCAGGGTATGGGTGATCAGATCATCGATGTTCAACTTGCCTTCCATATACCAGTCCACGATCTTCGGCACATCGGTGCGGCCGCGCGCGCCGCCGAACGCAGATCCTTTCCATTGGCGGCCGGTGACAAGTTGAAACGGGCGGGTGCTGATTTCTTCGCCGGCAGCGGCAACACCGATAATGAACGATTGGCCCCAGCCCTTGTGGCAACACTCAAGCGCCTGGCGCATGGTCACGACGTTGCCGATACATTCGAACGAATAATCCGCGCCACCATCAGTCAGCTGGACAATATGATCGACGACATTTCCTGCTTCCTTGGGATTGATGAAATGCGTCATGCCGAACTTGCGGGCAAGATCTACCCGGCGCGGGTTGATATCGATACCGATAATCTTGTCGGCGCCGACCATCTTCGCGCCCTGAATCACATTCAGTCCGATGCCGCCGAGCCCGAATACCACCACGTTGGCGCCGGCCTCTACTTTTGCCGAGTAGATCACTGCACCGACGCCGGTTGTGACACCGCAACCGATATAGCAGGCTTTGTCAAATGGTGCGTCTTCACGGATTTTGGCCAGCGCGATTTCGGGTACGACGGTGTAATTGGAGAAAGTCGATGTCCCCATATAGTGATAAACAGGTTTGCCGTCGATCGAGAAGCGTGTTGTGCCATCCGGCATTAACCCCTTGCCTTGCGTCGAGCGGATCGCCTGGCAGAGATTGGTCTTGCGCGACAAACAAAACTTGCATTGGCGACACTCCGGCGTGTAAAGCGGAATCACATGATCGTCTTTCTTCAGCGAAGCGACGCCGGGCCCGATATCGAGCACGATACCGGCGCCTTCATGGCCGAGGATGGCTGGGAAGATGCCTTCCGGATCAGCGCCCGATAACGTGTAGTAGTCGGTATGGCAGATCCCGGTTGCTTTTATTTCGACCAGGACCTCGTGTGCTTTGGGGCCGTCGAGATCAACTTCTGCGACGGTGAGCGGAGCCTTTGCCTTCCATGCAATCGCAGCTTTGGTTTTCATAAGCGTTTCTTGTCCTTTTGGATCGGGATGTCCGGAAGCAAGCGATATTTCCGATCGTGTCGGCGTGGCCCCGTTGATAATACGGCTGCCTCTCGTACATGATAAGGTTTCAGCGACGGTCGACGCAATGGCGGCGGCGGTTAATTTTATTTAATATCTGCTTTTTCCGTCTTGCTGTAGCCCGATAGAAT
Organism: Burkholderiaceae bacterium; assembly: GCA_035995725.1. Taxonomy (GTDB): domain Bacteria; phylum Pseudomonadota; class Gammaproteobacteria; order Burkholderiales; family Burkholderiaceae_D; genus JAQGLW01. Next base: position 71 of record DASYKE010000185.1, on the reverse strand, counting down.
ATCGAGCTGCCGACACATATGGGCAGCTGATCTTCACGTCAACTGTTTCTGAGTAAAATTCCGCATGCTGG
>DASYKE010000184.1:0-9666 GCA_035995725.1 Burkholderiaceae bacterium | reverse complement strand
AATGTCTCCTGAAGAATTAATGGAGCGATCGATATCTTGCTCGGCCTGGCGTCGACAGCTTCGCTATTATCGACAAAAAATCGGCAAAAACATGCTTTTGTTCAAGCATTTTTTTGTTTTATTCCTTTCGATGGGATTGGCTCCTCGACAACTGCCTGGTCCGCAGGAGTCACTTCAGCAGCGGCCGGGACATTCAGCAGATGATCGACCATGGCTGCCAAATCCGGATAAATCTTGGTGCTCGGTGGCAGCCCGCCCTTTTCGCGAGTCTTCTCACCTTTGCCGGTCAATACCAGATATGGCATACAACCCAACACAAAGCCGGCTTGCAAATCACGCAACGAATCGCCGACGGTAGGTACGCCTTTCATGCTCACATTGAAACGCTTTGCAATGGCGTGCACCATGCCGGGTTTGGGTTTACGGCAATCGCAATTGTCGTCTGCCGAGTGCGGACAGAAAAATATTGCGTCAATGTGGGCGCCGATTTGTTGTGCCGCCACATGCAATTTTTGATGGATCGCGTTGAGCGTCACAATATTGAGCAGTCCGCGTGCAATGCCGGACTGGTTGGTCGATACGACCACGCGGTAATTTGCCTGGTTCAGGCGCGCGATCGCCTCCAGCGAACCCGGGATCGGAATCCACTCGTTGGGCGACTTGATGAACGCATCGGAATCATGGTTAATGACGCCATCGCGATCTAAGATGATCAATTTCATTTTTCAAGCGTTCGGTCAGGCCGCCAGTTTGGAAATATCGGCTACCTGGTTCATCATTCCGTGCAAATTGGACAATAGCGCAATGCGATTGTTACGCAACTGTTCATCTTCCGTTATCACCATCACGTCGGTAAAGAAGGCATCGACATTTTGGCGCAAACGGGCGAGCGCCTTGAGAGTGCCGGTGAAGTCACCCTTGGAAAATGAGGCGTCGACTTGCGGTTTCAATAGAGTCATTGCGGAATACAAGCCTTCTTCCGCCGCTTCCCGCAGCAATCCCGTTTGAACGTTACGGGTGGCACCGTCGGTCTTTTTCAGGATATTGGTAATGCGCTTGTTGGCGGCGGCCAGAGAAGCCGCTTCCGGCAGGGCGGCGAAAGCCTGCACTGCATCCAGGCGTTCGATGATGTTATCGAGCCGGTCGGGATTTTGGGCGACCACGGCTTCGATTTCATTTTGCGCATAGCAGCGTTCACGCAATAAACCGCGCAGGCGCTCGTGCAGGAAGGTGATCATCTCCGCATTCGCGAGCTTGAAATTCGGATTGTCGGCAAACAGTTGTGCGCTGTCTGCCAGCAAATTACCAAGGGACAAAGGCAGACGCTTTTCAATCAGCATGCGCAGTATGCCGAGCGCATGACGACGCAGCGCGAACGGATCCTTGTCCCCGGTCGGCTGCAGGCCGATGCCCCAGATGCCGACCAGTGTTTCAAGCTTGTCGGCCAGTGCCACCGCAGTGCCGGTATCGGTCACAGGCAATGTATCGCCCGCAAACCGTGGCCGGTAATGCTCGGATATTGCGCGCGCCACATCCTCATGTTCGCCGTCATGGCGCGCATAGTAAGTGCCCATGATGCCTTGCAGTTCCGGAAACTCGCCGACCATGTCGGTCAGCAAGTCCGTCTTCGCCAGCAGCGCGCCGCGTTCGGCACGCGCCACGTCAGTGCTCAGCGCCTGCGCAATCTTGCCCGCCAGTGTCTTGACACGCTCGGTACGCTGCGCCTGGGTGCCGAGCTTGTTGTGATAAACCACGCTGGCCAAGCCAGGCAAACGGTCCGCCAGCTTCTTTTTCTTGTCTTGCTCGAAAAAAAACTTGGCATCCGACAGGCGTGGCCGCACTACGCGTTCATTACCTCGGATTATGTGCTGCGGGTCATCAGTTGCCAAGTTCGACACAATCAAAAACCGCGAACGCAAACGGCCATCGGCATCGGTCAGCGCAAAATATTTTTGATTGGTCTGCATCGTCAGGATCAGGCACTCCTGCGGCACCGACAGAAATTCACTTTCGAAATTGCATTCATACACCACCGGCCATTCGACCAATGCAGTGACTTCGTCCAGCAGCGATTCCGGCATCAATACCTTGTCGCTGCCGGCCTTGGCGAGCAGCGCGCTGCGGATTTTTTCTTTGCGCGCGCCGACGTCGGCAATGACCTTGCCTCCTTCCTGCAGTGTGGATGCATAACCATCGGCAGTGACAATCGACAATTGACCTTGCGACAAGAAGCGATGTCCTAGTGTGACACGACCTGCCTGCAGACCAAGTACTGAAACCGGCACGACTTCTGTGCCGTGCAGTGCAACTAGCGCGTGCGCTGGGCGTACGAAATGAACCGTCGTTTCACCATCGGCTAATTGGTAGCTCATCGTCTTGGGGATTGGCAGCTTGGTAACTGCATCTTCTAGTACCTCTTGCAAACCGACCGCAAGCGAGACGCCTTTGATTGTCCGAGTGACGAAAGCGTACTCTATGTCGCCTTCCGTTTTTCGTTCCACTTGCTCCGCTGATGCGCCTTCTTTTTCAAGACGCTTGAGTAACGCTGCTGTTGGTTTGCCGTCGCTGTCGAATGCAACTTTGATCGGCATTAGTTTTTTCGATTCCGTGCGATCTGGCGCTTGCGACAGGACATCAGGAATTGCTACGGCTAGCCGTCTTGGTGTCGCGAAGCTTAGTACTCCTTGAGAAATGGGGAGTGTCAGCTGATACAGATGAAGGCCGTTGAGAATTCGATCGGCAAACGCTTCGCCAAGTTTGGCTAGCGCTTTCGGCGGCAGTTCTTCGGTGAGTAATTCGACTAACAGTGTTTGATTCATTTTTTGCCGTCATTCCCGCACAGGCGGGAATCTAGTGTCTTAAGTGTCTGAAACAACGCTGGGTTTTCCTGTCTGCGGAAACGACAACATCATGCAGCTTTTCGAGAATCCCCGCACATCGGGAAGCCGAGTTTTTCGCGCGATTCAAAATATGCCTGCGCCACCGCACGCGATAGGTTGCGGATACGGCCGATGTATGCTGCGCGCTCGGTGACCGAGATCGCGCCGCGTGCGTCGAGCAAATTGAACGTGTGCGCAGCTTTCAGAATCATCTCATAGGCGGGCAGCGCCAGCGGCACATCCAGCAGCCGTTTCGCTTCGGACTCGTAATTGGTAAATAGCGAGAACAGAAAATCGGTGTTCGAATATTCGAAGTTATATGTCGATTGTTCGACTTCGTTCTGATGAAACACGTCGCCGTACGTCAGTTGCTTTTTGACGCCATGTTCTTCCCACTCGGTCCATACCAGGTCGTAGACGTTCTCAACCCCTTGCAGATACATTGCAAGGCGTTCGATGCCGTAGGTGATTTCGCCTAATACCGGTTTGCAGTCGAGGCCGCCGACTTGCTGAAAATAGGTGAATTGCGTGACTTCCATGCCGTTCAGCCAGACTTCCCAACCCAGACCCCAGGCGCCCAGTGTCGGATTTTCCCAATCGTCTTCGACGAAGCGCACATCGTTCTGCTTCAGGTTCAGGCCCAGCGCTTCCAGCGAACCGAGATACAGATCGAGGATATTTTCCGGCGCGGGTTTCAACACCACCTGGTATTGATAGTAATGCTGCATCCGGTTCGGATTTTCGCCGTAGCGGCCGTCTTTCGGGCGGCGCGACGGCTGCACATAGGCGGCACGCCACGGTTCCGGGCCGATCGCGCGCAAAAAAGTCGCGGTGTGGGACGTGCCGGCGCCGACTTCCATATCGTATGGCTGCAGCAGAGCGCAGCCTTGCGCATCCCAGTATTCTTGCAGCTTGAGAACGACTTGTTGAAATGTGAGCATTGTTTTTCCCTACGCCTGGAACGGCGACCAACGGAAGTGCACAGCCGACCAACGGAAGTGCACAGTCGATCGCAAAGAGGGTAACGAAGATTGGTCAAAAGCTAGGATTTTAGCGGGTTTTGACGGCGACAGCCCGGAAATTTCACCAAGACGCGGGATGATGACGCGTAGGCCGGCGGTCAAAATTACGCCTTTGGACGGCGAACCATTACCGGCTATATATGCGTCACTTTGGCAAGTTGGGGCCGGTCTGGTGGAATATCCCGGCTACACTGTTGTTTACTGCCGTTTTTTGCGGACCGAAAACCAGGCAACGCCCAGCAACAGGAAAGCCAGTGCGACCACCGGCGTGTTGCCGAACAGGATATAAGGAGTCCAACCGGTATAGCCTTGGACTGTTGCCGCCAGCGTGCCGCGCGTGAAAGGCGGCAGTTGCGCGACTATCGCGCCTTTGGGATCGATGACCGCGGTGGCGCCGCTGTTGGTCGCGCGCAGCATCGGACGGCCGGTTTCCAGCGCGCGCATTTGCGAGATTTGCAAATGCTGCGGTACTGCGATCGAATCGCCGAACCAGGCGATGTTGGAAACGTTCAACAGAATCGTCGCTTGCGGTCTGCCCGAAAAATAGCTGGCCGCCAGCTGGTCGGCGATTTCTTCGCCAAACAGGTCTTCGTAACAGATGTTGGGCATGACCCATTGATCTTTCACCGCGAACGGCGGCTGCAATGCTGCGCCACGGGTGAAATCGCCGAGCGGGATGCGCATCATGTCGACGAACCAGCGTGCGCCAGTCGGAATGAATTCGCCGAACGGTACCAGATGATGCTTGTCGTAGCGATACGGTTTTACCGCCGGTGACGACTCGGGCCCGAACCCGATCACACTGTTCGCATATTGCTGCGGCCCGTCGCTGACCGGCATGCCGAGCGCAATATGGCTGTTCGAGCGTTGAGCGAAAGCCGACAACAGCCCCAGATAATCGGGCGGCAACTGATGCGACAACAACGGCAGCGCGGTTTCGGGTGTCGCGATCAAGTCCGCCGGCGCGGCGCGGACCATGTCATGGTACAGCAGGAGCGTAGCGTAGATATGGTCGGGATCGAATTTGCTTTCCTGTGGCACATTGCCTTGCAGCAGGCGCACCGAAATCGGCCGGCCGCTGACTGCCGTCCAGTCGACCGTTTTCAAGCTGGCGCCGGCGGCAATGATCACGACGACAAGCGCGATCGAAAGCCTTTTTGTCTGCGAGCTGTGCACTTCCGTTGGTCGGCTTTGCACTTCCGTTGGTCGTCGAAGGGAGTGCACAGCCAGCAGCACGAGGCTGCCTGCTATCAGGGCGGCCAGCCATCCCAGCCCGTAGACGCCGACAATCGGCGCAAAGCCTGCCAGTGGGCTAGCACTATGTGCATAACCCGCGACAACCCATGGCAAGCCGGTCAATACCCAGCCGCGCAACCATTCCGACAGCATCCACAGTGTGGGAAAAACGAGCAGCAATAAAACGGTGCGCGACGCGCCACGCTGTCTAAACCAGGCGCTGCCGCCCATCGCCAGCGCCGCGAATGCGCCCAATACCACGCCCATCAGCGCAACCGCAAGCGCGGCCATCCAGGATGGCAGGCCGCCGTAGCGATGCATGCTGATATAGAGCCAATAGACGCCGCATACCGACCAGCCGAAGCCGTAAGCCCAGCCGGTCAGCACGCTGAGTTTGATCGAGGATTGGTTCGACACCAGCCAGAACAATAGCGCCAGAGTCGCGATTTGCACCGGCCAGTATCCGAAGGGCGCGAATGAAAATACGGTGAGTGCGCCGGCGGCCAGCGCCAGCAGCGGTGAAAAGCGGGCTATGGCGGATGAGAGGGAATCGGTATTCAAGCAGTCGGTATTTTGATTGTAAAGACAGGCTAGCGATGAAGGGTGGATTTGGTTATAGGTGCTTCCAAAGTATAGATGTATCTGCCTCGCGGTAGCATACCGAAACTCGATCCCTCTTGCAGGGGAAAGGTTGGGATGAGAGTAGTGCTTCCAAGGTAAAACGGCTGTATCGCAAATGCACTATCCCTCCCTGGCCCACCTCATGCAAGTGGGACGGAACCGATCTGTAGAAATTTGGTGAATTCCGGTTTTTAAATATGTGTAAATGCAGACAGGTTTGCCCTCATGGACTTCCAGCGCCCGGACAAACCTACTGGCTGGTCTCTTCGCCGCCCGTTTCCGGCAGCTTTTCGATCAGCAGCGCATGCACCTGGCGGGCATCGGCGCGCAGTATTTCAAAGCGCAGGTTATCGATGTCGAACACTTCACCTTTGCGCGGCATGCGGCCCAGGTGGTTGGCTACCAGTCCGCCGACGGTATGGACGCCGTCCTCCGGAAATCGGGTACCCAGAGTGTCGTTGAATTGATCGATATCGGTCAGTGCCTTGATACGCCAGCGCTTGCCATGCGAACCGTCCTTGACCGCCACAATATTGTCTGCCTCCTCGTCGAAATCATATTCATCTTCGATGTCACCGACGATTTGTTCGAGTACGTCTTCGATCGTGATGATGCCGGACACCCCGCCGTATTCGTCGACCACGATTGCCATGTGATTACGGTTGGACCGGAAATCGCGCAGCAGTACGTTGAGCCGTTTCGATTCGGGGATGAAGATCGCCGGGCGCAGCATGCCGCGCACATCGAACGATTCTTCGGCGTAATAACGCAGCAAATCCTTGGCCAGCAAAATGCCTACCACCTTGTCGCGCTCGCCTTCGACTGCCGGGAAACGAGAATGCGCCGTTTTCAGCACCATGGGAAGCCATTCTTCAATCGGCTTGGTGATATCAACCGTGTCCATTTGCGAACGCGGGATCATGATGTCGCGCGCCGACAGGTCGGATACCTGGAATACGCCTTCGATCATCGACAGCGCATCGGCGTCGATCAAGCCGCGGTCATGCGCGTCATGCAGAATCTCGAGCAGTTCGCCACGGTTTTCAGGCTCAGGGGAAATCAGTGCGGTCAGACGTTCAAACAATGACCGGTGGGGTTTTGCGTCGGCAGATTTGGCGCTACTAGGATGATCTTGCATATGGCTGATAGCCGTGGACGAGGTCCACGTTGTTTCGATGGGATATAGGATACAACAAACGGGACTCGAATCCTAAAGTCAGTCACTTGGGATTACTTGACTACCGGTCTTTTCGTACGGGAATGGGCAGCAGCGATTTATTCAAATCCAACCCAACTACTTTCTGCAAGAGAAGGAGTCAAGTCTTTTATGCTGGAAAGGATTTGGGTACGGCAAGTCATATTTCGGCCGAATGTTCAAGTTGCATTGCGGCATTGTACATGTCCGTATTACATGCCCGTCTTCAGCGCGACGCCGCGTTGCAACCGCCATCAATCGCCATATGGATTGGCGAATCCCAGTGCTGCCAGAATATCAACTTCTAGTTGTTCCATTTCAGAAACTTCCAGTTCAATCTCATGGTCATAGCCCTGCGCATGCAGCACTCCATGTACCACGAGATGGGCGGTATGCGCTTCGATCGATATCCTTTGTTCTGCCGCTTCGCGTTCCAGCACATCGGTGCACAGGATGATATCGGCGTGGGTAATGTCCGATTCCTGATCCTCGGTGTAGGCGAATGTCAGCACATTGGTCGCGTAATCCTTGCCGCGATAATCGCGGTTCAGCTGCTGTCCCTCATCGGCGTCGACAAAGCGGATCGTCAGCTTGGCCGGCGCCAGCAGCGCCGCCTGTGTCCAGCGGCGCAGTTGCGCGCGCGGGATGGCTTCTTTCAAACGCGGGTCGGCATACTGCACCGACAGCGCCAGCTTATTTTTTGCCGGCATCTTTGGCAGATATTGCACCATTGCTGGCGTTGGCCGATTCATATGCGTCGACGATGCGCGCCACCAGCGGATGGCGCACCACGTCGGCGCTGGTGAAGTGGGTAAATGCAATGCCGCGCACTTGTTCCAGCACCTTGATCGCATCGACCAGGCCGCTCTTCTGGTTGCGCTGCAAGTCGATTTGCGTGATATCGCCGGTTACCACCGCTTTGCTGCCAAATCCTATGCGCGTCAGAAACATTTTCATCTGTTCCGGCGTCGTGTTTTGCGCTTCGTCGAGGATGATGAATGCATGGTTCAGCGTACGGCCGCGCATGTAAGCCAGCGGCGCGATTTCGATGGCTTGTTTGTCGAACATTTTTTGCGTGCGATCGAAACCAAGCAAATCGTACAGCGCGTCGTACAGCGGCCGCAGGTAGGGATCGACCTTTTGCGCCAGATCGCCTGGCAGGAAGCCAAGTCTCTCACCCGCTTCGACCGCCGGGCGCGTCAGCACGATGCGTTTGACCGCATCGCGTTCCAGCGCATCGACTGCGCAAGCCACGGCCAAGTAGGTCTTGCCGGTACCGGCCGGGCCCACACCGATCGTGACATCATGCTCCAGGATCGACTTGATGTAGTGATTCTGATGCGGTGTGCGGCCACGCAAATCGCTGCGCCGGGTTTTAAGGACCGGGCTTTCGGTTTCCTGCTCGACGGCTTTTTCGGCAAGGAGCGCCGGCATACCGTCGCCGTGCACTGATTTCGCCCGTTGTTCGACCAGCGCAAGCTGAATGTCTTCGATCGAGACCACGTTATTGGCGAGCGCATAAAACTGTTCCAGAATTTCAACTGCGCGTTCCGCATTGGCGCCACCGACGATGAATTTCTCGCCACGGCGGAAAATCGTCACGTCCAGCGCGGCGGAAACCTGCCGCAGATTTTCATCCATTGGCCCGCACAGGTGCGCGAGCCGCGTATTGTCTACCGGTTGCGGAATGAAATTCAATGGCTGGGCGGGAGATTTGGTTTTCAAATGTTTCTATAGCCTGTTATTGTTCAACTGCAATTTCGCCGCGCAATGTGTACGCATAGCTTCGTGTAATGTTGACATCGATCATCCGACCGATCAGCCGAGCTCCGTCCGGTCCGCCATCGAAATTGACAACACGGTTGTTTTCGCTGCGGCCCTGCAATTCGGCTGGATCTTTTTTGGACGGGCCTTCCACTAAAATTCGCTGTACAGTGCCCACCATTTCCTCACTGTATTTTTTCGTGTTTTCTGCAATGACCGCCTGCAGGCGCTGCAAGCGTTTCAGCTTCACATCGTGCGGCGTGTCGTCTTGCAGATTGGCTGCCGGTGTGCCGGGGCGCGGACTGAAAATAAAACTGAAACTGTTGTCATAACCGATGTCGTCGATTAATTTCATCATCGCCTCGAAATCCGCATCACTTTCACCAGGGAAACCCACGATGAAATCGGAAGAAATCGCAATATTCGGCCGCACTTCGCGCAAGCGCCGGATGATCGATTTATATTCCAGCGAGGTATAGCCGCGCTTCATTGCCGCCAGGATCCGGTCGGAACCGTGCTGCGCGGGCAGATACAAATGATCGACCAGTTTCGGCACCTTGGCATAAGTATCGATCAAACGTTGGGTAAATTCTTTCGGATGGCTGGTGACGAAACGAATTCGCTCGATGCCGTCGATTTCAGCGATGTATTCGATCAGCAATGCGAAATCGGCGATCTCGCCATCGGCCATTGCGCCACGGAAGGCATTGACATTCTGGCCCAGCAGCGTGATCTCCTTGACGCCTTGCGCAGCCAGCCCGGCGACCTCGGCCAGCACATCGTCGAAGCGGCGCGAGACTTCTTCGCCGCGGGTATAAGGCACGACGCAATAGCTGCAATATTTGCTGCAGCCTTCCATGATCGACACGAAAGCGGTTGCGCCATCGACCTTGGCCGGCGGCAGATGATCGAATTTTTCGATTTCCGGGAAGCTGATATCCACTTGCGG
>DASYKE010000183.1:0-5788 GCA_035995725.1 Burkholderiaceae bacterium | reverse complement strand
TTCGCCAGCGGTTTCCACCCATTCGATGCGCTCTATCTGCTGGCTGATCCGCAGCTCCTTGGACGACAGATGATCGCCGCTGAAGTGCGACAACACCCTGCGCCGCAGGTTGTTCGCCTTGCCGATATACAGCGGCAAATCATTTTCGCCGTAAAACAGGTACACGCCATGGGTGGCAGGCATCCCTTCTATCTGCAATGCATCGAGCCTCGACGGCAGGCTGGGACGGCTGATCAGCTTGGATACCGTATCGTTGATCAGCTCCGGCGCATGCGTTTCATGGATAGTCTGCCAAAATTGCCAGATCAGCCGTGCATCGCCCAATGCGCGGTGACGTTCGGTGACATGCAGCCGGTGCCGCTCCACGATCGAATCGAGATTGTGGCGCGCAAATCCAGGGAACAGCTTGCGCGACAGGCGCACGGTGCACAGAACCGGCGGCCGGAATTCATGGCCGGTTCTCTTGAATTCGTTTTTCAGAAATCCATGATCGAAGCGGGCATTATGCGCAATGAAAATCCGGTCAGCCAAACGTGTCTGAATATCGTCGGCCAACTCGGCGAAACTCGGTGCGTTTTCCACCATTGCGTCCGAGATGCCGGTCAGCGACTGGATGAACGGGGGAATGTGCATCTGCGGATTGACCAGGCTGCTCCATTCACGCACGCCGTCTTCGTCTACCTCGATAATGCCGACCTCGGTGATGCGGTCGCAGGTGGCCGTGCCGCCGGTTGTTTCCAGATCGACGAACGCCAGCCGGGGATGCTTGTTATTGGACAAAGTAAGTGTCGAAGTAAATCAGAGCCAATCGGAATTTGGCTGTATGAAAAAACAGTATGGGTGCAAAAGCAGCATTTCGCAATAGCGGCAATGACAACATTGCAGCGGCAGCAATCGCAATAAGATATCTATCCGGTTGTGCGTAGCGGATACCAGCCAGCTCTGATCGTCAAGGGCATCAGGCCGCTATTTCAGACAAGACATGCCATACGCAACAGGCATCCGATTGAGGCCGATGCATGGGCAGATTCATTTTTTCATTTGGAACGCGAGCGATATGCAGGAAGGGCCGTTGACGGTATTTTCAGGTCTATAGAATTCGATATTCATGTTGCCGTCGTTTAATCTCGATCCAGACCTTGCGTTTTGCTTCCTCCGTTGCGCTGCCCCATTGCGCAATCTCGTCGATCGTACGCAAGCATCCGTCGCACAATCCGGTTTGCGGATTCATGATGCAGACACTGATGCAAGGCGTAGGTACATTACCGGCATAAGTTTGGGGATCGAGATTTTTCATCATCGCACTTTACGCATTTCCCCTACCGTATTGCCGCTTTCAATTTCTTTTCCGCCAGCCTGGCGTTGAATTTTTCCGGCAGAATAATGACGCGTTCGTGCAAGCCTTCCGTGATCTTGTCCATCCCGTCCCATGCTTCCACGCGAAATTTCACGCGCCGGCCTTCGACTTCGATCACTTCGCCCTTGATGGTGAGCATCATGCCCGGCGGCGTCGCCGCCAGATGCGAAAAGCTGACATGGGTACCGACACTTTGCTCGCGCGGCCAGTCTACATACGGCATGATGCCATCGATACAGGCCAACTCCATCAATCCAACCATGTAACCGGTCGCGAGCACTTCCGGCATGTCCCGGCAATATGCGGTGTCGTGAAACAGGTTCGGCACGGTCGAGCGCTCCGGCACCAGGTAATGCCATTCGAAAACGATGCCGCTTTTCAGGTCTGGACTCATTGTGCAGATGTTGTCGAAAAATTGCTGTTCTCGCGTTGAAGAGAATGATCCGGCCACAACCGGTCACGTGTTATTGATGCATATCGGCGCCGATTCGCGCCCTGCGCCACCTGCCCACATGCAGCAGGCAAGCCGGCCTTCATTTACTATTTACGTTTGGTTCCCATAACCAGTAAAAGCCCGCCGGCCACTATCGCCGCCACACCGGCCCAAGCTGGAATGTCGACCGTCTTTTTTTCTTTTAACGAGAACTCGAGCGGACCCAGTTTGACGTCATGGGTATCCCTGGTATAACTGAACCCCCCGTATGCCAGGCCCAGGCTGCCAGCTGCGATTAATATGATCGCGATGATTTTTACTGGATTCATTTTTTCTCCCGACGGATTTTGCCTGCAAGAATATTACACTGACTATCGGTTTATCGGTTCTGGCGTTTGGCCGCAATTGCATTGCCGACCCGGCTGACTGCCTTGCGTCCCAAATGCTGCGAAATGAATTGTCCCGCATCGACCACCGCATCCAGGTCGATGCCGGTGTCGATGCCGAGTCCCTGCATCAGATACAGCACATCTTCGGTGGATACATTGCCGGTCGCGCCCTTGGCATACGGGCAGCCGCCGAGACCGGCGACCGACGAGTGAAAAATCGATATGCCGACTTCGAGGCTGGCGTAAATGTTTGCCAGCGCCTGCCCGTAGGTGTCATGGAAATGGCCGGACAGCCGATCGATCGGGAATTCCGCCGCAGCGCGCTGCAATACAGTTTGCACTTTGCGCGGCGTTGTGACGCCGATGGTATCGGCAATGTCGATTTCATCGCAACCCAGATCGCGTAATCTTCGCACCACATCGACAGCGCTGTCGGGCGACACCTCGCCCTGGTATGGACAGGCGAACGCGCAACTGACGGCGCCGCGCAACCGCATGCCGTGTTGCTTGGCGGCTTGCGCAACATCGCGGAAACGTTCGATCGATTCGGCAATCGAGCAATTGATGTTCTTTTGCGAAAATGCCTCCGACGCCGCGCCGAAGATGACCACTTCATCGGCCCCGGCGGCCAGCGCCGCATCGAAGCCTTTCATGTTCGGCACCAGGACTGAATACACGACTCCCGGCTTGCGCGTAATGCCCGCCATCACATCGGCCGAGGTCGCCATCTGCGGCACCCATTTTGGCGATACGAAGGACGCAGCTTCGATATTCCGGAAGCCGGCTTGCGTCAGCTTGTCGACCAGCGCGATCTTGATGTCGGCTCCGATGGTTTCTTTTTCATTTTGCAATCCGTCACGCGGGCCGACTTCAACGATTTTTACCCGTTTCGGCAAATCATTTCCTAAGGTCATTTCAATATCCTCGTTTGAGATCGACCACACCGGCGATCGGTTCGCCACGCTCCATGGCGCGAATTTTCCCGGCAATCTGCCGAACGCTGTCGCCGCGCAATGTCAGCGCCGCGACATGCGGCGTGACGGTGATGCGCGGCTCTTGCCAGAACGGATGTGCCGGCGGCAGCGGTTCTTCATGAAACACGTCGAGTGTCGCAGCGGCAATATGCTCATTTTGCACCAGTGCCAGCAAATCTTCGTCGACCAGGTGCGCACCACGCGCGACGTTGATCAGGTAAGCGCCTTTCGGCAATTTGCCAAGCGTATCGCGATTCAACAGACCCGTGGTCTGCGCCGTCAGCGGCAATGCGCATACCACGACGCGCGAATTGCGCAGGAATTCATCGAAGCCTTCCTGACCCGCGTAGCATTGTATGCCCGGCAAACTCTTTTGCGTGCGGCTCCAGCCATTCAGGTGAAATCCGAAATGCGCCAGCGCTTCGCCGATCCTGGTGCCGAGCACGCCCAACCCCAGGATGCCGACCGTGAAATTTGCCTTGTCGTGCGGCTTCATGAAGCGCCATTTTCCGGTGCGCTCCTGCGCATCGAATTGATCGAAGCGGCGGAAATAACGCAACACCGCATATGTCACATATTCGGCCATCTGCATGCCCATGCCGGCATCGTCGAGCCGCACGATAGGCACGTTTGCGGGCAATGCGTCGCCAAGCTGCAAAATCGCATCGACGCCGGCACCGAGATTGAACACCGCTTTCAAGCCGGCGCGCCGTTGCAGTACCGCAAGCGGCGGCTTCCACACCACCGCGTAATCGGCCGGCTCGGTGTCGCTCTCGTGCCAGGCACGCAGGCGCGCTTCCGGCAATGCGGCTTGCAGCTCGGCTAGCCACGGTTCCGGTTTACTTTCCGATGCATGAAGCAGGATGCGCATTACTTTTCCTTTTTAATCGATCTTGAACGACAACAGTTGTGCTCCTTCTGCCACCTGATCGCCGACCGCGTACAGCACATCTTCAACCACGCCGTCGTCCGGTGCGGTAATCGTGTGTTCCATCTTCATCGCTTCCATGATCAAAAGCGGTACGCCTTTTTTCACGGTATCGCCTCGATCGACCAGCACTGCGACGATCTTGCCCGGCATCGGCGCAGTCAGCCGCCCGCGTTCAGCTTCGGTCACACCGGCGTGCGCCATCGGATCGGCATAGACCAGCACATGGTGCCGTCCATCGCTGAATACGTGGAATTCGTCATTCACGCGTACTACGGTGCCACGCAATGTCTCGTCGCCCAACTTGATGGCCAGGTCGGCTGCATTCAGCTCGGCCAGAGTCACTGCGAAAGATTCTGCACCGTGCCGAATTAACCAGCCGGCATGCCGGTAGTCGACAGTTATTGCATAGTCGTGTTTTTCGTCGGCAAAATCCAGCTGCCGCCGCAATGTGCCATTCATCCGCCAGCCGCTGGCATTGGACCACGGGTCATTGGCGGACGATGTCCGATTCCGCTCCGCGTCCAGCAATGATGCCGCAGCCAGCGCCAGCATCCGGATCGATGCCGGCTGCATGACAGGAAACAATTTATCATGATGACGCTCGATCAAGCCGGTATCGAGATCGGCGGTCGCAAACGGCTTGCTGTCGATCAAGCGTTTGAGGAATGCGATGTTGGTCGAGAGCCCGACAATCTGGTATTCGGACAAGGCCTGGGACATGCACGCCAGCGCTTCATCGCGATCCCTGCCCCAAACAATCAGCTTTGCAATCATCGGGTCATAAAACGGCGAAATCGCATCGCCTTCCCGTACCCCGGAATCAATCCGAACTACGCCCCGAAGGCTGTGCACTCCCGTTGGTCGGAAGTCCTCTTGGGGGACGCCCGGAAGGCTGTGCACTTCCTTCGGTCGGAAGTCCCCTTGGGGGACGCCGCGAGCGGCGCCGTTCTCACTTGCAGTGTGCACTGCAAGTGAGGGTAAGAATGTAGCTATTCCACCCAGCTCAAACGCGACCGCTCGGGGCATACGCAAATGCCGCAATGTGCCAATCGCAGGCAAAAATCCCTTCTCCGGATTTTCCGCATAAATCCGCGCCTCGATCGAGTGGCCATTAATCGCGAGTTGCTCCTGCGTCTTCGGCAACGGTTCGCCGGCTGCAACGCGCAATTGCCATTCGACCAGATCGAGACCGGTAATCATTTCGGTTACAGGATGCTCGACTTGCAGCCGTGTATTCATCTCCATGAAATAAAACGAACCATCCTGGTTGGCGATGAATTCAACGGTGCCCGCGCCGACATATCCGACTGCCCTGGATGCCGCGACCGCCGCATCGCCCATTGCCTTGCGGCGCTCTGCCGTCATGCCCGGCGCCGGGGCTTCTTCCAGCACTTTCTGGTGGCGGCGCTGTACCGAGCAATCGCGCTCGAACAGGTACACACAATTATCCTTGGTATCGGCAAATACCTGGATTTCAATATGGCGCGGCCGCGTCAGGTATTTTTCCACCAGCACTTTATCGTCGCCAAAGCTGCTGATCGCTTCACGCTTGCAGGACGCCAATGCTGCGGTAAAATCCTCGCTCTTTTCGACAATGCGCATACCCTTGCCGCCGCCGCCGGCGCTGGCTTTCAGCAACACCGGATATCCGATCCCGTCGGCTTGCGCCTGCAAAAATTCGGCATCCTGATTATCGCCGTGATA
>DASYKE010000182.1:0-41782 GCA_035995725.1 Burkholderiaceae bacterium | reverse complement strand
GGAAGTCCTCTTGGGGGACGCCCCGAAGACTGTGCACTCCCTTCGGTCGGAAGTCCTCCTGGGGGACGCCGCAAGCGGCGCCGTTCTCATTTGCAGTGTGCACTGCAAGTGAGGGTAAGAATGTAGCTATGCCACCCAGCTCAAACGCGACCGCTCGCGGCATACGCAAATGCCGCAACGTGCCAATCGCAGGCAAAAATCCCTTCTCCGGATTTTCCGCATAAATCCGCGCCTCGATCGAGTGGCCATTAATCGCGAGTTGTTCCTGCGCCTTCGGCAACGGTTCGCCGGCTGCGACGCGCAATTGCCATTCGACCAGATCGAGACCGGTAATCATTTCGGTTACAGGATGCTCGACTTGCAGCCGTGTATTCATCTCCATGAAATAAAACGAACCGTTCTGGTTGGCGATGAATTCAACGGTGCCCGCGCCGACATATCCGACTGCCCTGGATGCCGCAACCGCCGCATCGCCCATTGCCTTGCGGCGCTCTGCCGTCATGCCCGGCGCCGGAGCTTCTTCCAGCACTTTCTGGTGGCGGCGCTGCACCGAGCAATCGCGCTCGAACAGGTACACACAATTACCCTTGGTATCGGCAAACACCTGGATTTCAATATGGCGCGGCCGTGTCAGGTATTTTTCCACCAGCACTTTGTCGTCGCCAAAGCTGCTGATCGCTTCACGCTTGCAGGACGCCAATGCCGCACTGAAATCCGCGCTCTTTTCGACAATGCGCATACCCTTGCCGCCGCCGCCGGCGCTGGCTTTCAGCAGCACCGGATATCCGATCCCGTCGGCTTGCGCCTGCAAAAATTCGGCATCCTGATTATCGCCGTGATAGCCCGGCACCAGCGGTACCCCGGCTTTTTCCATCAGTGCTTTTGCGGCGGATTTCGATCCCATCGCGCGGATTGCCGATGCCGGCGGGCCGATGAAAACCAGGCCGGCTTTGGCGCATGCATTGGCGAAGCCTTCATTCTCCGACAAAAACCCATAACCCGGATGGATCGCCTGCGCACCAGTTGCCAGCGCGGCCTCGATGATCTTGTCGGCACATAAATAACTTTCCTTGGCCGGCGCCGGCCCGATCGGCACTGCTTCATCACATGCGGCAACGTGCATGGCGTCGGCATCCGCTTCCGAATACACTGCGACAGTTTTAACGCCAAGGCGATGCGCGGTTGCGGCAACGCGACAAGCAATCTCGCCGCGGTTGGCAATCAGAATTTTGGTGAACACGCATACTCCTTGCAGGTCGGGCGGTAAGGCTGATAAATGCCAGGTTCGCCCCTTGCTCTACCCTCTCCCTTTTTTACCGGAAAGGGTAGAGCAAGGGTTGCGGACGGGAGTAGTGCGGCTGCTCTAGGGCCGGCGATCAAGCATCCGTCCCCCTGCCCACTAAGCGGGCAGACAGCTTGTTGTCCGAAATCCCCGCTTCGCCCCTAACCCTCCCCTCAAAAAGGGGAGAGAACTTCATTACTCCGTCACTTCACAACGCGCATCGATCGTCGCGCTGCGCGCATGCATGCCCAGCTTGGAGAGCAAGGCCCGATCCTCTTCGATTTCCGGATTACCCGTTGTCAGCAATTTATCGCCGTAAAAAATAGAGTTGGCACCCGCCAGAAAGCACATAGCCTGTACCGCCTCGCCCATTTGCCGCCGGCCGGCAGACAATCGCACGCGCGCTTTCGGCATTGTGATGCGCGCGACGGCGATGGTGCGAACGAATTCCAGCGGGTCGAGCGGGGCAAGGCCATGCAGCGGCGTGCCTTCGACTTGCACCAGATGATTGACCGGCACCGACTCCGGATACGGATCCATGTTGGCCAATTGCGCGATCAGTCCGGCGCGTTGCAGCCGCGATTCGCCCATGCCGACGATGCCGCCGCTGCAAACCTTGATGCCGGCACCGCGCACGCGCCCCAGGGTGTCGAGCCGATTCTGGTAATCGCGGGTGGTAATGATGTTTTCATAGAACTCGGGCGCGGTGTCGAGATTGTGATTGTAATAATCGAGCCCCGCAGCTTTCAGGCGTTGCGCCTGACCGTCGCCCAGCATGCCGAGCGTGGCGCAGGTTTCCAGGCCGAGCGCTTTTACCTCGCGCACCATTTCTTCTACGTGCTCCAGGTCGCGGTCTTTCGGCTCGCGCCATGCGGCACCCATGCAAAAACGGGTGGCGCCATGCGCTTTCGCTTCGCGCGCCGCCGCCATTACGGTATCCAGCGGCAATATCTTTTGCGCGGTCACGCCAGTGTCGTAACGCGCCGCTTGCGGGCAATAGCCGCAGTCTTCCGGACAGCCGCCGGTCTTGATCGACAGCAGCGTGGCCAGTTCGACTTCGGTCGGGTCGAAATGCGCGCGATGAGTTTGCTGCGCGCGATACAGCAGGTCACTGAGCGGTAATTCGAACAGGGCCGCTACCTCATCGACCGGCCATGCATTTGTTACAGGTACGGTTGCGGCGGTTTTGCCGGTAGCCGGGTAAAACGAAACGGGGTGCGACGACATAAACAGCTTTCCTTTATATCAAGTTGAAACATGGGGTTTGCCAGGCCAGCCCGGCAAACCCGAAAAGTCGAGATAGGCAGCAGCAGCGGCTGCCAATGGTACCGGCAGCCAAGGCACGGCGCCCAAAGGCGGCGCCTGCAGCCGCTTGGCCAGTGCTTCGATATTGGCTTCCGCATGCGGCATTGCGGGATCGACGCCATTGGCAACCCAGCCGGCCAGCGTCAGCCCCCGCGCGGCAATCGCGTCGGCAGTCAGCAGTGCATGGTTGATGCAGCCCAGCCGCAGCCCGACCACCAGGATAACCGGCAACCCGAGTTGCCGCGCCAGGTCGGCACTATCGAGCCGGTCCGACAATGGCACCCGGAACCCGCCGACGCCTTCGACCACGACTGCATCCGCGGCAGCGGCAATCTTTTGATAGCAGGTGCGAATATGGTCAAGGTCGATGTCAACATTCTCAAACGCAGCTGCAATATGCGGTGCTGCGGCTTCGCGCAACACATAGGGAGCCGTCAACGCCGGCGGCAGCGCGATACTGGCTGCGGCAGCCAATTCATCGACATCGTCGTTATGCCAGGCGCCGTCGCGCAACACGGCGCCGGCAGCGACCGGCTTCATGCCGGCGGCCCGCAAGCCGCGCTGCGCCAGGCTATACAGCAGCGCAGTCGAGATCAATGTTTTGCCGACTTCGGTATCGGTACCGGTAATGAAATATGAACAGGCAGCAGTCATATCACGCCTCCATCCCGCGCAATGCTTCAAGCTGATTCAGCGCGCCGGCCAGTTGCGCCACCTCGCTCTCGGTATGCCCAGCGGACAGCGTCACGCGCAAACGCGCAGTGCCCGGCGCCACCGTCGGCGGCCGGATCGCCGGCACCCATAATCCCTGCGCATACAGCGCGCCGGCCACGCGCAATGCTTCATCGTTAGGCCCGATGATCAGCGGCTGAATTGCAGTATCGGACGCCAAATGCTGCCAGCGCTGAAGATTCAGTGCGGCCTTCAACTGTCCGATCAACAGTTGCAGATGCGCGCGGCGCACCGCTCCTTCGTCGCCTTCGATGATATCGAGACTGGCGAGTAATGCATGCGCCAGCGCCGGCGCAGCCGCCGTAGTATAGATATAAGGCCGTGCACGCTGCACCAGCCATTCGATTACGGTCGCATGAGCGGCGACGAAGGCGCCCCCGACGCCGGCTGCCTTGCCCAGTGTACCCATGTAAATCAAATACGGCGAGCGCAACTCGAAATGCTCCAAAGCACCGCGGCCATGCGCACCCAGTATGCCAAAGCCATGCGCATCGTCTACCATCAGCCATGCGCCATGCCGCTCGCACAACGCCAGCAACTGCGGCAGAGGCGCTAGATCGCCATCCATGCTGAACACACTGTCGGTCACCACCATCTTGGTCTCGGCCGTACTGGCAGCGAGCATCCGGCCCAGTGCATCGGTGTCGCCATGAGGATATACCTGTACCGCAGCGCGTGACAGCCGTGCGCCATCGATCAGCGAAGCGTGATTCAATGCCTCGGAAAAAATGGCTGCATCGCGTCCCGCCAGCGCGGTCAGCACTGCCAGGTTGGCCATGTAACCAGTACCGAAATACAGTGCGCGCGCCGACTCCAGATGCGGCGCGACAAAATCGGCGAGCCGTTCTTCCAGCAGCGCATGCGGGCGCGAGTGGCCGCTGATCAAATGCGATGCGCCGCTGCCGGCGCCGTAACGGACCGCGCCGTCGCACAGCGCCGCGACAATCGCCGGGTGCGCGGCCAGGCCGAGATAATCATTGCTGCAAAACGCCAGCATCGGCCGGCCATCGACGTGAACCTGCGGTGCGCATGGCGTGTTCGCAACGCGGCGGTGGCGGCGCAGATTGCGTTCTTCCAGGGATTGCAGTTCGCGATCGAGCTTATCGAGCAATTTCATGATTTCGTATCCATCCTCACGCCCCGATCACTTGTTCAAATACCGCTTGCGTACGCGCCGCGAGGCCATCGATTTCATCATCGTCAAGCACATACGGCGGCATCAGGTACACTGTGCGGCCGATCGGTCGCAGCAACAGCTCATTATCCAGTGCTGCAGTAAAAAACCGGCGCGAAAAAGTGGCGGCTTCTGTCGGGTCGTCAACGACTGCATCGAATGCCCAGATCATGCCGCGCTGGCGAAAATGACGCACGCGCCGGTGTCCCGCCAACGGAGCGAGTGCCGCGGTCAGGCGTCCCGCGCGAGCCCGGTTGCGATTGATCACATCGTCGTCATCGAAAATCGCCAGCGTCGCCAGCGCCGCACGGCAGGCAAGCGGATTGCCGGTGTACGAATGCGAATGCAAAAAGCCGCGTGTAACATCCGCATGGTAGAACGCATCGTAAATCGCATCGCGAGTCATCACCAGCGACAACGGCAGATAGCCGCCGCTGATGCCTTTCGACAGGCACAGGAAATCGGGCCATACGGTACCATGTTGATTCGCAGCTTGCTCGCAAGCGAAGAAAGTGCCGGTGCGGCCGCAGCCAACCGCGATTTCATCGGCAATCAAATGTACCTGGTAGCGGTCGCACAATGTCCGCACCTGGGCCAGATAGATCGGATCGTGCATTGCCATGCCGGCTGCGCATTGCACCAGAGGTTCCACGATCACGGCGGCGATATGCCCGGCCCGCTCCTGCAATAACGTTTCCAGCGTACGCGCTGCGCGACGAGCAACGTCGGCAGCCGATTCGCCCTCCTGTGCGGTGCGCGCGTCGGGTGTCGCGACCACGTGCGCCTGGCGCAGCAACGGACCGTACGCATCGCGAAACAACGGTACATCGGTTACTGCCAGCGCCCCGATGGTTTCACCGTGATAGCCGCCTTTCAGGCAAACAAACTCCTGCTTGCTTGTCTGGCCGTTATTGCGCCATGCGTGAAAGCTCATCTTCAGCGCGATTTCGACTGCCGATGCGCCATCCGATGCGTAAAAACAATGTCCGAGCACGTGACCGGTACGGGCAGCCAGTTGTTCCGACAGCGTGATCACGGGTTCATGCGTGAATCCTGCCAGCATCGCGTGCTCCAGCCGGTCCAGCTGGTCTTTCAGCGCCGCATTGATGCGCGGATTTGCGTGGCCGAACAGGTTGACCCACCATGAACTGATCGCATCCAGATAACGCCTGCCATCCGCATCGTACAGCCATGCGCCGCGGCCATGGCTGACAGGTACCAGCGGCACGGTTTCATGATGCTGCATCTGGGTGCACGGATGCCATACACTGCGCAGGCTGCGTGCGACCCAATCAACTTGGTTGTTCGACTTCAACACATAACTCCAAAAATTCAATTCCAGCCAAATGGTGCAGGGCGGACTCAATCCACTGACCGACCGTCACCTTCGCCCTTGCCTTCCATTAGGAAGGAACTGTCCCTGCTACCGGCTCAACCAGCTTGGCTTTCGCTTTTCCAGAAACGATTGCACACCTTCCCGCCCTTCGGCCGATGCGCGGATTCCGGCGATACGTTCGGCTGTATCGGCGACCAGCGAGTCAGTCAACGGCATGCCGGCGATATCGCGCACCAGGCGCTTGGCTTCCTTCACGGCATTTGGGCTGGCAGACAGCAGCGCATCGACAATCTGCTCTACCGTTGCGTCCAGTGCATCGGCTTTTGCCACTTCATGGACCAGGCCGATCCGATGTGCCTCCCATGCAGAAAACCGTTCCGCGGTCAAAAAATAACGCCGCGCAGCAGGCTCGCCAATCGCCTTGATCACGTAAGGTGAGATTGTCGCAGGAATCAAACCAAGTTTTACCTCGGACAGGCAGAAATTTACCGTTCCGGCTGCAACCGCAATATCGCATGCTGCAACCAATCCCATGCCACCTGCATAACAATCACCTTGCACTTTTGCCACTACCGGCTTCGGACACAGGTATATCGTGCGCAGCATGTCTGCCAGCTGCGCGGCATCTGCCAGGTTTTCGGCATGCGTGTAGCCTGCCATTTTTTTCATCCAGTTCAGGTCGGCGCCGGCGCAAAATGCCGGGCCGCGCGCGGCGAGCACAATTGCACGAACGTTGTCGTCGGCACCCAATGCGCGAAATACCTGCGTGATTTCCGCAATCGAGGTTTCGTTGAATGCGTTGCGCACATCCGGCCGGTTAAGCCGGACCATGGCAACGTGATTGCCTTGTTGCAGTTCGATTGTTTGATAAGCCATCATCACATCCTGAATACGCCGAACTTCGTGTCGGGAATCGGCGCATTCAATGCTGCGCTCAAGCTCAGTCCCAATACCATCCGCGTGTCGGCCGGATCGATTACACCGTCATCCCACAGCCGCGCAGTGGCGTAATACGGATGGCCTTGATGTTCATATTGCTCCCGGATCGGCTGCTTGAAGGCGTCTTCCTCATCCTTGCTCCACGCGCCGCCTTTGGCTTCGATGGCATCGCGCTTGACGGTCGCCAGCACGTTCGCCGCCTGATCGCCGCCCATTACCGAAATGCGCGCATTAGGCCACATCCACAAAAAGCGCGGCGAAAATGCGCGGCCGCACATGCCGTAATTGCCGGCGCCGAAGCTGCCGCCGATGATGACGGTAAGTTTCGGCACCGCCGCAGTGGCGACTGCGGTCACCATTTTCGCACCGTTGCGGGCGATGCCTTCATTTTCATACTTGCGGCCTACCATGAAGCCGGTGATATTTTGCAGGAATACCAGCGGAATTTTACGCTGGCAGCAAAGCTCGATGAAATGCGACCCTTTCAGTGCCGATTCGGAAAAAAGGATGCCATTGTTTGCAATAATGCCAACCGGCATGCCGAAGATGTGCGCAAATCCGCAAACCAATGTGGTGCCATAGCGCACCTTGAATTCATCGAAGTCACTGCCGTCGACGATCCGCGCAATCACTTCGCGCACATCGAACGGTTTGCGGGTGTCGACCGGAATTACTCCATACAGTTCCTGCAGCGGATACTTCGGTTCCACCGGTTCGCGCATCACCAGTCCTTGCGATTTCCTGCGATTGAGATTGGCCGCGATGCTGCGCGCCAGCGACAGCGCATGCATGTCGTTTTGCGCCAGATGGTCGACCACGCCGGACAAACGGGTGTGCACATCGCCGCCGCCCAGATCTTCGGCAGTGACGACTTCGCCGGTCGCTGCCTTGACCAGTGGCGGGCCGCCGAGAAAAATCGTGCCCTGATCCTTGACGATGATCGATTCGTCGCTCATCGCCGGAACATACGCGCCGCCCGCAGTGCATGATCCCATCACGACCGCGATTTGCGGTACACCTTTGGCCGACAGATTGGCCTGGTTGTAAAAGATGCGTCCGAAATGATCACGATCGGGAAATACTTCATCCTGGTTCGGCAGGTTGGCACCGCCGCTATCGACCAGATAAATGCATGGCAAATTGTTCTGCTCCGCGATTTCCTGCGCACGCAGATGCTTCTTGACGGTCATCGGATAATAGGTGCCGCCCTTGACGGTCGCGTCATTGCAGACGATTACGCATTCCTGCCCGCTGACACGGCCGATGCCGGTAATGATGCCGGCCGAAGGCGCTGCATTGTGGTACATGTCATACGCAGCCAACTGCGAAAATTCCAGAAACGGCGTGCCGGGATCGAGCAAACTCTGCACCCGGTCGCGCGGCAGCAATTTGCCGCGCGCAGTATGCTTTTTTCGCGCATCGTCGCCGCCGCCCAGCGCGATTTTTTCAACCTTCGCTTTCAGGTCGTCGACCAGCGCCTGCATCGCCAACGCATTCAGCTTGAAATCGTCCGAACGGCTATTCAACTTTGTATCGAGAATTGTCATAATTTGATTTGTCGGGGACAGAGCCCTTTCAAGGGGAATTCGGGATACCGAGAGGCTTAAATTTGTCCCGCAATATTGAAATTTTTTCCTGGAAAACTGCCATCCACGTAAAACCAGCGTCCGTCCTCGCGCACGAACCGGCTGACTTCATGCAATCGATGCGCGCGCCCGTCGATTTTGTAGCGGGCGACAAATTCCACTGTCGCTGCATCGCCGATCTGAGCCTGCTTGCGCACCTCAAGCCCAAGCCATTTCAAATTTTCTTCCGTCACTGACCGAGCCGGGCAGGTGCTCGCATGCCAGGTTGCCTGCAAATAAGCATCTTCCCGCAACGTATACGCGGTGTAGCGTGATCGCATCAGTTCGACCGCAGTCTGCGGCACTTCCGCCTGCTCGATAAAGCGCCCGCAGCATTGCGCATAGTTCGCGCCGCCGCACGGACATATCGGCTGTTCATCGCGCGGCATAGGCATGATTCATGGTTGCAGGCCGATCAAGTCTTGGACTTGCTTTCTTTTATAGCTGTGGGCGCCCCCGCCGCTTTCCACGCGGTGAAGCCTCCGGCGATATCGGCGACCGGCGTCAAGCCCATGTCCTGCACCGTCTTGGCAGTCAGCGCACTGCGCCAGCCGGCGGCGCAAAATAATATGAATTCTTTCTGCTGGCCGAACACCGGTTTGAAGTACGGAGAATCCGGATCGATCCAGAATTCGATCATTCCGCGCGGCGCATGAAAAGCAGCGGGAATAATGCCTTCGCGTTCCAACTCACGCACATCGCGGATGTCGACGAACTGCACGTTCGGATCAGCGAGTTTGGCTTGCGCCTCTTCGACCGAGTAAGTCTTGATCTGAGCGCCGGCTTCATCGATCAGCGCTTTGTAACCTTTGGAAATCGGCATGTCGGATTCTCCATTATTATATGTTGCCGTTTTTCAAAAGGGCTTCGAGCTGATCGAAGCGGTCGAAACCCCAGAACGGTTCGCCATCTGCAATTATCAATGGCGAACCGAACACGCCACGCGCCATCGCTTGCGCGATCTCGTTTTTCAATTGGTCTTTAATGGGGGTGCTGTTCAATCCTTCCGATAACGTCGCGGGATCAATTCCGATGCCGGATCCGATTCTTGCGATGTTGGACGGTTCGCCGATATTGATGTCGTCAACAAAATAAGCGCGGAAGATCGCCTTGGCAAGCTGGACCGCCTTGGCGTCGCCGAGCACCGCGCGCACCCACAGCATCGCACGTGCGGCAGCCTGCGTGGACAACGGAAATACGGCTGGCCTGTGATACGGAATATCGTGGAAGCGTGCAGTACGCTCCCAATCACGGAATACGTAATCGCCCTTGAGCGGAATCGTCGGCAACGGCATGCCGCCGGTCGTCTTGAATACCACGCCGAGCAACAGCGGATGCCAGTTGACGTTACGTCCGTACTTTGCCGCCAGCTCATCGATGCGTGACGCGGCAAAATAGCCATACGGCGATGAAAAATCGAAATAAAAATCGATGGTGCCTGCCATGATGCCTCCTTTAATTATCCAGCCCGGGCGCGATCAAGCCAGCGCCGGGCTGGATAACATCATAATTTTTAGTTTGTGTCGATACTGCGGCTCACCAACTCAAGCTGCGCCCCTCATGATTCCGGAACGTCCCGCTGTCCTTCACACTGCGCGTATCGATGACGCGACGCATGCCGCTGACGCTTTCCTGTACCGAAAGCGTTGCATCCGGCCCACCCATCTCGGTACGCACCCATCCCGGGCTCATCGCAATGAACGTCGCTTTGGGATAATCGAATGAGGCCGATTTCACCGCCATGTTGAGGCCCGCCTTCGATACCCGATAGATCCAGCTGCTGCTCGACTCCGCATCGTCAATGCTGCCCAAGCCGCTGCTGACGAAGACGAATTTGCCGCGCGCGGCCTCGACCATCGGCGCGATCAGCGGAATCGCCTGCATCGCGCCCAGCACATTGGCATGCATCACCGCGTCGAAGTCGGCAGCCCTCGGTGGCGTATCGGCACCATCCGGCGGACCATACACACCGGCGACATACACTGCAAGATTCAGTTCAACGCCATCGAGTTGCCATCCGAGTGCAGCCAGCGTATCGGGCTGAGTAACATCAAGCCTGATCGGAGCAGCGCCGTCTGCCTGCAGCGAGGCAATCGCCGCATCATCGCGCGCGGTCGCGAATACCTGCCAGCGATCGGCCAACAACTGCCGCACGAATTCGCGCCCGATACCGCGCGATGCGCCGATAATGAGAGCGGTTGGCATGATCGTTATACCAGTTCGATCGCCATCGCGGTCGCTTCGCCGCCACCGATGCACAAGGCGGCGATGCCGCGCTTGCCGCCGGTTTTTTTCAGCGCCCCGATCAGCGTCACGATAATGCGCGCACCGGACGCGCCTATGGGGTGACCCAGCGCGCAGGCGCCGCCGTGTATATTGATTTTGCCATGCGGGATGTCATGTTCTTTCATCGCCGCCATCGCCACTGCGGCAAATGCTTCATTGATCTCGAATAGGTCCACTTCCTTGGTATTCCATCCGGTTTTCCTGTACAGTTTTTCGATCGCGCCGACCGGTGCCGTGGTAAACCAGTTCGGCGCCTGTGAATGGCGCGCATGTCCGAGTATTTTGGCGATCGGTTTGCATCCAAGTTTCTTGGCGGTCGATTCGCGCATTATTACCAGCGCGGCAGCACCGTCATTGATCGAAGACGACGATGCGGCAGTGATGGTGCCGTCTTTCTTGAACGCCGGCTTTAGTGCCGGAATTTTGTCGAGCTTGGCTTTCAGCGGGCCTTCATCCTTGTCGATCACAATTTCACCGCCGCGGCCCGCAACCGTTACCGGCGCGATTTCCCATTTGAACGAGCCATCGCCGGTCGCCGCCTGCGCGCGCTTGACCGATTCGATTGCGAATGCATCCTGTTCTTCACGCGTGAATTGATATTTGGCGACGCATTCCTCGGCAAAGGTGCCCATCGAACGGCCTTTTTCATATGCGTCTTCCAGGCCATCCAGCATCATGTGGTCGTACATCATTGCGTGGCCAATCCGATAGCCGCCGCGCGCTTTCGGAATCAGGTACGGCGCATTGGTCATCGACTCCATGCCGCCCGCAACCACCACATCATTGGTCCCGGCGGCAATCGAGTCAACTCCGAACATCGCTGCCTGCATCGCCGAGCCGCACATCTTGGACATCGTGACCGCGCCGGCGGAGATGGGAATGCCCGCCTTGATTGCCGCCTGCCGCGCCGGTGCCTGGCCTTGGCCCGCCATCAGGCAATTACCGAATAAAACATCCTGCACCTGATCCGGTTTGATGCCGGCACGTTCGACCGCCGCGCGGATCGCGACGGCGCCGAGATCGCTGGCCGACAGTGCTGAAAAGTCGCCCTGAAAGGCGCCCATCGGAGTACGCGCGGCGCCGACGATGACAATAGGGTCGTTCATTTGTTTTTCCTTTCAAGTTGTTGAAGACAGAGTACCACCTCAAGGCCGGCCATTACACCCGTTCGGATGTCTCCGTCGACGTTTGACTCTGTCCTGTAATTACGAATGTTTAGGATAGAGTATCGCTTAACTTAACTCTGTCCGGCAATCCTTCTAACATGTCGGGGACCGACTCTCTTCCAAGGATAGACATAACTCGGCGCGCTGCGGCGCCTCTCAAACTCTGTCCCGCAATAATAAAACTACGCAACTTGCACCGCAGGGGATGACGCTTTTGGTTCGTAGCTGAAACGGCATTCCTGCGGATAAGGAAACACGTCTTCGATATGCCCATCCATGATTCTTTGCTTGCGCATTTGCCAGAATTGCGGCGTGAGCAAGTCGGCATGATGTTTCAGGAAATATTTCTTCACATGCTCGTTGCCTAGCAGGAAAGTGCCGAACTGCTCCGGAAATACATCGGTTTTTGCAACCGGGTACCACGGTTCGGCGGATAGTTCGTCTTCTTCACTGCGTGGTACCGGAATTGCGCGAAAATTGCAGTCGGTAATGTATTCAATTTCATCATAGTCGTAAAACACGACGCGGCCGTGGCGCGTAACGCCGAAATTCTTGTACAGCATGTCACCTGGGAAAATATTGACCCCCACCATTTCCTTGATTGCGTTGCCATACTCGATCAAACCGTGCTCCAGCGCCGCCTCGTCGCCCCGTTTTTCCGCATTGCCCAGCCAGATGTTGAGCGGTACCATGCGCCGCTCGATATATAGATGCTTGATGATGATCCGGTCGCCTTCTTCCTCGACGATCGATGGGGCTACCTGCTTCAGCTCAGTCAGCAATTCGTCAGAAAAACGCGAGCGGGGGAACGCCACATCGGAATATTCGAGCGTATCGGCCATGCGGCCGACGCGATCATGGTTCTTTACCAGCAGGTACTTTTCTTGCACGATGGCACGTGTGGTTTCTTTCGGTGCAGGAAAATAATCCTTGATCGCCTTGAACACATACGGGAACGATGGCAATGCAAACACCACCATGACCAGACCGCGAATTCCCGGCGCGCTCTCGAAACGATCGGAAGAGTATCGCAAGTGATGCAGAAAATCGCGGTAAAACAGTGCCTTGCCCTGCTTTTGCAAGCCAAGTGTCGTGTATATCTCGCTGCGCGGCTTGTTCGGCAGCATGCTGCTTAGAAATTCCACATAGGCCGATGGAACTTCCATGTCGACCATGAAGTAAGCGCGGGTAAAAGAGAACAACACCTCGATCAATGCCGGATCGAATATGACGGTATCAAGCACCAGCTGGTTTCGGCGATCATGCAGGATCGGGACAATGAACGGATATTCGTGATTGCCGTTGATGCCTTTGCCGACGATGTAGGCGCCCTTGTTGCGATAGAACAGGCTTGCCAGCACCTGGATCTGGTGATTCGCTTCCATTTGTCCGGGGCCGAATGTCTGTTTCAATCGCGCTTCGACAAGACCGACATCCCGATCCAGATCGGCAAACGCAGACTGCAGCTGGAAGTTGGTGATGATGCGTTTTAACGTATAACGCAATCCATCCTTGGCCGGGTAGTAAACGCGGTATGTCGATGCAGTTTCATCCGGTTCGATATATTCGGTAGACACTGCCGGACGCACGAAGATGAAATCGTTGTGGAAATAAGTGCGATGCAAAATCCTGCAGCATACGGAATTGAAAAAGGTTTCCGCCAGCTCCGGCTGCTTGTGATCCGTCAGCAAGCCGATGTAATGCAGCTTGACTTCGCGCCAGACCTGGTCGGTCAGGTCAGCATCATCATATTCATCTTCCAGAATATGAATGCATTCCTCCACGCGCTTGTCATAAAACGCGATGCGCTCCCTGGCCTCTCTTTGCCCGGTCTTCCAGTCGCTTTGCTCGAAGTGCCGTTTTGCGGCCTGGCTGGCTTGCCGGAACAGCCGATAATGCTTGTCGAAGCCGTCCAGAATGGCGCGCGCGATGTCGAACGCGATCTGGGAAGACAAGAGTTTGGGGAAGGCGGCTTGCATTGTCAGGGGCTTGGCAAGATTTTCCAGATCACTAGTTTAGCTAAATTTGCGCCGCTACCGCAGTTCACGATTAACGGCAAACCAGACCGGAAAGACGGTCACTTCACTTGGTTTCGGCAAACAGTTCACGTCCGATCAGCATGCGGCGGATTTCGCTGGTGCCGGCGCCGATTTCATACAGCTTCGCATCGCGCCATAGCCGGCCGGCCGGATAGTCGTTGATATAGCCGTTGCCGCCCAATGCCTGGATCGTTTCGCCGGCCATCCAGGTCGCCTTCTCGGCCGAATACAGAATTGCGCCGGCCGCATCCTTGCGCAATGCGCGCACTGCTTCCGGCGTCGTGGCACGATCACACGCCTGCCCGACTGCATACACATATGCCTTGCACGCCATCATCGTTGAATACATGTCGGCGATCTTTCCTTGCATTAGCTGAAATTCGCCGATCGGCTGACCGAACTGCTTGCGCTCATGAATATATGGCACCGTTACATCCATGCACGCCTGCATGATGCCGAGCGGTCCGCCCGATAGCACAGTACGCTCATAGTCGAGACCGGACATCAGCACATTGACGCCCTTGCCGATGCCGCCCAATACATTTTCGGCCGGCACTTCACAATCCTGGAAGATCAGCTCGCCGGTATGCGAGCCGCGCATGCCCAGCTTGTCGAGTTTTTGCGCAACGCTGAATCCGGCGAAAGTCTTCTCGATCAGGAAAGCGGTCATGCCGCGCGGGCCGGCTTCGGCATCGTTTTTCGCATAGACCACCAGCACATCGGCATCCGGTCCATTTGTAATCCACATCTTGGTGCCGTTCAACACCCAGCGGTCACCCTTCCAGTCGGCGCGCAGCTTCATGTTGACCACGTCCGATCCGGCATTCGGTTCCGACATCGCGAGCGCACCGATATAGTCGCCTGATATCAGCTTCGGCAGATAGCGGTTTTTCTGTTGATCCGTGCCATTGCGGCGAATCTGATTCACGCACAGGTTCGAGTGGGCGCCATACGACAGGCCGACCGAGGCAGACGCGCGCGAAATTTCTTCCATTGCGACGATATGGGCCAGGTAGCCCATCGCGCTGCCGCCGTATTCCGCTTCCACCGTAACACCCAGCACGCCAAGGCTGCCCATTTTTTTCCATAAATCCATTGGGAACCGGTCGGTACGGTCGATCTCGCTGGCGCGCGGCGCAATTTCCGCCTGGGCAAATTGCCGAACGGTTTCTCGCAGCGCGGCGATATCTTCGCCGTGGTCAAAGCTCAAGCCGGGCAAGTCGATCATGGCTGGCGTCCTCGTGTTGCGCAACAATTCAATATTTTCCGGAATGGTGAACGAGATACACATTGGCACAAATCGCCATTCACCGGCATGCGCCGGGATTCATCCGAACTGATTATCGATATGACAGTCCAAGTTAAAATCATATGCCCGATTGACGTTTACGTAAACGTAAGATAAAACGGCCTCGACAGTCTTCTGCCGCCATGCTCAGGCTGCCTGTTTGGCGCGACTGGCTGCGGGCTTTCTGGCGGCGGGCTTTTCCTTGTTCCGGGCGACTTTCCCACCTGCGAGCATGCGCCGGCACTGCGCTTCGTGCACCGCAATTTCGGCCAGCGTTATCTCGAGATCTTCGCGTTGCTGCTCGAGCATTTCGCGCTGCTGCGCCAAAATGACCAGAAAACGGTTCAATTGGGCCATCGAATCTGTCGGCGATTCGTACATGTCCAACAGGCTCTTGATTTCCGATAGCGTCAAGCCTAGCCGTTTGCCGCGCAGCGTCAGTTTCAACCGCGTGCGGTCGCGTGCGGCATAGACACGGGTGCGGCCTCCGGCGCCTTCGCGCTTCGGCTTGATCAAACCTTGATCTTCATAGAAGCGAATTGCGCGCGGCGTAATATCGAACTCGCGCGCCAGTTCAGTGATCGTATAAGTCGGCATGGCTTGGCATCTATGCGACAGGAAAGATGTTTGTGTTTAGAATGACAGTTTACGTTAACGTCAAACCTATTGTAGGCGCGGCCGCCGCAAATGTGAATCGCTTAAAGCATGAATCCACTTGAATCACAATTAGACTATCCGTTCGGTGAAACGCTGCCCGAGCCGGGCACAGTGCATGAAGTCGCGCCCGGCCTGTTATGGCTGCGCATGGGACTGCCATTTGCGCTGAACCACATCAACCTGTGGCTGCTCGAAGATGAATACGACACGCAAACCGGGCCGGTGCGCGGCTGGACTGCAATCGACTGCGGCATTTCCAGCGATGCCACGCGTGCCGCATGGGAAACCATCTTTTCCACCCGGTTGCGCGGCTTGCCGATCGTGCGGGTCGTCGCCACGCATTGCCATCCCGATCATGTGGGGCTTGCAGACTGGCTGTGCGCGCGCTGGAACGCGCCGTTGTGGATGACCGCCGGTGAATACACCTTCGCCCGAATGATGTCCGCCGCGCTGCCCGGGACCGATGGCACTGCGGCGCTGCCCCATTTTCAGCGGCACGGCCTGTCCGATCCGGCGATGCTCGAGAAATTGGGAGCGCGCAAAAATTACTACCGCTCGCTTGTGCCCTCGGTGCCAGCGGCGTACCGGCGGCTGCAGGACGAACAAATTTTCGATATCGGCAATTATCGCTGGCGTGTCATCACCGGATTCGGCCATGCCCCCGAGCACGCGGCGCTGTATTGCTCGGAATTGAACGTGCTGATTTCGGGCGACATGGTGCTGCCGCGCATTTCGACGAATGTCTCGGTATTCGCGGTCGAACCCGAGGCCAACCCGGTTCAGCAGTATCTGGATTCGCTGGCAAAATATAACGACCTGCCGGACGACACACTGGTATTGCCATCGCATGGCAAACCTTTTCGCGGCTTACATACGCGCATCGCCCAATTGCGCGACCATCATGCAGCGCGGCTGGCGGAAGTGATCGATGCCTGCGCGACGCCGCGATCGGCGGCCGATATTGTGCCGATCATGTTTCCGCGGGCGCTGGACGCGCATCAGCTTACTTTTGCGCTCGGCGAAGCATTGGCGCATCTGCACAAGCTGTGGTTCGACGGGATCTTGCGCCGCGAACTGGGCGCGGACGATATCTTCCGTTTTAAGGTCGGATAGCGGCTTGCCAGGAAGCGGACACATCGCTTGTGCTTGACCAGATATTATCGGTTTGGCAAGACGAAGAAAATATTCGATCCATTCCAGCTGCGGATGCCTGCCTGATGAACCGGGGCGGCTGGCAAATCGCTATTCGCCGGAAAAGCATAACTTGAGGTATCTTATTGATTTTTACCGGTTAGCAGCTATATTAAAAGTAAAAACACATATGCGATTATTAGTAGCATCCTTGTATCGTACTCATATAATTTGCCACAAAAAGTCCCTTTTTTAAAGAGACTGACTGTTACTTGTCAACATGGAATAGTTTGTGGTAATGAAAGCATCGATCGAACGGGAAGATTTCAGTGCGCGGTTGCAACAAGCGCTGCGAAACGCAAATTATTCTCCAGACAGTCCGACCCAATTGGCGCGGGAGTTCAATGTGCGCTTTTCGGGTCGTCCGATCACTGTCCATGCAGCACGTAAATGGCTTGTGGGTGAAGCGATTCCGACCCAGGAAAAATTGCGCACTCTTGCGCAATGGCTCGGCGTGCCTGCAGAATGGCTGCGCTTCGGCGGCGTTGCCGACACTGCATCGACCAATTCCTCAGATTTGCCAACCCGCTTTGAATCGGCAGATGTCAAGCTGATCGCAGACCTGCAACGCCTGGACGAGCAGCATCAAGCAATTGCGCGAGAGATTATCCGCCTGCTGGTGCGAATGAATCGCCAAAAGTAATTCCGTCTGAACGCGTCATGGGCGGAGATTGGTATTATCTCTGCTCCGGCGCGTTGCGCGCCTTGTGCGGCGCCTTTGAAAATGCAAGGTCGTACAGCCAGTTCGGCAGCAGCCGAAGCAGCCTGGCAACCAAGCCCATCTGCCAGGGTATTACCGCATCGCTGATGCCCGCATCGATGGCGGCAACAGCGCGGACGGCGAATTTCCCGGCCGGCATCAAGAACGGCATCGGATAGGAATTGGATTGCGTCATCGGGGTATCGATATAGCCTGGCATAATCGTGACCACTTTGACACCGCTGTTCTTTAATTCCACGCGCAGCGATTCACAATAGCTGATGACTGCCGCTTTGGAGGCGCTATAGGCGCCTGCGCCCGGCAAGCCGCGAATGCCGGCGACGCTGCCGATGCCAACCAGGCGGCAGTTGCGATTACCGGATTGCGCCTGTGCCCTCAGCGTAGCGATGAATGGGGCGAAGGTAGCAACCGTCGCCACGACATTGGTCGCGATGATGCGTTCGAACACCCGCAAGTCTTGCGTATATTCAGTGAGCGTACCCCGCGAAATGCCGGCATTGGCAATCACCACGTCCACGCCGCCCATCGCGGCGACAAAATCGGCCGCCGCTGCTGCCAATGCAGCATGGTCGGTGACATCGAGCGCGTAAATACGATGCTGGCCGGAATTCGGCAAACCCGCCGCCAATTGTTCCAGCGCCTGCTTGCGGCGCGCCACCAGACCGAGCACGGCGCCCTGCTCGGCATAACGTCGTGCCAGAGCGGCGCCGATGCCGCTCGACGCGCCGGTGATAAATACACGTTTCATCGGTTGCTCCAATACTCCGTGAGGCATAAATAAAAAAGTCCGCCCTCTTGCGAGAGACGGACTGATTATGTGTTGCAATTGATACGTTACTTTTTCTTCGCGGCCTCGGTGGCCTGCGCCATTTTTGCAGGCGCCGGCATGGTATCGGTTGCCTGCGCCTTGCGATCCTTGCCGGCCCTGGCAACCAGCCAGTCCATCACCTGCAGTGCGGCCGACTGCAGTGCCGACTCGGGCTGCCTCCCCAGGCTGGCGCCGGCAATCGAAGGCGAGGTCAGATAGCGGCCATCGATTGCGACCAGCGGCACGCCATCGACGTTGTAGGCTTCCTGCAACTGGGCTGCGCGGCGAACTTTGGTCTGCACGCTGAAAGAGTTGTACACGTCGAGGAACTTCTTTCTGTCGATACCCTGTTTTTCAATGAAATCGGCGATCGCGGCATCGGTATCGAGCGACTGGCGTTGGACATGGATAGCGTCGAAAACCTTCTTGTGCAATTCTTCCGTCTTGCCCATCGCTTCGAGCGTGTAATACAGGCGCTGCTGCGGTATAAACGATTCACGGAACGCAATCGGTACGCGTTTGAAGACGATTTTATCGCCTTGCTTCCTGACCCAGTCCTCCAGCGCGGGCTCGAACGCGTTGCAATGCGGACATGCATACCAGAAGAATTCCGTGACCTCGACTTTTTTGCCCGAATCGGTTTGCTGCGGCTTGTCGAGCGTCCGGTAATCGACACCATTGACTGGATTGGCCGGCGAAGCGCTAGCGGTCATTGCGACAAAACCCAGGCTAAGTGCGAACAATAGCTGTTGAACGAAACGCATTGAATATTCCTTCGCTGTATTTATTTGGGAACGCGAACGACGGCCACATCCACGCCATTGTCAGTCAATCTGCCGCGTGTGCGGTTCATCGTTTCCAGCTGGCTGAACGGGCCCATCCGCACACGGTACAAAATGCCGTTTTCGGATGGCCGCTCAACGATGTTGGCGGAAAAACCCATCAACGCCAGCTTTGCTTTGGTATTTTCGGCATCGCCCTGTTCCAGAAACGCGCCGGCCTGCAAATAATAAGTAAACTTTTCCTCGCCATTATCGCTTTTTTGCGTCTTGTCTGCCGCCGGCTTTTCGGCAATGGGCTTGTCCGCGATCGGCGGCTTGCTGTCAAGTTTCGCATTGAGCCGGGGATCGAAAGTTTTTACTTCCGGCGGCAGGGCGATGGCAGACTTTTCCTCTTCCGCCTTCTTGACAAGATCCTTCACCGTATCTTTCAGCGGACTCTTGCTGCCATAGAGCGGTTTGTTCGGATCGGTCAGCTGGCCGGCCGAGCCGGCTTCGGCCGGTTTGTCTTGCTTGCCCTGCCTGTTGGCAAACGGGAGCGACGTGTTCTTGATCATCATCGCCACGATCACCGCGACCAGCAAGCCGATGACCAACCCGACAATCACACCCAGCAAGGTGCTGCCTGCCTGCTTGTTGTTCTGTTTAATCAATCTAGTCATTTCAGTTACATCCTTGACGGTGCCGATACGCCGATCAGCGCCAAACCGTTACGCAATACTTGTCGTGTTGCCACCATTAACGCCAGCCGGGCCATTTTAGTGGGCGCATCGTCGACCAGCACTCTTTCCGCATTGTAGTAGCTATGCAATTCGCCCGCCAGATCGCGCAGATAGAACGCTACCTGATGGGGGCCCATTTCTTCAAGCGCTTTTTGCAGCGCTTCGGGATATTCGGCCAGTTTCGCCAGCAAAGCGGCTTCGCGCGGCGCAGTCAGCGGCGACAAATCGACCGCATCAAGCGTCGCCTCATCACCACCCCATTGCGCCAGTACCGAGCAAATCCGCGCATGCGCATATTGCACGTAATACACCGGATTTTCATCGGACTGCGCCAATGCCAGATCGACATCGAACACGAATTCGGTGTCGGCCTTGCGTGAAATCAGGAAGAAACGCACCGCATCGCGACCGCGCGTCAGGTCTCGCGGCACGCTCTCTTCCGTCGCGCCGTCACCGGCCGACCATTCGATCAAATCGCGCAGCGTCACATAGGAGCCGGCACGCTTGGAGATCTTGACTTCTTCGCCGCCCTTCATGACGGTGACCATCTTGTGCAGCACATAATCGGGATAACCCGGCGCAATCCCGATGCCGACCGCCTGCAATCCGGCACGCACGCGTGCAATCGTGCCGTGATGGTCGCTGCCCTGCACGTTGATTACTTTACCGTAACCGCGCTGCCATTTGGTGATGTGATAGGCAACATCCGGCACAAAATAAGTATAAGTGCCGTCCGATTTTTTCATCACGCGGTCTTTGTCGTCGTGGTAATCGGTGGTGCGCAGCCACAATGCGCCGTCCTGCTCGTAAGTCTTGCCGGCCTTGATCAGCGCATCGACCGTGGCTGCAACTTTGCCATCGGTGTACAGCGACGATTCCAGGTAATAGTTGTCGAACTTGACTCCGAAGGCGAGCAAGTCGAGATCCTGCTCGCGCCGCAAATAGGTGACGGCGAACCGGCGGATGGACTCGATGTCGTCCACGTCGCCGCTGGCCGTCACCGGTGCTCCGTCACTGGCGGCGACCGTTTTTTTCGCCAGGAAATCGTTGGCGATATCGCCGATATAGTCGCCGTTGTATGCGGACTCCGGCCAGTCGGCATCGCCCGGCTTCAGTCCCTTGGCGCGCGCCTGCACGGAATTTGCGAGCGTCGCGATCTGAACCCCGGCGTCGTTGTAATAAAACTCGCGGGTCACATCGAAGCCTTGCGCATCCAGCAGCGCAGACAATGCATCGCCGAGCGCGCCTTGCCGGCCGTGACCGACATGCAGCGGTCCGGTCGGATTGGCGGACACGAATTCGACCAGCACTTTTTTGCCAGCGCCAGCGGTGCTTCTGCCGTAATTTTCAGCTTCGCGCATTACGGCCTTGACTACCGCCTGTTTGGCTGTGGCAGATATCCGCAAATTGATGAAGCCGGGACCGGCAATGTCGATCGACTCTATCAAATCGGCTTTGGCCGGACTGGCCAGAACCGCAGCCACCAGCGCCTGCGCCAGTTCGCGCGGGTTTTTCTTTAATGGTTTGGCAAGCTGCATCGCAATATTGCATGCGATATCGCCATGCGCCGGATCGCGCGGGCGCTCCAGCGTGACGGTCGGCTTCAAGTTGGTTCCAGCCACAATCGGTGCGAGTGCGTTCTGGAACAGGTCGATAATTTGTTGTCTTTGTTGGGCAAGCATGGGTAGCGAGGTGAACTGGGCGGCCGAACCGTCTGTAAAATTTTGCGAACAGGATTGATTATACCGGCTAGACCTCCTTCTATTGCCTATAAAAATACCCGGACAGCGCAGGTTGAACAGCTGTCATTCGCCCGGTTTGTCATGACGATAAGTCTGCATGAAACGCTGTATCTGAAATGTCTCGGGCAACCAAGGCATATCGGATAGAACCGACGTATTTATGAAAATATAAGCCTCTGCGGCTACCACTGTACCGCAATCGAGTGTTGCGTTGAGGCCATCCCGGCGATAGTGGGCTCCTTCAAATGCATCCAGCGCAGCCATGTCTCGCGGTCCTACGTCGAAATAGACCACTCCCTGCACTGCGGCGTCTGCCCGCATAACCATGCCGGGATAGAGCTCTCCAATGATAGCGAAGCGGGCATAGCCGGTAACGGTCGCTTTTGCAGATTGGTAATGACCATGCACTACCCGCTCCCACACTTGTGGGAACATCAACGAGCCATAGGCGAAGACATTGAAATTCATTTCATTCATAACAGATTCCGGATTCCACGTCCTGATGCGGGACTGGCGAGCGCATCAGTATAAAACGGACTGCCTTTTCTATTGCCTTGCCATGAAATGCATGCAATGCTTGCTGACGTCCGCGATGACCATGCATTCAAAGGATCATGGGACAGGCAACCGCACTACGCGCCAGCTATTATTACAGGAGAGAGACCATGGCAGTCAATCCGGGCACTAGTGTCCCGCTCAGCCGGAGTGAATCATTTGAAACCGCGACTTATGCCAAAGTTACCTGGCGCTTAATTCCCTTCCTGTTCGTCTGCTACGTGGTCGCATATCTGGACCGTGTCAATGTCGGCTTTGCCAAACTTCAAATGCTGAACGATCTCAAATTCAGCGAAACTGTTTACGGACTCGGTGCCGGCATATTTTTTATCGGCTATTTTCTATTTGAAGTGCCAAGCAATATTATTCTGCATCGTGTCGGTGCCCGGATATGGATCGCGCGCATCATGATTACATGGGGCCTCATTTCAGGGGCGATGGTTTTTATCACCACACCGGCAATGTTCTACGTCGTTCGATTTTTGTTAGGTGTCGCCGAAGCCGGTTTCTTTCCGGGCATCATCCTGTACCTCACTTATTGGTATCCGTCGCATCTTCGCGGCAAGATAACGGCTTTATTCATGACGGCGATTCCGGCGTCGGGAGTCATCGGCGGGCCCCTATCCGGTTGGATCATGCAGGCACTTCCCGGAGTCCATGGATTGGCTGGCTGGCAGTGGATGTTTATTCTGGAAGCGCTTCCTTCCGTCATTGTCGGCATTATGGTGATTTTCTATCTGCAGGATCGTATCCGCGACGCCAAATGGTTGAGCGAAGACGAGAAGCAACTGCTGGAAGCAAACATCCAGCGGGAATCGAGCCAAAAAGAACACCACTCGCTCGTTCAAGCGTTTGCCAATGCAAGGGTATGGCTGATGGGGCTGATCTATTTCTGTTTCGTCATGGGTTTATATGGCGTCAGCTTTTGGCTTCCCACTCTGATCAAGGCTACCGGCGTCAAAGATCCGCTCGACATTGGCTTGCTCACTGCAGTTCCCTACGCCGCTGCAGTGGTGGTGATGATCCTTGTGAGCCGCAGTGCCGACAAGCACCGTGAGCGACGCTGGCATGTCGCCATTCCTGGAGCAGTGGGCGGTATCGGTCTGATTTTAAGCGCGGTCTATGGCGGCAATACGTTGCTGGCCATGGCCGCACTGACCTTAGCCACAACCGGCATCGTTACCACGTTGCCGCTTTTCTGGAGCTTGCCAACAGCCTTCCTCGGCGGCGCTGCTGCGGCAGCCGGCATTGCATTGATCAACTCGCTCGGCAATCTGGCCGGCTTCGTCAGCCCCTACCTGGTCGGCTGGGTCAAGGATCTGACGCATAGCACCAATGTCGGTATGTACGCGCTTGCCGCTTCGCTGTTTATAGGCGCATTGTTGACGCTGACGGTGCCGGCGCGACTGGTGAATAAATAACGCCTGGTGCACCATGCGGGCAAGGGGAAGGTACGGGCCGGCTGGCGCACCCGGGTTGATCGCCGAATCATAAAAAGCATCGCGAGGTGCTTTTTTTATCGATTGATACTCATACGCAGCGCCCGCCATCGACCTCAATGCAAATGCCGTTGATGAACGACGCTTCGTCGCATGCGAGATACAGTGCCGCATTGGCCACATCGAGCGCAGTCGAGAATCGACCGAGCGGGATGGTCGCAAGAAATTTCGCCCGGCGCTCGTCGTTGATTTCGCCGCCGGCGAACTCCATCGATAAAGCCGTGTCAGGATTGAATACCGGATTGATGCAGTTGACGCGAATATTGTCAGGCCCGAGTTCGGCTGCCATCGATTTGCTGGTGCCGATGACGGCCGCCTTGCTGCCGTTGTACCAGGTCAAACCCGGTCGTGGCCGAATACCGGCAGTCGACGCGATATTGATGAACACGCCGCCGCCCTGCCGTCGGAATATCGGCACCGCATGAATCGCGGACAGGTAAATGCTCTTGACGTTGACCGCATAGCACTTGTCGAATTCCTGCTCCGTCACATCCAGCAACGGCTGGTTGCGATGAGTCCAGCCTGCATTGTTGATCATCACATCGAGCTTGCCGTAGTTCCGCACCGTTTCAGCGATCAACGCCGCCATGCTGTCGTTGGCGGTGACATCGGCCATGATAAACCTGGCTTGCCCGCCTGCAGTCAGGATTTCTTCAGTTACCCGTTGGCCGCCCAATACATTCACGTCATTGACCACGACGGCCGCACCTTCCTGGGCCAGGCGCTTGGCGATGCCTTCGCCTATCCCGGAACCGGCGCCGGTGATGATGACGACCTTGTCTTTCAGGCGCATCGTGACTCCTTTATATTTTGCTCAGCCATGCTTGATGGATACTGTTTTCAGCGTAGTGAACGCATACAGCGCTTCAAATCCTTTTTCACGTCCATGGCCGCTGGCCTTGACGCCGCCGAACGGCAATTCGATACCGCCGCCCGCGCCATAATTGTTGATGAATACCTGTCCCGCCCGCACCGCCCTGGCCATGCGCATCTGCCGCGCGCCGTTCTGCGTCCAGACTCCCGCGACCAGACCGAACTGCGTGCCGTTGGCCAGCGTGATCGCATGCGCTTCATCATCGAAAGCCATCGCAGCC
Organism: Burkholderiaceae bacterium; assembly: GCA_035995725.1. Taxonomy (GTDB): domain Bacteria; phylum Pseudomonadota; class Gammaproteobacteria; order Burkholderiales; family Burkholderiaceae_D; genus JAQGLW01. The sequence continues at coordinate 16,842 of DASYKE010000182.1, read as the reverse complement.
AGTACCGGACCGAACACTTCTTCCTGCGCCAGGCGGTGGTCGAACGGCACGTCGCGCAGCAAGGTCGGCGCCTGGTAAAAACCGGTCTCGGGTGCTTGCGGCACGACCGTCCCCTGCGCCATCACCGCGATCCCGTCGGCCTGTGCATCCGATAAAAAATCCCAGACCCGCTGCTGTTGCTGCTGACGGATCAGCGGGCCGCAGTCGAGGTCCATTTGCGCCGGACCAACCTGCAGTCTTTCGAATGCGCTGGCCAGCATATCCATCAGACGTTCATAGACGGGCCGCTCGATCAATAGTCGGCTGCCGGCAGAACAAGTCTGGCCTGCATTCTGCACTATCGCGTTGATAACGACCGGCAACACTTCGTCCATGTCGGCATCGGCGAACACGATTTGCGGCGATTTTCCGCCAAGTTCGAGCGTGACCGGTACATGATTGTTTGCCGCGGCCTGCACCACCAGTTTGCCGACCGTCGGCGACCCGGTAAATGAAATATGATCGATGCCGGGATGAGCGGCCAGCGCCGCGCCGGCTTCATGGCCATATCCGGTGACGATATTGACGACGCCGGCGGGAAAACCAATCTCGGCCGCCAGCTCGGCCAGCCGCAGCAGCGACAGGCACGCGTCTTCCGCCGGTTTGATCACGCAGGCATTTCCTGCCGCCAACGCACCGCCGACCGAGCGGCCGAAAATCTGCAGCGGATAATTCCACGGGATGATATGGCCGGTCACGCCGAACGGCTCGCGCAGCGTCAATACCGTGTAGCCGGTCTGATAGGGAATCGTCTGCCCGTGCAGCTTGTCGCAGGCGCCCGCATAGAATTCGAAATAGCGCGCCACCGCGACGGCATCTGCGCGCGCCTGCTTCAGCGGCTTGCCGCAATCGCGAGCCTCGATCTGCGCAAACTCCTCCAGCCGCTCGCATATCGCCTGCGACAGCTTGTGCAGCATGCGGCCACGCTCGGCTGCCGGCATCATGCCCCATTCGCCCTCGAATGCGGTACGCGCGGTCAGCACCGCGAAGTCGATGTCCTCGGCATCGCCGCGCGCGATCTCGGCATAGGGCTGACCGTCCGACGGATCGATTACCGGAATGACGAGATGGCCGTGGGCGCGGACATAATGATTGCCGATAAAGTGCTGTGCTGACATCAGGCGTCTCCGGTAAGCATGGTTTTAACTATTTGCAACGAGGCAAGGGATGCCGGATCGCGCACCGGCCGCCTCAATGGGCAGCCGCACTCAGGCCGGTACGGCGCCCTTCATTTCATCGTCGATATAGGCTCTTATGATGTCGTCGAAACCGGTATCGCGCTTGAACCCCAGCCGATCGGCCCGGACTGTCGTGAAATCCCCCGGCCAGGAATTGACGATCCGGATAATCGCCGGGTCGGGTTGCCAGCGGATCCGCTTGGCTGCCGCGGTACCGGCTACCCGCTCAAGCGCAGCCGCCATTTCATTTACCGTCGTCGCCAGTCCCGGCACATTCAATGCCCGGCTGAAGCCGAACAGGCTGCCATCGATCTCATGGCCGTGGATCAGGTTATCGATTGCCATGCGCGGCGACAGCAGCCACATCGGCGTTTCCGGCGCCACCGGACAGACCGCTTCGATGCCGTTGAGCGGCTCCCGAATGATGCCGCTGGCAAAACTGGAGGCAGCCTTGTTGGGAGCGCCGGGGCGCACACAGACGGTGGGCATGCGCAGCGCGCGGCCATCGATGAAATTTTTCCGGCTGTAGTCGCTGATCAGCAACTCGCCCATCACTTTTTGCGCACCATACGAGCTTTGCGGAGCCAACCCGGTGGTATCGAGCACCTTGGCCGGCAAGTCGCCGCCGAATACGGCAACGGAGCTGGTAAATACGACGCGTGGACGGTTGCCGTTTTTGCGTGCGCGCTCCAGAATCAGTCGGGTCGCATCGAAATTGATGCGCATCCCAAGCTCGAAATCGGCTTCAGCCTGGCCGCTGACCACCGCAGCCAGATGAAAAACCGACCGGGTTTGTTCCGTCAGGTTGGCGTCGATTGTTTTCTCGTCTGCAATATCGCCGGTGACTATCCGGACGCGCGGGTCATCGAAACCCTTGGCCGGTACCACGTCGAGCAAAGTGATTTGCGTAATCGGTTGCTGCTTTCCTTGCGCGTCGGCGAGCGTACCGCGCTCGAGGAGCTGCCTTGCCAGCCGCGCGCCCAAAAAGCCCGCACCCCCGGTGATCAATATCTGCATGTTTTCCTCTTGTCGCTGGCGCGACTATAGCGGTCGTTTTCGGCGTGCCTGACCAAGTTATAGATTGAGGCATAGCCGACATAGTTGTATGATTACAATATATGTTGTCGTTATTTTAAACTAAAGTTTTCGAGGTGAACACCATGACGAATGCGCCCGAATTCCGGGTCGAGCCCTTGGTGAACCCGGTCAAGATGCCGGATCGCGTGACGGCCGCATTGCTGGCACTGATCCGCAACGGCGATTACCCGGCCAGATCGCGCCTGCCATCGGAAATGGAAATGGCGAAACGCTTTGGCGTCAGCAGAACGGTTATCCGCGAAGCGGTGTCGCGTCTCAAGTCCGAAGGTCTGGTGGAGTCGCGCCAAGGCAGCGGCGTGTTCGTACGGGAAACCAGCCTCGATACGCCGTTCCGGATCGATCCAGCCGTGGTCGATTCAATCCGAACGGTATTGCAGATTGTCGAGCTGCGCCGCGGACTGGAATCCGAAATTGCTGCATTGGCAGCCGAGCGTTGCGACAAAAGGCAGATCGCCGAGATCCGCGCGGCGCTGCAGGCCATCGAAAGCGATGTGCAGGCCGGCAGGGATGGCGTCGATGCGGATATGGAATTTCATCGCAGTATCGCGCGTGCCACGAACAATCCGCATTTTCTGGCGCTGTGGGATTTTATCGGCCAGTTCCTCAAGGGTGCCATGACCATCACCCGTGCGCTGGAAGCGCAAAAAAAGGAAATGGCGCAGCAGGTTCTGGAAGAGCATCATGCATTGGTCGACGCGATAGCGTGCAAGGATCCGGATGCCGCACGGGCATCGGCCCGTCGCCATATGGAAATGGCGGCCCGAAGAATCAGCACCGCGGATCCGAATTTTCTGAAACCCGCGGGCAAACCGGTCAAAACCGGAAAATGATCTGTGATTGAAGCATGTATCAACTGCGAAGCCGGACTTGCCGTTCATATCCATTACATTCAACAGGAAATATTCATTCATGCGTAATTCCAAAACAGCAGAGAAAACAGCAGTCGGTGTCATCGGACTGGGCTCGATGGGTTTCGGCGTCGCGGCTTCGCTTTTGAAAGCAGGCTTTCAAGTGCATGCATACGATGTGCGGCGCGAGGCGCTGGACCGTTTCGAGACGGTCGGCGGCATTGCCGCAGCATCGCCCGCCGCGCTCGGCGCCGAGGTACAGGCGGTAATTATTCTGGTGGTCAACGCAGCGCAGACCGATGCGGTGCTGTTCGGCGAAAACGGTGCCGCCGCTGCGATGCGCAAAGGCGCCGTGGTGATCAGCAGCTCGACCGTGGCGCCGGAATATGCGAAGCAGCTCGGCATTCGCTTGCACGCAATGGGGCTGCACAATATCGACGCGCCGGTGTCGGGCGGCGCAGCCAAGGCTGCCATCGGCCAGTTGTCGGTAATGGGTTCCGGCAGTCCGGCGGCATTCGATCAATGCCAGCCGGTATTCGACGCGATCGCCGCCAAGCTGTACCGGCTTGGCGACGAACCCGGAAAGGGATCGACCGTCAAGATGATCAATCAGCTGCTGGCCGGCGTGCATATTGCCGCGTCGGCCGAAGCGATGGCGCTCGGCATCAAGGCCGGTGCCGATCCTGCTGCGCTGTACGAGGTCATCAGCAATAGCGCCGGTTCTTCATGGATGTTCCAGAACCGGGTGCCGCATATTCTGGCCGGCGATTACACGCCGCTGTCTGCGGTCAATATTTTCATCAAGGATCTCGGTATCGTGCTCGATTCGGCGCGCAAAGAATCGTTCCCGTTGCCGCTGACCGCGACTGCGCACCAGATGTTCCTGGCGGCCGCGGCGGCCGGTTACGGCGCCGAAGACGATTCGGCGGTCGTGAAGATTTTCCCCGGTATCGACTTGCCGAATACGGACAAGGCATGAACATGCGTCCCGTGCTCGGCTGCATTGCCGACGACTTCACCGGTGCCACCGATCTGGCCGGCATGCTGGTGCGTGCCGGTATGCGTACCGTGCAAATGATAGGCGTGCCGCATGAACCGCTGCCGGCCGATATCGATGCGGTGGTGGTCGCGCTCAAGTCGCGTACCGTGCCCGCCGGCGACGCTGTTGCGGAATCGCTGGCCGCACTGCAGTGGCTGCAGAATGCCGGCTGCCGCCAGTTCTATTTCAAGTACTGTTCGACCTTCGATTCCACCGATCAAGGCAATATCGGACCCGTGGCCGATGCGCTGATGAGTGCACTGGATACCGATTTCACCATCGCCTGTCCCGCCTTCCCCGAAAACAGGCGCACCATCTTCAACGGCTACCTGTTTGTCGGCGACGTACTGCTTAATGAAAGCGGCATGCAGCATCATCCGCTGACGCCGATGACCGACGCCAACCTGGTGCGGGTGCTTCAGCGCCAGACGCAGCGCAAGGTCGGACTGATCGGTCACGATAGCGTTGCCGCCGGTGCCGCCGCGATCAAAACGAAAATCGGCTTGCTGCGCAATCAGGGTGTTGAAATTGCGATTGTCGACGCGACATCCAACGACGATTTGTTGCAGATTGGCGCTGCTTGCGCCGATCTGCAACTGGTGACTGCCGGTTCCGGCATCGCGCTCGGATTGCCGCAGAATTTCCGCAGTAATGGATTGCTGGCCGCGCAGTCCGCCGATGCTTTGCCGCATACGCAGGGCTTGCGCGCCGTCATTTCGGGCAGCTGTTCGACCGCCACCCAGGCGCAAGTCGCGCACATGATCGGTACAGGCGCGCCGTCATTCGCGGTCGACCCATTGAAGCTGGCCGCGGGTGACGATGTGGTCGGCGCAGCGCTGGCATGGGCGACGCCGCTTCTGGTGCACGAGCCCGTTCTCATTTATGCAACCGCCGCGCCGCACAGCGTGAAGGCAGCGCAGGCCGAAATCGGCAGCGCACGCGCCGGTGCGCTGGTCGAGCAGGCGCTGGCGGCAATTGCCAAGGGACTGGTCGCGCTCGGGGTACGCCAATTGATCGTGGCCGGCGGAGAAACTTCCGGTGCGGTGGTCACGGCATTGAAGGTCGCCGGTTTGCGCATCGGTCCGCAAATCGATCCGGGCGTACCGTGGACCGCCAGCCTGGGCAATCAACCGCTGGCTCTGGCGCTCAAGTCGGGCAACTTCGGTACCGTCGATTTTTTTACCAAAGCGTGGAGCCAATTGCGATGAATGAATCTGCATTGCGGGAAGAGATCTGCCGCTTCGGCAAATCGCTGCACGATCGCGGCCTGACCGCCGGCAGCAGCGGCAACATCAGTGTGCGGCTGGAAGACGGGTGGCTGCTCACGCCGACCAATGCCTGTCTCGGGGCACTCGATCCCGCGCGGTTGTCCAAGCTGGACTGGCAAGGCAATCCGGTATCGGGCGATACGGCATCCAAGGAAGCATTCCTGCATCGCGCCATGTATGAAGAACGAGCAGGTGCCGGTGCGATCGTTCATCTGCATTCGACCCATTCGACTGCGGTGTCATGCATGTCCGGACTTGATCATTGCGACTGCATCCCGCCGTTGACCGCCTACTTCGTGATGAAAGTCGGCAAGCTGCCGCTGATTCCGTACCATCGGCCGGGCGACCCGAAGCTGGGCGACGCGATCCGCAGCCTGGCAGGCAGGCATAGCGCGGTATTGCTCGCCAACCACGGCCCGGTAGTATCGGGCAAGACGCTCGAAGCGGCAGTCTATGCAACCGAAGAACTGGAAGAAACCGCCAAACTGTTTTTGCTGTTGCGCGGGCACAATCCTCGCATTCTCAACGATGCCCAGATTGCCGAGCTCAAATCGTCATTTAATCTCGATATCTGAAATACTGAGCCTTGCATAAATGATTGATCGCCAGCAAAATTCAGCGCTCGGCAGGCGGACGGCAAACCGTCCGAATTTCCTGCGTCGCTCCCCGCCTTTTCTCCCGGCTCGACGGGAGAAGGGGCATCGTGGCGGACACCGCTGACAGCCATGTCCGTAAAATTTACTAATGAATGGAAGCATCATGCCTAAATTCGCCGCCAATCTCACTTTGCAATTCAACGAAGTTCCTTTCATCAAGCGCTTCGAAGCCGCCGCGCAAGCCGGGTTCAAGGCAGTCGAGTTCCTGTTTCCGTATGAGCACAGCGCGGATGAAATCGCCGCGCAGCTGAAACTGCATCGGCTGGAAAATGTGCTGTTCAATATGCCGCCTGGCGATTGGGCAGCTGGCGAACGCGGACTGGCTTGTCTGCCGGGTCGGCAAGAGGAATTCCGCGCCGGCGTGGCCAAGGCGCTTGCCTATGCCGGCGTCCTGGGCACGCCGCGTTTGCATGCGATGGCCGGTTTGCTGCCGGCAGGAGCCGACCCGGCGCTTCACCGCGCGACTTACATGGCCAATCTCAAGTACGCCGCTGGGGAAGCCGCCAGGCAGGGCATCATGCTGCTGATCGAACCGATCAATACGCGCGATATACCGCGCTATTTTTTGAATACACAAGCCGATGCACACGCGATTCGCGAGCAGGTCGGCGCGCCCAATCTGAAGGTGCAGATGGATTTTTATCATGTGCAAATCGTCGAGGGTGACATTGCGATGAAAGTGCGCCGGTATTTGCCGCACATCGGCCATATTCAAATTGCCGGGGTGCCGGAACGCAACGAGCCTGATACCGGCGAGATCAATTACCCTTATCTGTTCCGCCTGCTCGACCAGCTCGGCTACGATGGCTGGCTCGGATGTGAATATCGACCGGCCAAGGGAACCGTCGAAGGCTTGGGATGGATGAAATCGCATCAATCTTTGCCTGAGTGAGTCGATCGGCGATGTACCGCGCTTTTCGAGCGACAGTCCTGTCATGACCAGCGAAGAAATCCTGCGGCAATCTTTCGGCACGATTCCCGATTTGATCCGCGCACATGCAGCAATCCGGCCGGACCATCCGGCACTGGTGCAGGATGGCCGCACACTGAGTTATCACGGACTCGACGCGCTGATGGATCAGGTCGCCGCAGCGTTGCAGCGCGACGGCGTGCGGCCGGGCGACATTGTTGCCGTCTGCGCCGGCATATCGATCGAATATGCCGCGCTGTTTCTCGGCAGCTTGCGCGCCGGTGCTGCGGTGGCGCCGCTCGCGCCATCCGCGACAGCGGAGAGTCTTGTGGCCATGGTGGTGGATGCCCAGGCACGCTATCTCTTTCTCGATGCATCGATGAATGGCACGCCTGGTCCGCTATGGGACAGATTCGGCACCGAGCGAATCGCACTGGACAATGCCGGCGCCGCTATGCACTGGCAGGATTGGCTGGCGCCGCCGGGCGCCCTGCCCGATGCAGTCGATATCCGGCCCGACTGGCCGTTCAACATTATCTATTCATCCGGCACCACCGGTGCGCCCAAAGGCATCGTGCAGCCGCACTCGATGCGCTGGCAGCATGTGCAGCGCGGCACGATGAACGGCTATGGCCCGGATGCGGTGACATTGCTGTCCACTCCCCTGTATTCGAACACGACGCTGGTAAGTTTTTTTCCGGCCTTGGCGCTAGGCGGCACGGTTGTGCTGATGGCGAAATTCGATTCTGCCGCTTATCTCGCGCTGGCTGAAATGCATCGAGCAACGCATACAATACTGGTACCGGTGCAGTATCAGCGAATCATGGCGCATCCCGATTTCGGCCGCTACGACCTGACGTCGTTCCGTATGAAATTCTGTACCAGTGCGCCTTTTCCGGCGCCACTCAAGGCAAACATCCTGCGGCGCTGGCCGGGCGGCCTGATCGAATATTACGGCATGACCGAAGGCGGCGGGACTTGCATGCTGGCGGCGCATGATCGGCCTGACAAACTGCATACAGTCGGCATCCCGGCGCCGGGGCATGACATCCGGCTGATCGACGAGCTTGGCCGCGAAGTGCCGCGCGGCGAAACTGGCGAAGTCGTCGGCCATTCCGGCTCGATGATGACCGGCTATTACAGACAGCCCGCGAAGACCGCGGAAGCGGAATGGTACGACGCTGCCGGCAAACGCTTCATTCGCACTGGCGATTTGGGTCGATTCGACAAGGATGGTTTTCTGACACTGCTCGATCGCAAGAAAGACATGATCATCTCGGGCGGCTTCAACGTTTATCCGAGCGATCTTGAAGCCGTATTGCGCGAGCATGCCGATGTCGCGGAAGCGGCCGTGATCGGTGTGCCTTCGGATCGTTGGGGAGAAACGCCGGTAGCCTTTGTAGTGCTGAAGGCCGCCGCTGGGGCGACCGGAGGAAGTGCAAAGCCGAGCTCTGCACTCCCGTTGGTCGCCGAAGGGAGTGCAAAGCCGACGGCGAAGGAATTGCTCGCGTGGGCCAACGGCCGGCTGGGCAAAACCCAGCGGCTGGCTGCGATCGAGGTGACCGACAGGCTGCCACGCAGTGCCATCGGGAAGATACTCAAGCGCGACTTGCGCGATGCCTACAACGGAAAGGTCTGACCATCGGACAGAACCGTGCTCCGCCCGATGGAGCTTACTGCATTGCGCTGCTACCGGTTACAGCAGGCTTGCCTGCGGTTAAAACGGAATTTCGTCTTCAAACAATGTTTCCGTCCGCCCATCCGATTTGCGCGGCGCGTTCCCGCTGTTATCGGCGTTGCGCACATCGTCGCTTCTGCCGTCATGGTCGGCTGACCGGCCCAGCATGCGCATGTCGTCGCCGATGATTTCAGTCGTATAGCGCTCGATCCCATCCTTGCCGGTCCATTTGCGGGTTTGCAGGCGGCCTTCCAGGTATACGTGCGAGCCTTTTTTCAGATACTGGCCCGCAATTTCGGCCAGCTTGCGATACAGCACGATGCGATGCCATTCGGTTGCTTCTTTCTTTGCACCCGTGGCCTTGTCTTTCCAGCTTTCCGTGGTTGCGAGCGCGAGATGCGCGACCGCGTCGCCGCCAGTGGTATAGCGCAGTTCCGGGTCGTGCCCGAGATATCCGATCAGTGTAGCCTTGTTAAGTGTTGCCATAACAGTATGTGTCCTTTGTAAATTAATGGATTTCGAGTCGAACGCCTTGCTCGCTGTGCGCACCGGGCACCTCGATGCCGTCCTTCAACGCCGCTGCGATCGCTTTCTTGTTCGGCGTCGGTGGCGGTGGTTCATGGCGCGTCATATACATTGCGGGCAATTCGATTTCGCGGTCGATGACGACGAGCGGCGGATTTTTTTTGATTGCCAGGGAAAACAGCGCAGTCATTACCCTGTCGCGCCGCGCTGTCTGCATAACCTCAAGAATCAGCTTGCGTCCGCGCTCGGCGGCGCGTTGCAATGCGGCGTGCCGCTCTTCCAGGGTCGAGATGGTTTGCTGAACGCCGCCATCGGCCGCTTCGATGTTGCGCACCATCTTCGCCAGATTTTCCAGCTGGTCGTCAAGCGGCCCGGAAATGCTGTCGAGCGTATCGGCAATCAGCTTTTCATCGTCATGCCGTTCGGCCAGCAGTTCGGCCAGCTGCCGGTACTGCGCGGCCAGCTCGAACGCCTCGAACACCGGATTCATGCCCGCACCCCGAACACTGCATCGTTATGCGCTTCGAGCGCTGCCTTGCGGGCGTCCTTTACCTTGGTCAATTCAACCAGTGCAGCAGGATCCGGCAATGCCGTCGCGGCGCGATACGCAACGGAGAAGGCATTGAACAATTCGTCCAGCGTGCCGGCATGGTCGATTGCAGCGATCAATTCGTTTTTTTGCTCATCGCGCATCGCATTGCGCGCGATCCGAATCTCGTCCGCGCCGGAATCGAGCCACGACAGCAACTGCTGACCGGTAGAGGTATCCGGCTTGAAAATCGTGCCGTCGAACAGGCGCGTGCGATCCTTGCCGACGAATGCCATGTGCTGCACGTCGAGTTCCAGAAATGTCGTGAATTCGTACTCGATGCCGTCACGCATGATTGGCGCCAGACCTATTTTGCGCACTATCTGCTTGCCGGTACGCTCGTCCTTTTCCTGCACGTATTCGGTTTTGGCGCGCATGCTTGCAATGATATGGCACGGGCTCTGCAACAACGCCTCGACCAGCGCGTTGTGCTCCGGTGTGACCTGCCGCCATGCCTGCCAGCTATTGCCCGATTTGTCGGCGATCTTGCCTTGCCGGTCCAGCGAACCGCCTTCGCCGCTCCATGCGTGCGTCAAGCTATCGACGATGATGGTCGATACGCCCGCCTCTTCAAGCGCATGGATTGCTTCTATGTAGCGCGCCGGAGTAAACGGCGGCGCAAGCGGCAGCACGTCGTAGCCGTCGGGCAGCAGATCGGCATACAAATCGCCGCTGCCGTGTTCGGTATCGATCATGCCGATGGGCCCGCCCAAACCGCTGGCGATCAGCAATGCGGAATATGTTTTACCGCTTCCGGCCGGGCCGGACATGCCTAGCCGCAGTTTTGCGCGGCGCTTGGTGGCTTTGTGAATTTCAAATGCACCCATGATGACTTTCTTCCTTTCTGCATCGTCGTGTTGAATCTGTTCCAGGCAGCCGCTTTGCGCATACCACTGCAAACCGCCGTCGTCTAAATCAGCCTGATTTTCCATTGGATGACCTGAATGAGGCGGCAATGCCCATCATTAAATACTACCGTTTTGGTAGTATAACAACATGTGAGCGGTGCCGCCGAATCTCCATTCTTCAGTGTAAATTCTTGAGCTTTATCTGCGCGCCGATGCCTTGCATGCAAGGACCCGTCGCTTCGGAAGGCATCAGTTCCGCGGCATGAGCTGCCGACAACCGCTGCTTTTGCACCGCGTCGAGCAACACGCTTTTGCGGCTGGCAACGTCGCTGCCGAGCGACGGCACCCAGTGCGCCGGTTCACGTTTGGCGCGCGCAAGCAGCACTGCTTTTACATAGACTTCCCTGAATGCCGTGCGTGCGCCGGCCAGGTCGCCGGCACTTAACAGCGGGAATGCAGCGCCCCAGGCCTGCGCCATTTCATCGGTCCAGACCACCGAGGCCAGTTCGGTTTTCGGCATCATCGCCCATGCTTCATCAACGTCGGGACGGCCGTCCTCAAGGCGCTCGAGAATATCGGATATTTTTAGCGGACCTTGCAATTCCATGCGACAGCGCGTCAATGCAGCAAGGACCGCAGCCTCGTTGAAATCGGCCAGATCGCGCGCCAGCATTTCCGCGGCTGCCGGTGACAGCGCAAGCCCGCATACTTCGGCCGTCAGCGTAATTGCCTCCACAAGGGCGCGTCCAGGCGTTGCGCGGTGCGGAGAAGCGGGGCCAAATGCATCCGGGTTGGTCGGTTGCGGGTAACGCATTTTCATCCTTTTCATAAAGCTCATGCGCTCAATTGCCGGAATCGGGCTGACCCGGAATGTGCATCAATTCAAATAAAATCAATCAGCCGCCGATAAGTCATTTCAGGCAGGAATCAAAATTTTGCCTAAACACAACAGAATAAAAAATACTCCTATTTTGGTTGCATAAACTCAACATGAAGTCGCAATGCTGGGTTAAACTATTCGACATCCGAAAGCATCGCTTGATGCAACACTCGATTTGCCTTCGTGTATCTGGCAATGCTCAATTCCGGTATGCGGATAATTCGGCGTTATCGGACTGAAGCAGGCAGCGCGGCTACAACAATAAATGGAGCATTCGATATGACAATGAATAGTTCTCAAATTAGATATAAAAATTTCAAGAGATTATTCGATGATTTCGTTGACCGCCATCCGAACGAACCGCAACGGGGAATGCTCAAGTTATTCGCGCAACGGCTGGATTTGTCCGATCGATACCTCAGCCATATCAAATGCAATCGGAAAAACATCGGAAACATCATTGCACGCGCTATCGAAGCGCGGCTGAAATTGCCGCATGGCTGGATGGACCGGGAACACGATACCTTAAACATGGTAATCGACGATAAAGAAAAATTATTTGTCGAAACGGCATTGACTCTGTTCCGTGCGCAACCCATTGAAGCGCGTGAAATGATGATCGAATTATTGCGCCAGAGACTTCATATTCCAGCCACCGAAACGACGGCGACTATTAATCTACGTTTATAGCCGGACGACGCCGGCTTACGCCGTGCCAAGATGTTCTGTCCCGGCAGCTTATTCTTCGATCGGACCGCACCGAACTACAAATGCACTGACAGACGTTCCGCCACATCATGCAACTACGCACTTTGCTGCTTGGGAAAGCATGCGCACGAACCATTCCCGGATAAGCCCGCTATTCCGACTGCAATCCATCCGAGCTTGGCATCAGCACTCAATTTGCATCGACACGGAAAAGATCAGGACGCTTGCTGCAAGATAAATCAACATTAAGATAAGGCGGTTTTCACTCTTTTTAGCAGAATACGCAAGCGTGCGAACAGCAGAATTTTAATAACTAATTATACTACCAAAATGGTAGTATAGACAACCGCAAATCACATGCTGTCCTGTTTGCGTGCGATCTCGGGAAGGATTCATGGATGCCGTTTCCTTCTGGAATTTCCTGGAAATTCTGCGAACCGGCGCTTGTTGTCTACAACTACTGATATGCGGCTGCCTTACTGGCTTTCAAGGGATTACTGCGACCTTTTTGGAAGTAATATTACACCGCCGTGCCAGGGCACAACGACCATCAAGCGCCATGACGGGTACCCTCGTCCGGCGCAGAATCACCCCATGAAAGCAGCATCGCAAAAACCGGCGGCATCATCCGGTTTGCGGTAGCAATTTTTTGTCAATCGGCGTTTTTTGGTGCGCTGGTCGTGGCCCGGCGCGTGCGTAGCGCCTGGTCGCGTCTTTGTTTGCTCCGCTCGTCGTCATACTCGCTGGGCATCTCGATCGGCACCTGCAGGCAGACGCTTTGAGTAGGCAGCACCCGCTGCCAGTCCCGGATCAGCTGCCGATAGACTTCCCCGACCGGACGGATCCTGCGCTCCAAATCGTATAGCCCGAGCGCATTGACCCGGCCATTGTTTTCGCGCAGCGTGGTATCCCAGTCCACCTGGTCGGTCAACGAATACCAGGTGAAGCCGAGAACCGGCACACCGTCGTTGCGTACACGCAGTACATTGGCCCATTGTTTCCTTAGCCACTTGACGGCTTCGTCGCCGTTCGGACCCTGGCACAGGTTGGTTTCGGTATGCATCACCGGCAAGCGATATCTGTCGTAATACTGATGCGTGATGACTGCGTAGCCGAAGATTTCGCCCGATGCGCGGGTAGCACCGTCGTCCGATACCAGGTGCTCGTTGGTGCAGTAGTAATCATTGCCCATGATGCAGTAACGCTTGAGATTGTTTTTCATGAAAAAATGATACTCGTCGCGCGTCATGCCGTTGTCCATAAGATATTCATACATCTCGGAATCCACGCGACGGCCGTAATTCAAATCGAGCGACAGGAATCTTCTGGCATTCTTCATTTCGGCCGGGCCGATCGCCTTCGGATTTTCGGCATGAAAATATTCCGACGATTCGCTCTGGATAAACACTGCGTCGGGACGGACGTCCAGAATCGCCCGCATTGCCAGCACATTGGCCTTGACCAGGTGTTTCAATGCGGTCACGAATGCCGGAACGGTGGTGAGCTGTTCATTCCACCAGCCGTATCGGGCCGAGAACAATGCGCAGATATATATTTCATTTACCGGCGTGTAGAGCTGTATCCATGGAAAACGCTCGGCAAAGGCTCGCGCATAATCGGCGAACAATTGCGGGAAATCGGGGTTTTGAAAATTGCCGAGCCAGTCGGGCACGCCGAAATGACACAGATCCACGATCGATACCAGATCGCGCCGACGAAGATCATTGAATGTTTCGTCGGCAAATGACCAGTCGTAATAGTCGGCGCCCAGGAATGTATGATGCAATGGAGGGCCGTAGCGCAGTACGGAAATTCCCATTTCCTGTACCAGATCGAAATCGGTGCGCCAGTATCGATAGTGTCCGCACTTCTCGAATTCGTCTATCCGCGCCCTCCCGCCGTTGATGGTGGGATTGCTGTTTTCAATGCCGGTGGCAAAAATAAATCCGGGTAGCATTTCCTCCTCTTTGAGTAGCGAATCGGAACCGGAGCCGATAATGACGCTTCAACCGCTTCGGATTTTGCTTTGAAGAATCTCAGATGCACATGTCTTTTTTAACGCTCAATGCAAATACTTTCCGCTGCCGCCAAGCTGCCAGCGGTTATCGTCATCTTGCTTACAACGCGCATACTGGAACAATCCGCTAGCTTTTATAAGCAGACGGATCCCGTTTCACAATGAATTTCAGCAATGGATTCTTTCAGCCGTCTGCGGCGTAGAGTCAATCCATACGACCGGCATGGGTTGCTGTCAATTCATTGTTTGCGCGCTTTCAGTGGACTTCGGCTTTCCTTGCGCATCGCTTAAGCGGTACTTCGTTCTGCGGTCGCCCATCAAGTCGCGCAACTCACGCACGCTCATCGTGCTGACTTCGTGCATCCGGATCAGCAGCGATGCGCCAACCGGCAAGCGCCGGTGACGGATTTTGCTGATTACCGGCGGTGCGACTTCGAGTGCACGAGACAAGGCAGCGTCGTTCTTGAGGTTCAGCTTTCTAATGAGGACGTCCAGTAAATTGTTGGGGTTGTATGATTCCTGCGTAAATAGGGGCTGGGTCGTCATCGACATCTCACTTTCAATAAATAATTGGTTGGGAAAATTTTCTTGTTCTGATGGAGGGACATGCCTGTTCGCAAATAATTTCCTGCCATCTTTCCGTAATTTGATCTAAAACAATAAATACCTGCAATTTTCTGCCTGAATGACGATTCCTTTGCGGCAATAGCGCGCACCGGTGACTAGGTCCGCACCCCAGCAGTCGCATTGCTGCTGTCGGATTTGCGACAGCGTGGCGTTACGGGGTCTGCGTGACGTCATGCATGTCGGCGGATAATCGGGGAGACAGGTCTTTCATGGGTCCTGCACAGGCTACCGCTTCCAGCGCGCAGCCTCGAATTCAAACGATTCGTTCTGAAAGATCGAGTCACGTTTCCAGAAGACATGCTGCTTGAAGACAGCCAGCTTCCAGGTCTGGCTCTCCGTCGGCTCGCGCCGTGCAAAGGCGCCGGGAGCAAGCAACGCTGCACATCCGCCTTTGGCGGAATCTCGTACCGATTGGTAGCGCAGGATCGCAATGCGCTGTTCACGGGCGGTTCTCGCGAGCTCCTGGCAAGCGTCGTAACGCTCCGGATCGGCCCACTCGTCGTGCCGCGCGTCCAGCGGCGGCTGGCGCAGGTCCAGACATGCACCTGCGACCGGCGTCCTGAACAGCGTCTGCTGCATCGGAGCGATCGATTCCAGCACCGGGCTGTCCTGCAGGAAGCGCCAGCGCCAATAACCGAGTTCCGCGCAAGCGGTCCTGCGCTCGTCGGCGCCGTAGAACACGCCGGGGTCGGCCGGGCTGCGAAACCGCGATCCGTTAGGCAGTGGAGGATAGCGGAACGGCGTAAAAAGCAGCCAGTGCAGACCGGCCAGTTCCATGTCGATCGCCGGCTTGGAATGGTCCAGTATCCGTTCCAGCAGCGCCTGCTCGTCGAGCGTATCCACCAATACCATGGTTGATGCATGGTGCTGGGCTTCGACGGCGCGCCACAGATCCAGCGCAACCGGCCTGGTATTAAATGCGGCCACGGTGAGCGTCGAGGTAATGAATGACGCGAACCAGTCCTTCGGTGGATTCAATCAATTCGATCGGCTTGCCCGACAACGCAAGGTTATATCCGGCCAGCCATTTGCGGGCATGTTCGCCGGAGCCTACAATGGATTCGAGCGAGCGGAAAAGGCGTATCACCAGGACCGCGAATTCCCATTCCTTGTTTCGGCCCGGATCAAGATGGTAAGTGCCTGCCGATAGACGCGACACCGTGGCCGCACTCACACCTAAAATGCGGGCGACCAGACTTTGCCGCATGCCGAGTATCCCGGTCGCATTGAGCAATGCCTTGGTCATGACGCCGGCTGCATGAGGATCGTTAGATGGATCGGTGGCGGGAATCTTCCTGGTTTTCACAGTCATCTCCTATCCATGGAAAAATTATACTATAAAAATTTCAGTAGAAAACAAATTTGTGGCTGCGCAAGACCGGCAGACGACTGGGGCATTACCACGCTTTCTGGGCTTGCGATCCTGTTGCGCTTTAATGAACGGCATTCGTGACTTGAGCAAAGCGCGCTCTCCAGATCGGAATTGCCGATTTTTGTAAATATACGAAGCCTTCAAGGTAAGATCTGCCGGCACGTATGCATGAATATGACGCTTTGGATACGCTTTAGGTATCTATTTTCCAGCAAAGTAATTTTCTGTTATGCGATAATATTGGGGGAAAACAGATCGGGGCGCCGGACAACCGGTGCCCCGATTAGCATGTTCCACGACATAACGTCGGCCTCGCTTATCTGCGTTTGGACATCCGGCGTTGGGCAGGTGCAATGAACCGCTGCGCACCAACCACCATCAATCACTGCAGAACTTTGGAGACATTCAATATGAGAATCAGGAACCAGAAGGATTTCTGGGCCGGCGTGATGTTCGTCGCGTTCGGATTATTCTTCGCGGGCTTCGGCACACAATACACATTCGGTACCGGCGCACGCATGGGTCCCGGCTATTTTCCAACGATACTCGGCCTGCTGCTGGG
>DASYKE010000181.1:0-8425 GCA_035995725.1 Burkholderiaceae bacterium | reverse complement strand
GCGGTAGGAGGCGCCATGGCCGGGAATGAAATCGAGCAGCGCAATAAAACATCGTCTGCCGCATACCAAATAGGGGTACGGCTCGACAACGGCAGCTATCAAACCGTGACGCAGGACACCGTAGCGGATTTAAGTGTGGGCAACCGCGTCCGCATTGAGAATGGTCGGGCATATCGCTATTAATCGACAGCCGATTCGTTCATCGCGCATTGACAGCAGCATCGTGTCGAAGAATTCATGGCAAGCGTGAAAGCAGATATTCATTTATTTGCGCGTCGATGCTCTTTATTCAGCGCTCCCCAATAGCTTACGCACGAGAGAGGAAACGCTTATTGACATCTACTTGATGAATTCACGTGCAGCAGATCGTTTTCTCATTCCGCATCCGGTTGTCTGGCCGGTGCTGCGTTTGCAAAGGCATCCAGTGCCAGACACGCCTCATTGATGCGCATGACGGTCGGCATGGCCGACAGATCGCAATTCAATCGGTTCGCATTGGCTACCTGCGGAACCAGGCAGCAATCGGCCAGCGTCGGCGAATCGCCGTAGCAAAAAACCCCGACACGGCTGTCCTTTGCCAGTGTCGCTTCGACTGCGGCGAGCCCTTGCTCACACCAGTGGCGATACCATGCATTCTTGTCGTCTTCGCTGACTTTCAAAGTCCGCACCAGATACCGCAACACGCGCAAGTTGTTGAGCGGATGAATTTCACAGGCAATCGACAGGGCAATGCTGCGCACATAAGCTCTGTCGACCGCATCTGTCGGCAGTAGTCGCGGCCCTGCATACGCCTCGTCCAGATATTCAATGATGGCGAGCGATTGCGTCAATACGGGTGCATTGCCGGCTGAATCATCAATCAGTGTCGGCGCCAGCGCATCCGGGCTCAGATTGCGATACTCCGGCGAGAATTGTTGGCCGCCATCTTTAAGCAAGTGCACCGGCACCACGTCGTAGGAAAGCGCTTTAAGGTTAAGAGCAATGCGCACCCGATACGATGCTGAGCTACGGAAATAGCTATAAAGTTTCATGTTTGATTCCCGGCACCTTTATTTTTGTTGATTATGCCACTGCTGCAAACGATTCATCAAAATGCCCTATGATGAGATTTATATACCTATCCGGCACCTTGCTGATTCAAAGCCCAAAGCCTGCTTTTACCGTAATACAGGTATTTAATATCTACATTCTTTTCCCGCAGTGTTTTAATCGGCGCAATGATCCCCATTTATTGACGAACGCCGGTCATTCGCCATGACCTTTGGGATGCTGTGGTATGTAATTGTCTGGGAGATTGCCATGTTTTCTCGCTTACGTCGTTTATTGAGAGCAGCAGGCCGCGATGCGGTTGTACTTTGGTACGCTTGCCGTAATCCGGCAACTCCGGTATCCGTCAAATTAATAGCTGCGCTACTTGCCGTATACGTCGTCAGCCCGATTGATTTGGTACCGGATACAATCCCGATATTGGGCTGGATCGATGACGTGGCGCTGTTGGGGCTGGGCATTCCTGCCGTGCTCAAACTGGTGCCAAGTAATTCACTGAGCCAGGCGAGTATGGCCGCAGAGAAGTTCTTGTCGAAATGGAAGTTCTGGCGCGCCAAAAGCTAGCAGTTTTCCGGATTACCGCAGAGCCGCAACCAACGAATAAAAATATCGGCGCCAATCTAACCTGCAGGATTCGGGTTATCGTTTGGCATGGTCTAAAAAACCGCCTACCGGTCATGCAGAAGGCGCTCGGCAATTCTCGACGCTTGAATTGTCCGGCAAGTACGAAATCAGTTTAGTTTCAATCGAATTTCTCAGCCTTCGCCCAGATATGCCTGCTTGACCGCCGGATCGTTCAGCATGTCCTTTGCATCGCCGCTTATCGTAATCAGGCCGCAATCCATTACATAACCGCGATGCGCGGCTTGCAGCGCAAGCCTGGCATTTTGCTCGACCAGAAGAATCGTCACGCCTTGTGCGGACACATTGCGGATGACTTCAAAAATTTTCTCGACCATGATCGGCGACAGTCCCATCGAAGGCTCGTCCAGCAACAACAATTTCGGATGGCTCATCAATGCACGCGCCATCGCGAGCATCTGCTGTTCGCCGCCGGACAACGTGCCGGCCATTTGTGCCGCCCGCTCTTTCAGACGCGGAAAAACGGCAAACCATTTTTCGATGTCGGCATCGATGCCATCTTTGTCGTTACGGGTGTAGGCACCCATCAACAAATTCTCGTTGATCGACATGCGGGTAAAAACGCCGCGGCCTTCCGGCACCATTGCCAGGTTTTTCTTGACCAGCTCGAAAGAGCCCAGTCCCTTAATCGACTCCCCGGCATACTCTATGTGACCCTCTACCTTGCACTGCGGCAGCGTACCGGTAATCGCTTTCAGTACCGTGGTCTTGCCGGCACCGTTAGCACCGATCAACGCAATCAGTTCGCCCTTGCAGATTTCAAGATCGATGCCTTTGACTGCCTGGATACCGCCATAAGCGACCTTCAGGCCGCTTATCTTCAGTACATTTTCAGGCATCAGTGAGACCCTCCCAAATAGGCTTCAATAACTGCAGGGTTCTTTTGCACATCGGCCGGCACCCCTTCCGCAATCGTTTTGCCATAATCCAGGACGGTTATCCGGTCGCACAGCCCCATTACCAATTTCACGTCATGTTCGATCAACAGAATGGTTTTTCCTTCTGTCTTGATCTTGATCAGCAGCTCGCGTAACGCAAGTTTTTCAGTCGCGTTCATTCCTGCTGCCGGCTCGTCCAATGCCAGCAGTTGCGGCTCGGTTGCCAGAGCGCGTGCAATTTCCAGACGACGCTGGTCGCCGTAGGACAGATGCCGGGCAGTGCGGCCGGAAAATCGCGCAATGCCTACAAAATCCAGCAGCTCCATCGCATACTTGCGGATGCCCGCTTCTTCCTCGCGCGCGGCCTTGTGTTGCAATACCGCGCCAAGTACGCCTTGACGTGTACGCACGTGGCGTCCCACCATCACGTTTTCCAGCGCGGTCATGTCGCCGAACAGGCGAATGTTCTGAAACGTGCGCGCGATACCGGCTCTTGCCACGGCATGCGGCGCAGATGGCGAGTAGGGTTTGCCTGCCAGCTCGAAGGACCCGCTATCGGGCTGGTACAAGCCTGTGATGACGTTGAAGAATGTCGTCTTGCCGGCGCCATTCGGACCGATCAGGCCGTAGATCTGCCCTTTCGCAACTTTGACGCTGACTCCGGACAGCGCTTGCAGGCCGCCGAAGCGCTTGCTTGCGCCAGCGATGTTGAGAACGATTTGTTCGCTCATGGTGTCGTCTCCCTACGCCGCCACGACGCCGGTTGCCTTGGACGGCTTGTCGACATCCGCTTCCGGTCTGTCCTCATGCCTGGGCGCTGGCCACAGTCCGGCCGGCCGATTCAGCATGATGATCACCAGCGCGAGACCGTACAATAATTGGCGCAGAACTTCAGCCTCGATCAAAATTTCGCCGAATATCGCCAACTGCACCGGCTCAACCGTGTGGCGCAACACTTCCGGCAGCGCCGCCAGCAGCACGGCACCCAGCACGACGCCGGGAATATGCCCCATACCACCCAACACCACCATCGCGAGCACCGCGATCGACTCGGTCAGCGAAAACGATTCCGGCGAAACGAACCCTTGGAATGACGCGAACATCGCGCCTGCGACCCCACCGAAGGAGGCGCCCATGGCAAACGCGAGCAGCTTCATATTGCGCGTATTGATCCCCATCGCCTTGGCAGCGACCTCGTCCTCTCGTATCGCGACCCAGGCACGGCCCAATCGCGAATGTTGCAGGCGAACCGAGACGAAGACAATCGCAATGCACAGCGTCAGAAACAGGAAATAATACGCATTGACCGATGGCATTGAAAGCCCGCCGATGTGCACCGTGGCTTGCGACCCGGCTTCGCCTCCGAGCGACACGCCGAAGATGCGGATCGGATCGATCAGGTTGATTCCTTGCGGTCCGTTGGTGATATTGACCGGACCATTCAGGTTATTCATGAAGATGCGAATAATTTCGCCGAAGCCGAGCGTCACAATTGCCAGGTAATCTCCGCGCAATTTAAGTGTCGGTGCGCCCAGCAGAGCGCCAAACAGGCCGGTCACTGCAGCGCTTAACGGCACGATTACCCATAGCGACAGGTGGATGCCGTTTTTCGCGATCTCCGGTCCGAATAGCCCCACCAGGCTATGTCCGATTGCCGGATACTGGTTGACGAACGATTCCAGCACGACAGCAAACTGCGGTGACGCCAGCAAGCCCGTCAGGTACGCACCGAGCGCATAGAATGCGATATATCCCAGATCGAGCAGGCCGGCGAAACCGACCACGATATTCAACCCCAGCGCCAGCATGATATACAGCAGCGCGAAATCCATGATCCGCACCCACGAGTTGCCGAAGTTGGCTGCAACGAAAGGGAAAATGATTACGGCGACCCCGAGCAGGATCATGCCCGCGCTGGCCATCCGCGGATTGCGTTTGGTACTGAAATAATTAACCATGAATCCCACCTTTACGCGCGGTCGGCCACGCGCTCGCCCATGATGCCGGACGGCCGCAATGTCAGCACGATGATCAGTACGACGAATGCGAAGATATCCTGATAGTGGCTGCCGAGAAAGCCGCCGGTCAGCTCGCCTATATAACCTGCACCGAGACTTTCGATCAGGCCGAGCAGGATGCCGCCCAACATTGCGCCATAGATGTTGCCGATACCACCCAGGACTGCTGCGGAAAAGGCTTTGAGCCCTGGAACGAAACCCATTGCGAACTGCGCCGACGAATAGTTTGCCGCCCACATTACGCCGGCAACGGCCGCCAGTGCTGCACCGATCGCAAAGGTAAGGACGACAACCCGGTTGGAATCGACGCCCATCAAACCGGCAATGCGCGGATTCTCTGCAGTTGCGCGCATCGCGCGCCCCATCCTGGTTTTCTCGACCAGCAATACCAGGCCGGCCATCGACAGGGCGGCCAATACCAGCAGCATCACTTGCGTTCGCGAGATGAGAGCGCTCAGGATATGGATCGGCTCACTGGGCATGACGTCGGGGAAAGGCAACGGATTACGTCCCCAGATCATCATTGCAAATGTCTGCAGCAGGATCGATACGCCGATCGCCGTAATCAGCGGCGCCAGGCGCGGCGCGTTGCGCAACCTGCGGTAAGCGACACGCTCAATCAATATATTGACTGCCACGCAGACAGGAATTGCGCCGACAATTGCCAGCAGAAGCTTGACGACGCCCGGCAAATCCGGTGCAACGCTGTTAATCATCTTGAGGATGGTCAATCCCGCCATCGCTCCCACCATCAACACATCACCATGCGCAAAATTGATCAGATTGAGAACGCCGTACACCATCGTGTATCCGAGCGCGATCAGCGCGTACATACAGCCAAGCACCAATCCGTTGATGATTTGCTGGATAAATATATCCATAATCTGCCTGCTCTCCATGAAAATCGCTCGATTCGTTTCGTGACTTCATGCTGCAGCACGACAGGTGCCATCACAGATCGTTCCCGATAACGAAAGCGGCACCCGGGTTGAACCTCGCGGGTGCCGCTAATGCTAATACATGGCGCCGGTTACTACCAATGAAAAATAAGCTTCGCCCCGAATTCAGTTTGCCGGAGCCGGCAAGCTGCCTAACCCTTTTGGCATCGGAAAAATGACGTGCTCTTCCACTCCCTCCAGCACCCGCACATTTTTTCCGCCATATTCCTTTAATCGATCGATCACCGCCTGCACCAATACTTCCGGCGCAGAAGCACCGGCGGTCACGCCGATGCGCCTTTTGCCTTCAAGCCATTCCGGCTTGATCTGCGATGCATTGTCCACCATGTAGGCAAACGCACCTTTTTTCTCGGCGACTTCGCGCAGGCGATTGGAATTGGAGCTGTTTGGACTGCCGACCACGATAACGACTTCCACCTGCGGCGCCATGAATTTGACGGCTTCCTGCCGATTCGTCGTGGCGTAGCAAATATCGGCCTTTTTTGGCTCGGCGATGTTCGGGAATCTTCTTTTAAGCGCTGCGATGACACTGACGGTATCATCGACCGACAATGTGGTTTGCGATACATAAGCGAGCATGTCCGGATTCTTCACATGCAGGTTATTCACGTCGTCCACCGTTTCGACCAGATGCATGCCTTCTTCCGCCTGCCCCATGGTACCTTCCACTTCGGGATGCCCATCATGTCCGATCATGACGATCTCGCGCCCTTCACGGCGCATCTTGGCGACTTCGACATGCACCTTGGTCACCAGCGGACATGTGGCATCAAATACGGTCAGACCGCGTTTTGCAGCCTCCGCCTGCACGGCTTTGGATACGCCGTGCGCGGAAAAAACGACGGTATTGCCGGTCGGGACATCTGCCAGTTCCTCGATGAAAATTGCCCCCTTGTTGCGCAGATCCTCGACGACATAAGTATTGTGCACAATTTCGTGCCGCACATAAATCGGTGCTCCAAACTGGGCGAGCGCGCGTTCGACGATTTCAATTGCGCGATCGACGCCGGCGCAAAAGCCGCGCGGTTGTGCCAATAGAATCTCTTTATCCATCTTTAATCCTTAAAACCGGTCGGCTGTGGTGTTGGCCCTGCATTCCCGTCGATCAGCTGTGCACTTCCGTTGGTCGCATTCCCTACGATCACACTTCCTGCTATTGCCAGGAGCAAAAAACATGCCGCAACTCTATGCGTCGCATCAGTATCGGAGCAAATTGATTTTCATAGTATGCCGATAATCTTCACTTCAAACTTCAGTGATTGTCCCGCCAAAGGGTGATTGAAGTCGAATAACGCGTCCTCGGCATCGATCTCGCGTAGCACCCCGGCAAAGCGTCCCCCGCCAGGCGCCGCGAATTCGACCAGATCGCCGATCGCATATTCTTCACCCGTTTGGGAATTCCTATCCAGCGTGGCGCGCGACACCCACTGGACCAGTTCAGGATTGCGCGGCCCGAACGCCTTTTCGGGCGGCAACTCGAAGGTCCGGTGCGCCCCCTCCGGCAAGCCTATCAAGCAAGCCTCCAGGAACGGCGCAAGCTGGCCGATACCGAGTTGCAGCGTTGCAGGATTATCCCGAAAAGTACTGACGATGTCGCTATCGTCCATCGATGCAAGACGATAATGCAAAGTCAGGTAGGCCGCTTCGGAAATAATAGGGTGTGGTAAATTTGACATTAGAACGCTGGGAAACAGGCTAACTTCGTATTTTAAGCCAGGTTATAAGTTAGGGTAGCTTCTCGGCTATACAATTATTCCTAAATAAAAAACAGAAGCGCTCGTCTGCCGGTCCTTCCCTACCACTATTCTCAAGAACCATCAAAATGGCAATCTCTGACTGGCCGCAAGAACAACGACCGCGCGAACGACTCATCAAACATGGCCCGCAGGCTCTTTCGGATGCCGAACTGCTGGCCGTGTTTTTGCGGGTAGGCGTTGCCGGCAAGAGCGCGGTCGATTTGGCGCGTGATATGGTCGGCCATTTCGGGTCGCTGAATGGCTTGTTTTCCGCAACACTGACCGATTTTTCCGTAATCAATGGGCTCGGGCCTGCCAAATTTGCTCAATTGCAAGCGGTATTGGAACTGGCGCGCCGTGCGATCGGCGAAGAATTGCAAACCGGGATAGCATTGAACTCGCCGCAGGCGGTCAAGCAGTACCTGCAGTTGCTATTGGGCGGCAAGCCGCATGAGTCGTTTGCCGTCCTGTTCCTCGACGTAAAAAATCGCCTGATTGCCTGCGAAGAGCTGTTTCGCGGCACATTGACGCACGCGAACGTTTATCCGCGCGAAGTGGTCAAGGCCGCACTGACGCACAATGCGGCTGCCATTATCCTGGCTCACAATCATCCTTCCGGCACGTCCGAACCGAGCCCGGCCGATCACACGCTGACGCAAGCGCTGAAGCAAGCGCTGGCCTTGATCGATGTGCGCGTGCTGGATCATTTTGTGGTGGCCGGCAGACATATCCATTCATTCGCGGAGCACGGACAATTGTAGTTAAGACAAAAAATAGTGCGCCCTGAAATTGTTAAATACAGACTATATTTCATGACACAATTGTTTCACGCAAGTTGTTGAATAATTTCATTTTTTTCGTTATACTTTCGTTTTTTCCAATTTCGGAAATCTTTTAGGAGTAAAACATGGCACGTGTTTGCCAAGTTACCGGGAAGAGGCCGATGGTCGGCAACAATGTTTCCCATGCAAATAACAAAACCAAGCGCCGTTTTTTGCCTAACCTGCAAAATCGCCGCATTTTCGTCGAGTCTGAAAACCGCTGGGTTTCCCTGCGCCTGTCCAACGCCGGCCTGCGCGTGATCGACAAGATCGGCATTGACGCCGTGCTGGCCGACATGCGTGCCCGCGGCGAAAAAATCTAAT
>DASYKE010000180.1:0-4405 GCA_035995725.1 Burkholderiaceae bacterium | reverse complement strand
TTGAACGAATCCATGTTGTCCTTGCCTTCGAAGATAGTCATGTTCAGCGCGCTATTCACGTTTCTATCCTGGATGGCCTTGTATTGCACCGCCCCTTTTGTGATGACGATTTTCCTGTTGCGCAGGTCGGACCAGTTCTTGATGTTGGAATCCGCCTTTACCAGCATCCGCGTAGCGGAGATGAAATGGGGGATGGTGAATGCGACCTCCTTGCGCCGCTCGGGCGTATTGGTCGTGGTACCGCATTCGATATCTGCCTTGCCTTCGACGATGGCGGGAATACGATTGGAAGAATTGATTGGAAAATAATTCACCTTCAGCTGCGGAAGCTTCAGTTCCCTCTGGATCTCATCCACGAATTTCAGGCACAGCTCGATCCCATACCCGACCGGCTTCTTGTTTGCGTCGAGAAAGGAAAAAGGCACCGAGCCTTCCTGATGGGCGATCGTAATGCTTTTCGAATCGCGGATTTTGCTCAGGGTGTCCGCTGCATAGGAAGCCGTTGAAAGCAGATAGAGCGAACCGACAACCAACGAAAAAATACGAAATGTATTTGCTGAAAGATGAACCATTTTTTATCCTTCCTATGTTTTAAGTTGTTATTGACAAATATCTTTCCTAAAAAACAACAGTCTGCCGTGATTAATACTTTCCACACAGAAATAATATGCCATGTCTAAGCATATCCGTGCTTTCACAAAGTAAAATTTCACTAAAACAACATTTGCTGACTAAAGTTTTGCTTTATAGGCAACAAATCCATAGGCACCAACCCTAGAAGAACAAAATGACACCATGAGCCACGAGCCGCATTCGTTGTTATTGCTCTGTGCTGTACGCTCGTTATTCCCGTCATGACAGCCATTTTCAGTCCTCCTATGGGCTTCGCGGTTATCCCGAAAATTCCAACTCTTCTGTGACACAAAGCACAAAATGAAAAGGGCCCGGCATATAGCCGAGCTCTTGTGACTAACCGTTTTTCTGATCAATCAGGAACCGGTGCGCTTGAACATACCTGCCCTCATCGCGAGCTTGGAGAGAAACGGATCGGGGTAATTTAATCGGTCCGTAGCGAAGTACGCCACGGACGATTAATGATCGCCCCACCAAAACCGACCTTCAAGACCGGAATCGCCGCAGCCATGCTTAATGCCGGTCTGCGCTTTATCAATAATTGGTCGCTGCTCACCTTGTATTGTCGAACCTTCACTATTGTCAATAATCTAATACAGCAGAAGCGATTGCTTCTGCGATTGCTTCATTTGATACGGGTTATCTCCGCAGGCACGGGTGGACCGGGTAGCCGTGTGTTTTTGCAGGCCGCCCGCCGTTGCTGGCGGTTCGTCGTTCGACGTTGACGCGTTCGACGTTGACGCAATCGGGCATTTTGTCGTACGGCAATTGCACGCGTCCAGCATGTCATGCCGCATAATCGCGACCCGCAATGGGCCGCAAATTACAAGAACGGAGACTCATGATGAAACGGATTGGTCTTGGTCTTGCGGTGATGGCCGCGCCGGCAGTCGGTCTGTTATTGTTGTCGCCGGATGCCCGCGCCGGCGGTTTTTCCCTGAATGAAATGAGCGCGGCCAGCGTCGGCAACGCGCATGCCGGAGGCGCCGCCGCGGCGGAAGACCTGAGCACCATCTACTTCAACCCGGCCGGCCTGTCGCGCATGAAAGGGCGCCAGTTCATGGCAGCCGGTTCGGCAATCAGGCCCTCCGCGAAATTCCGGAATAACGGCTCGACGGCCGCATCCGGACCGGCGACCGGCGGCGACGGCGGCGATGCAGGCAAGTGGTCTTTCGTCCCCGCGTTGTACTACGCGATGGATCTCGACTTCAAACCCGGTCTGCGCTTCGGCATCGGCGTTCAGTCGCCATTCGGCCTGGTCACCGAATACGACGCGAACTGGGTCGGCCGCTACCAGGCCCTCAAGTCCGAACTGAGATCCGTCGACATCAACCCTGCGCTTTCCTATCAGGTGAACGACCTGGTTTCCGTCGGCGCCGGCGTCAGCGCACAGTATGTCGATACCGAACTCTCGCGCGCAATCGACGTTGGCACGGCTTGCGCCGCCAGTCCGAGCTGCGCTCCGCTCGGCTTGCGGCCGCAGGGTGCCGACGGCAAGGTAACGGTGAAGGGCAACGACTGGGGCTATGGCTTCAATTTAGGCGCGCTGTTCACGCCCGGCCCGAGCAGCCGCTTCGGCATCGCCTATCGGTCCAGGATCAGGCATAGCATCTCCGGCGATGCCAGCTTCGACCGGCCTGCCGCCTTGCCCGCCTCGGTCGCCTCCGCATTCGGACTTAACAACACCGGCGCCAACGCCCGCGTGGACCTGCCGGAATCGCTCAGCGTGAGCGGCTACGTGAACCTCGATCCGCGCTGGGCGGTGATGGCTGACATGACCTACACGCGCTGGAGCCGCTTCAAGGAATTGCGCATTAGTTTTGCCAACGGCTCGCCGGACTCAGTGACGCCGGAAGAGTGGCGCAATACCTTGCGCATTGCCTTCGCCGCCAACTACCGCTACAGCGACGCGTGGAAATTGCGCGGCGGCGTGGCCTGGGACCCGACGCCGGTGCGGGACCAATTCCGCACCGCGCGTATCCCGGACAACGATCGCACCTGGCTCTCGTTCGGAGCGCAATACAAGCTTTCGGACCGCTCAAGCGTGGACTTCGGCTACGCGCACCTGTTCATCAGGAACGCATCGATAAACAAGTCGGAACCGCCGCTGGGTGGCAACCTTGTGGGCACTTACAAGAACGACGTGAATATTCTCAGCGTGCAGTACAACCAGTCGTTCTAGCCTGCCCGCCCTGCCCCATTCATGGGCTGATGTTTACCCATGAAAGCATTTAACAAAATGATTCCGAGGGTGTTGCCCTTGCAGGGGGACGCTGCCCCCTTTAATTCCTTTTCAATGCTTTTGAATCACTGCTCGACACCAAAGAATTGATCGACCGTTTGCCTGAATTCACGCTTGGTCGTTATCCGATAGAACAGGCTGGCGTAGGGAAACATCTTCCTGACGGCCCCCAGCCGGATCGTACGGTCAGGATCGGTGGTGAGGATAACCATGCTTTTTCCGTCATCTTCGATCGGCAAACCGCAATTTGCGTCAATAAATTCACGGTCGATTTTTTTTATCGGCTGAACCGGCTTTTTCCGATTCTCCTTGTAGCGTTCATAGGGCAGGTTGAAGGCCTTGGACAGTGCTTGCCCGACCGCCGATACCGGGACTTGAAACTCATCGATCAACACATCTTCCACGTCAAGGTTCTGGCGCCGCGCCGAACGGACGGCAAGCTCCAATTCCGGCCCGGAGATGATCGCGTCGGCTATCAAAGGGTCATACTTCGAACCGGCGGCCACGGGCGGCTTCATTCGCTGAGTAAAAGCGATCGCCATGGTTTCGCATAGTTCGTTAAGGCCTTCTTCGGCAGCTTCGGTAAACGAGTCGTCCGCGCGATTATTGAGAAGCTGTATCACCCCCAGCAATTCCTTTGAATCCGCCTTGAGAAGCGGGGCCGCCAGCATTTGCTTGGTGCGGTAACCGGTCAGCTGATCGACCTTGCGGCTGAAGCTCAGGTCATCCGCATAAGCCTTTAACTCCGCCTTGTCGTATACGTCCTGTATGCGGACGCTGCGCCCGGACAGCGCGACCCATCCGGCGATGCTGTTGGCATTCACCGGCAGAACCAGATCTTTATTGGTGTCGATCCCGGTCTTTATCTTCGAATAAATGAAATCCTTGTCCTTGCTGGTCGCGTACAGCGTAAGCCGGTCGCAATTGAACAGGTCGCAGATATCCTTCGACAGATCGAGCATGATCTGATCCAGGTTGCTGGTGGCATGGATCTTGTTGGTGACTGCCTGGAGCTTTCTTGAAAAGTTCAGGCTGCTTTTAACGTCATCTATCGCGTTACTGTGTCTACTGTCTTGTTTTTTAGTGGAAAACCAGCCCATTTTTATTTCACCTGTAAAGATAGGTCAGAAAGTTGCATGCGCGCTGAAATCGCGTTCGTGCGCGGCAGCCGTTCGAACAGATTCTGATTCAATTGCGCTTCCAGCAGCTTGATGTGCCGCGACACTGCGGGCAGAGCAAGATGCAGCCGTTCCGCTGCCCTGGAGATTGATTTATGAGGATACACGCTCACGAAGCTGTGCAGGTAAAGAAGATGAGCCATAATTTATTTTATACCTCGGGCAAAATTATATGATTTGTCTTTTTCCTATACAAGCCATAAGATGACAGGCATGAACAAACTGACATTCATCGTTCGAATCCTTAACCGCCTGTTTGGCACGGTGACGCTCGTTCTCGGCATTACATTCTGGACCGGGCACGCGCCCCAACTGATTCCCTTGCATATGCTCACCGGCAGCCTGGTGGTAC
>DASYKE010000179.1:0-4573 GCA_035995725.1 Burkholderiaceae bacterium | reverse complement strand
AGGGATGACGGTGAATTGGGCGCCCGTGGCTTCCTTCAGCATCTCGCTGACAAAATGCGGCGTGCTGCCACCGCCCGCCGTGGCGAAGTTGATTCCTTCGGTCCCCTTCGACTTGGCGTAGGCGACGAATTCCTTCATGTTGTTTACCGGCAGGCTGGGGTGCACCACGATGACCGAAGGTGCTACCGCAATCATGCCGACCGGCACCAGATCGTCGTCGGCGTAGGGCATCTTGCTGCGGAGTAAACTATTGGTCACCACCCCGGCCGCGCCGACCAAAAAAGTGTAACCGTCCGGATTGCTCTTGGCCACATAATCAGCGCCGATGACGGCACCCGCGCCCGGCTTGTTCTCGATAATCACCGGCTGACCCAGCCGCTTGGATACGCCTTCGGCAGCCACGCGGGCGATGAGATCGTTGGCGCCGCCCGGACCGAAAGGCACTACGAACCGGATCGGGCGGTCGGGCCATTCGGCATGCGCGGCCGTCAGGCCGGCAGTCAGGGCAAGAAAAAGAAGGGTAGCGAAGGCGGTGGCGAAGAGTTTGATACGTGGCTGCATTTTGATGTCCCCGTTCTGGTTTGATGAATGAGCATTGCGAAGCATGACAGCTTGCCCCGCCGGGCAGACCTTGTCAATGGTGCCTTATGATTGAAAGGCTTCCCGCTCTGCGATAACCGGTAAAACAAGTGATGTTTAATATCAGGACAGAAGGCAAGGCACTCCAGTTGGTCGGCGTACTACCGTTACTACCGTTTACGGCTGCGCCGCCAGCGAAGCCAAAGCCAGCCGCACCTGCGCCGCGTCCGGAATCGGTTCGATCGCGCCCCAGCCCTGCGTCGACAAAGCCGCAGCGACATTGGCATATTTCACGGCATCGGCAAAGTCATCGCCTGCTGCCAGCCGCGCCAGCAGACTGCCGTCAAAACAGTCGCCGGCGCCGGTGGCATCAACCGGTGACACACGCAGTGCATTCACATGCTGCGGCACGCCGCCGCGTTCAGCCAGCCACGCACCATCGGCTCCGCATTTGAGAACCACGGTGCGCGCACCATGTGCAAAGCACCAGGCCAGAATGCCATCCACATTCGATGCGCCGGACAAGGTTTGCGCTTCTTCCAGGCTGGGCAGGAACAGGTCGGTCTGGCTGATTGTCGATTCGATTACGGCCCTGGCACGCTCCAATGGCCACAGGCGCAAGCGCAGGTTGGCGTCGTAGCTGACGCGCACCTTGTGCGAACGCGCCAGCTCGATGGCGGCAAGAACCGTCGCGCACGCAGTGTCGCTGATCGCTTGAGAAATGCCGGAGACATGCAGCCAGCGAGCCCGGGTGATTGGTGCCAGCGGCAAGTTGCCCAGCGTCATGCGACTGGCGGCGGAATCGGCGCGCAGATAACTGAAACGATGCCCGTTATTGTCATGCGACACGAAGTAAATGCCGGTATGGGCGTTGGCATCACGCACTATGTGTTCAGTCGTCACGCGTTCGCGCTGCCACACACCGAGCAGCAGATGGCCGAAATCATCGTCGCCTATCCGTGTCAGATAAGCGACGCGTGCGCCTTGTCGCGCGGCGGCAATCGCGGCATTGGAGGTATCGCCGCCGAAGCCTTGGTGATATTGGGGAACGCCGGGCGTGATTTGATTGAATTCGATCATCGGTTCGCCCAGCGCGATCAAGTCGTATGTCATAAGTTTCATTCGGTTCAGGTGGCCGCCGTCGAAGCGGCGGAAACCAGGAGCATAATAGCGCTGGCTGAAATAAATAAATTGATAAATTGGTCTTACCAATTTATTATATCCAATCCGGTAGTTAATCCAAAGCAATGGAGCATCCATGGCACAACGATTGTTCAACAAAACGGCACTGATCACCGCCGCCGGTCAGGGAATTGGCCGCGCTACCGCAGAGGAATTTGTGCGGGAAGGCGCGCGCGTCATCGCCACCGACATCAATCAGGCGCAACTGGCCACGCTCACCGGCTGCACGACTCGCCAGCTGGACGTAACCGATGCAGCGGCGATTGCCGCGCTGGCGAAAGAGATCGGCCCGATCAATGTGCTGTTCAACTGTGCCGGTTTCGTCGACACCGGCTCGATACTCGAGTGCGACGAAAAAGCATGGGATTTTTCATTCGACCTGAACGTGCGTTCGATGTATCGCATGATGCGTACTTTTTTGCCGGGCATGCTGGCCCAGGGCGGCGGTTCGATTATCAATATGTCTTCGGTGGCGTCCTGCATCAAGGGAGCGCCGAATCGCTTCGTGTACGGCGCCAGCAAGGCAGCGGTGATCGGGATGACCAAGGCGGTCGCAGCTGATTTCGTATCAAAGGGGATTCGCTGCAACGCCATTTGCCCGGGTACGGTCGAATCGCCTTCGCTGCGCCAGCGCATCGACGCACAGGCGCGCGCCAGCGGCCAAAGCCTGGCGCAGGTAGAAGCGGCATTCATTGCTCGCCAACCTCTGGGGCGGGTTGGCAAGGCGACAGAAATTGCTGCACTGGCCGTTTACCTCGCCTCGGACGAATCCGCTTTTACGACCGGTACGACGCAGGTGATCGACGGCGGCTGGTCGAACTGACTTTAACTTAACTGGAGAACTACACATGAAACTGATGCGTTATGGTGCCAAAGGGCGGGAAAAGCCGGGGATGGTGGATGGCAAGGGCCAAGTGCGTGATCTGTCAGGCGTCGTGAAAGATATCACCGCAGACACCTTGTCCAAGGCGGGATTGCAAAAGCTCGCCGCCCTCGACGTAAACAGCCTGCCGGTGGTCGAGCGTCCGGGCCGGGTCGCGCCGCCCTATGCCGGCATGGGCAAATTCGTTTGCGTCGGCCTGAACTATGCCGACCATGCGGCCGAATCGGGGCTACCGGTGCCGGCCGAGCCGGTGCTGTTCATGAAAACCACCAGTACCGTGATTGGCTGCAACGACCCGGTGGTATTGCCGCAAAAATCGGTCAAGAGCGACTGGGAAGTCGAGCTGGGAGTCGTGATCGGTACCAAGGCGCGTTATGTCCCGGAAGCCCAGGCATTGCAGCATGTGGCTGGCTATTGCGTGGTGAACGATTTGTCCGAACGCGAATACCAGATCGAACGCGGCGGCGGCCAGTGGGACAAGGGCAAGTGCTGCGATACCTTCGGCCCGATCGGCCCATGGCTGGTCACGTCCGACGAGGTGCCCGATCCGCAGAACCTCGATATGTGGCTCGAGGTCAACGGTCGGCGCTTTCAGAACGGCAATACCAGAACGATGATATTCGGCGTGGCGAATCTGGTCAGCTATATCAGCCGCTTCATGACCTTGTATCCGGGTGATATCATCAGCACCGGCACCCCTCCCGGTGTCGGCATGGGACAGAAACCGTCGCCGATTTACCTGAAACCTGGCGACCAGATACGGCTGGGGATTGCCGGTCTGGGCGAACAGTCGCAAACCACGCATGCATGGGACCCGGCGCTGATCGATGGCTGACAGGATAGTTGCCTGAGGCCAGCGTCAAGCCTCGGTTTTTCATCAAGGCAAATTTGAATGCAGGAATAAGGGCAGGATAAGGCAAGCTCCCTGCAAGCTGAGGCAACAATATTCTGGAGTTTGAACAATGGATTCAGAGAAGAAGGTGGCGCTTGTTACGGGTGCCGGGTCGGGCATCGGCAAGCGCATTGCAATCGCGTTGCTGCGCGAAGGATATTCGGTGGTACTGGCCGGCCGCCGCAGGGAGCCTCTGGAAGCGACCGCGCTGGAAGGAGCGGCCTTTGCCGCGCGCTCGCTGGTGGTTCCCGCCGATGTAAGCGATCCGGCGTCGGTAAAAGCATTGTTCTCGAAGACCAAGGAAGTCTTCGGAAGACTCGACCTGTTGTTCAACAATGCAGGAATCTTTGCGCCGCCGGTATCGCTTGAAGACCTGCCGTACGAGCAATGGAAAGCCGCTGTCGACATCAATCTGTCGGGCGCATTCCTGTGCACTCAGGAAGCGTTCCGCCTCATGAAAAACCAGTCGCCCCGGGGCGGACGAATCATCAACAACGGCTCGATTTCGGCGCATAGCCCGAGACCGAACGCCGTCTCGTATACGGCGACCAAGCATGCGATCACAGGTTTGACCAAGGCGACCTCGCTCGATGGCCGAAAGTACGATATAGCATGCGGTCAGATCGACATCGGCAATGCAGCTACCGACATGACGGAAAAAATGGAAAAGGGCGTGCCGCAAGCGAATGGTTCCATCGAAATAGAGCCGACAATGAGCACAGACCATGTGGCGCGGGCAGTCGTGTACATGGCAAGTCTGCCGCTCGAAGCGAATGTGCAGTTCATGACCGTGATGGCGACGAAAATGCCTTTCATCGGGCGCGGTTAACCGCCACACGGCCCCACGACCCCACTGCGCCGCGGCTCCACTGGAGACTACCGGTTGAACATCACCCCTTTCGATCCGGATCGTGCATTCCGGCTGGATGGAGAAGTTGCCGTCGTGACCGGCGCGGGCAATGGCCTCGGTCAAGCCTTTGCGCAGAGTTTTGCTCGCGTCGGTGCGCGGGTGATTGTGCTGGACCGCGATGCCACGG
>DASYKE010000178.1:0-9319 GCA_035995725.1 Burkholderiaceae bacterium | reverse complement strand
GTTGCTGCATGTCCGCCTTGTCCTGCGGGCATTCGGCAATGATGCGGTCGGCCTCATGCATCAGATGTTCTTCGATGGCAAACCGTACATCCGGAAACGCGTCAGCCTGGCCCTGGCATAAGCGTCTGACACGGCCGAGCGCGTGGAACGTCATTACAAAAGGCGTTCCCGTTATTTTCTTGATCTGTTGCGCCACCATGCCGGACATGAAGAAGTTGGCGTGGATGATGTCATATCTGATTTTTTGCCGGCGCGCAAAGCGCAGCATGAAACGGCCGAACTCTTCCATGTACGGCAGCATCATTTCTTTCGCAATGAATTCGGCTGGTCCGGCAGGGACGTGAATCACCCGAATATTCGGCAACCATTCGACAATCGTCGCCTGCGAGGCAGCGTCGCGCCGGGTGAAAATATCCACCATATAATCAAGGCGCGCCAATTGTTTGGCGAGATGCGCAACATAAACGTTTTGCCCACCGCTATCGGTACCGCCTATTAATGCCAAGGGAGATGCATGTTCGCTGATTAACGCAATTTTTCGCATAATTATCCGCCGCCATTATTTGTATCACCACATCGGTTACTTGTCGTAAAAGCAAACGACGTACCTGCTTCTCCGCGATACCAATGCCTGCGATAAACGCTTCTCTGCGAACTGGTTTAACGGATGTCGGTAGTGATCCGTCTATGCGTTGCACAATGGGTAAGAAGTACAGAAGAGGGTAGAAAATTCTTCATTTTGCAAGATGAAGAAAAGCAATCAGGAAAATGAATGCCATGGAATTGAATAGAGACAGATAACTATTGTTTCCGGTTAGACATGCGGGAAAATTTGCTGCACTGTCCGGCTTTGCAAAATTCAATTTTCTGTGGAAGATCACTCCATATCATGCGACGCAATGCGCTTGTTGCGCAGATAGATAAACTGCCCGGCAAGTGCGGTCAATAATATGCAGGAATTGGCAACGACGAATACCCAGTTTTCCACCAGTACGCTATAGATAACAAAACCGGCAGACGCGGCTACTTGTCCGATAAATAGCCAGCGCGAAACTCCTTCGCTGTTTTTTGTGCGCCACTGCGTATAGACTTGGCGCGAGATTGTCACCACCAATATCGCCGCGCTAATCCAGCCCACCATATCAGTCAGCATAACAAGTATTTCCTTTGCGAGAATACGGCGCCGGAAATGCTATTCCTCAATTCAATTTAGACTGCATATCACCGACATATGCCGACATGTCAAATCAGGAAGCTTTCCTGGCTTTATTCCTGTAATACAAATCCATCAACGGCGTCGATGAAACACCATGGACCACGACAGATATCGCAATCACCGTTACCACGATCGATAAAAATCGCTGCGTGAGATACGACAACCATTGGTATTGCAAAGCGAACATCAGGTAATACAACGAACCGATGCCTCGAATACCGAACCACGCCATCAGAAAATGCTCCAACCGGGATCGTCTCGCTCCGATCAGCGCAATGCTTACCGCCACGGGACGTACCAGAAAAAACAGCAGCGCAGCCACTGCGAATCCCTCAAAGGAAAAACCGGTGCCGGAAAGCAAGACGCCCACCAGAAGCACCATGGCGAATTCCGCAATATGTTCGAGCTGCTTGTTAAACCCGAGCACCATTTCCGTCATGTAAGCTGGGGCCTTCTCCGGGTCGGTCGCGACGTTTTCTTCGTCGCCGACCGCGATCCGGCCGATCACCGCGTCCGGATCTTTCGCGCCGCTTGCCTTATATTCGATGCGGCGCACGGCCACACCGGTCGCGAACACGGCGACAAAGCCGATCCCGTGCACCAGTTGTGCAAAGCCGTACGACAGCGCAATCAAGCCGAGGGTCAGAAATTCCTCCATGCCGAGCGCCCATTGATAATGGCGGCGCAGATATACCACCAGGCGTCCGACCCCCCACCCCATCAGCCAACCGCTGGCTACACCAGCTGCAATTCCCCACAAGGTCAGCAGCACTCCGCGGCCGCCAGTATAGGGAGCAGCCTCGGGCACTGCAAGCAAGCCCAGCCCCAGCATGACCAAAGGAAAAGCACTGCCGTCATTCATGCCGCCTTCACCTGACAAACTGAACCGTATCCGGTCGCGATCGCCGACATCCTTTACCTGGACGTCGGACGCAAGGACCGGATCGGTAGGCGCCAGAATCGCGCCCAGCAGAATCGCCGCCCCCAGCGGCAAATCCAGAATGAATAGTCCCGCTACGGTCAGCAGCGCGGTGGTGACCACCATCGCGATAAATCCCAGCCGTATCGGCAGCCACCAGATTTTGTCCGACAGCGGCACTCTCAATTTGAGCCCGACGGTAAACAGCGAAATCAATAGCGCGATTTCCGTGATCACGGTCAATAGCGCCGCATTGTGCGTGATGTCGATATCGACCATCTTCAGGCCGGAAGGGCCCAATGCGAATCCGACAGGCAGATAGAACATCGCAGGACTTAGAGGCAGTCTCTGCAGTGCCGATTCCATCAGCCCCATCGATATCAATAACGCTCCTGCGATCAGATACCAGATCGTTGTATCGATTTGCAATCCTTAAAATTTAGCCGGGCAAGGAAAATAAGAACCGCACGCCGACCGATGTTGGCATGCGATTCCTATGATTGACCGGGGCTAATGCGCCCGTTGAATATCGATGCGCCGCCCTCGGCGGGAAATGGAAGTTGAAACCGGAAACGTGATTTCCAACACGCCATCTTGCATCGATGCCTGTGCCATGTCGGGATCGATCCCGTCCGGCAATGGAATCATCCGGTAAAAACGGCCGTAGGACCGTTCCGAGCGCCGGTATCCCTGCACGGCAGTCTGCTGGGTTTCTTCGCGCCGTTCACCTTCTATCGTCAGCTTGCCGTTATCGATTTCCACCTGCACGTCTTCCCTGGCGATTCCGGGCAGATCGGCGGAAATAATTAACCGGTTGTCGCGCTGGGAAATTTCTACCGGCGGCATCCATTTTCCGGTCGCGCCTCCTTGTCCAAATCTGGCTACCATCGGGCGTCCGATAAATCTTTCAAACAGCTGATCCATTTCTTCGGACATCTTGCGTATCATTTCTCTCGGCTCTTCCCATCCATGCAGCAGATTGGGAAACCAGGCTTGCGGGCCGCTTGCCTTGGCCGGCGTCTCGGGTTCCTGACTATCGCTTCCTGTCCCGCTTCGCGCTTGCGGCTGTTGCGCGGCACGCGGATCGGCGTCACCGCGCGTCTGCTGGCCGGCCGTCATCGCGTCCGAACCGCTATCGGCTGCAACAGAACCGCTGGATGACTGCCGATTTGATGCTTGCTCCGTAGAAAAAGCCGGCGGTGCCGATTGGGCAGCATCCTGGCGCTCGCGTGCGGCCTGTCCAACCGTTTTTCCGGCCGGGCTATTGGTTGCATCACCGGTCGCCGTGCCGGATGACGATTGAACAGGCTGGCTGTAATGAATCTCGCCGCGCCATGCGCCGGATTCGCCGCCCTGTCCTTCGATCAGTTTTTTAAAGCGAGCCAGATCCTGTTCGACCCGCTGCGCAATCACTTGCTCGCCTTGGGCTGCTTCGGACGGTGCGGTCGCCGGTTCGCATTCCATTGTCATTTGCACCCTGGTCTTATCCGGCTGCATCGGGTAGAACGTAATGCTGCCGCTATTCATGGGGCCGCTGATATCGCGCCATGCAATATGTTGATCGGGCACCTGATCCGTGATTTCGGAATCCCACTCCACTTCCTCGCCATTCCTGTCGACACGCCAGTGCAGATGGGCATCGTCGAGTTGGCGCACTTCGCGCACCCATTGCATGAAGCGGGGAAATTCCTCAAACTGCGTCCATTGATTGTAGGCCGTATGCACCGGGACATTGACTTCGACTGATTGTTCAATTCTTGCCATGATTCAATTCCTTTCCTCTATATTTTGTATTGAGGCTGCAATTTTCATACCACTGATAAACATGATTGATTCAATCCATTGTGATATTGCAATACGACGGCAGAGAACTTGATGGTTTGGACGCGCCGTTCCATTGCATTTTTGAAGAGCCGCTCCCTGTAAAATTTACCGCGCTCGGGTGTGGCATACAGCAAAACCGTTTACCGATTATTCTCGCCTTACATGTTGCCGCTCAAACAGCGGCAAAAATGCGTACCATTATCGAATGGCGCAATTAATGCATATAAAACAAATTATTTCGGCAAGCCTATGCACTTGCTTTGGCAGCCGGATAAAATAAAATTTCCGGTGCCGTATTTGCCCGATCTAAAAGCGATCCAGTCCGGCAAAATTTCAGCCAACCGCGTCGAAATCATTACCAGTTTAAAAAGGCACTTCAATCAGAATGTTGCAGTTTCATCGCCGACAGGACGGCGAACAGAATATCTTGCGCAATTTATGGCGAGTGGTATCAGCTTACCGTTGGCGTGTAGTCGGCGCGCTGGTTTTTCTCATTCTCGCGAAAGTCGCCAGCGTATCGGTTCCGCTGGTACTCAAGCGCATCGTCGATGCCCTGTCGCGCCCCGAACAGGTAACCGCCCTGCCAGTCGTTCTTCTCGTCGGTTATGCGCTGTTGCGATTTTCCAGCACGCTATTCAATGAATTGCGCGATCTGCTGTTTTCGCGCGTCACGCAACGCACGGTTGCGACTTATGCGCAGCAGGTTTTCACGCACCTGCATGCGCTGGGCGCGCGCTTTCATGCACACCGCCGGATCGGCGGATTATTGCCGGATATCGATCGCGGTACCAATGGCATTGCCTTTTTGCTGGGGATCGGCCTGTTTACGATTGTGCCGACCTTAATTGAAATTGCCCTGGTGCTTGCGATCATGGGCACGCGCTACAGCGGCTGGTATACCGCCATTATCAGCATCACCTTCCTGCTGTACACCGGATTCACGGTGGTATTCACGTCGCGCCGCACCATATATCAACGGCGGGTCAATCGGCTCGACAGCAGCGCAAAGAGCCGCCTGGCCGACAGCCTGATCAATTACGACGCGGTCAAATATTTCACCAACGAGGCGCTGGAAGCGCAGCGCTTCCAGGAGATCATGGAGCACTGGACCGGTGCGGTCGTCGATAATCAGAAAGCGCTGTTTATCCTGCATGTCGGACAAAGCGCGATCATTGCGCTGGGTGTGGCGGCGGTGATGTTGCTGGCGGGGCGCGACGTGATGGAAAATCGGATGACGGTCGGCGATCTGGTGCTGATCAATGCGTACATGCTGCAGGTTTGCCTGCCGTTGAATGCGCTGGGATTTGTCTATCGGGAAGCAAAAGATGCACTGGTCAATGCCGAGAAACTGTTTCAGTTGCTGCGCGAGCGGCCGGAGATAGACGAGGCTGACAACCTGCCGCCGCTGCGTGTCACGCACGGCGAAGTGGTATTCGATCATGTCAGTTTCTACTACGATCCCAAGCGGCCGATTCTGTCGGACATCAGTTTTCGCATCCCGCCGGGAAAAACGGTGGCGGTGGTGGGTGGCAGCGGCTCTGGCAAATCGACACTGGCGCGATTGCTATTGCGTTTTTACGATGTCACCGAAGGACGCATCATGATCGATGGCCAGGATATCCGCACCGTCAGCTGGAAGAGCCTGCGCTCCGCGATCGGGGTTGTGCCGCAGGACACGGTATTGTTCAACGACACGATCGCCTACAACATTGCGTACGGCCGTAACGGTGCGACCTTCAACGATATCGTCGCGGCCGCAAAATCCGCACATATCCATGACCTGATCGATTCGTTGCCGCAAAAATACGATACTGACGTAGGCGAACGCGGCGTCAAATTGTCCGGTGGAGAAAAGCAGCGCATTGCACTGGCGCGCGCCATGTTGAAAAATCCGCCGATACTGATATTCGATGAGGCCACCTCCGCGCTCGACTCGAAGTCGGAGCGCGCGATCCAGGCCGAACTCGAGCGCCTGGCGCGCGATCGTACCACGCTCGTCATTGCACACCGGCTCTCTACCGTTGTTGCCGCCCACGAAATCCTCGTGCTTGAACGCGGCCGCATTGTCGAGCGCGGCACGCACGCCCAGTTACTGATGCAGGGTGGCGTCTACGCCACTCTATGGCAATTGCAGCAGCGCGTAGAGAGGCGCGAAAAATCCGGCATGCCGACCTGACCGGTCATACCGGACATCAGGTGATGGAACAGGATTTGCATCATCCGATGGCATTTCCTGACGGCAGGCGATAAAGATGTACGTGGAGATGTACACGATGCAGCGCGTCGGTCACCCGTTGCATCGTTGCATCGGTCTGTCCGGCAGAGGATCGAATGGAACTGACCTATTCTATTAACTCTTGCGGAATCCATCTCATGTCAAAAATAATTGAATTTCCCGAGAACCGCCTTCAATCCGCACATGATAATGAGGGCAATAAAACAAATAGCGCTCATTCGCCGCCGGCAATCGGCGGCAAAGATAGCCGGCAGGCAAAAAAATCCATCCTGGTATCGGTCGTCGTACCTACCTGTGGCCGACCGCATCTTTTGAGTCGTTGCCTGGCCAGCC
This sequence comes from Burkholderiaceae bacterium, assembly GCA_035995725.1. GTDB lineage: Bacteria > Pseudomonadota > Gammaproteobacteria > Burkholderiales > Burkholderiaceae_D > JAQGLW01. Next base: position 2,791 of record DASYKE010000178.1, on the reverse strand, counting down.
TTCTGTCACAGCGGTTCGAACCTTCCTGCTATGAAATTGTCGTGGTTGACGATAATCCGAACCGCGGCACGGACGAGGTCGTGACCAATTGGGCAATCCGCGCAGCGCACAGTGGACTTGCGGTTTCCTATATTGCGTCCAGCGGACCGCATGGGCCGGCTGCAGCGCGCAACCGTGGCTGGCGCGCGGCGCGCGGTACGGTGATTGCGTTTACCGATGACGATACGGTAGCCGAACCCGATTGGCTGCAAAACGGCTGGCGCGCCTTCGAGGACGATGTACAGGCGGTCTGGGGTCGTATTATGATGCCGTTGTCTGCGGTGCCTACTGATTATGAACGGGACGCAAAAAATCTGGAGCAGGCCGAATTCGTGACAGCCAATTGTTTTTGCCGGAAGCAGGTATTGGAAGAACTTGGCGGCTTCGATGAGCGCTTCCGCTTTGCCTGGCGGGAAGATGCCGATCTTTATTTCCGCCTGCTCGGACGGAATGGCCGCATCGTATACGCACCGACTGCGGTAATCACGCATCCGATTCGGCCGGCATCCTGGGGCGTGAGCCTGCGTCAACACAAAAAAATTCAATCCGATGCGCTGTTATACAAAAAGCACCCGGCTCTCTACCGGGAAAAAATCCGCGCGGCGCCCCGCTGGGATTATTACCTGATCGTTGCGGCCTTGCTGATTTGCATTACCGCTGCCGGCCTTGGCCAGCTTGGCACTGCCGCGCTGGCGGGCAGCTTATGGTTGTTGCTGACTGTCCGCTTTTGCCTGATGCGACTCATGCCGACAGTCAAAACACCGGCCCATATCGCAGAAATGATCGTGACTTCGGCACTGATTCCGCCGGTGGCGGTATTCTGGCGATTGATCGGCGCCGTCAAATTCCGCGTGCGGTTCATTTAAGGCACTATATGGACTTGCCTACCTTCGTGCAGATCGAGCCGGTCGGACAGTGCAATCTGCGCTGCCGGATGTGCCCGATTCAATTCCGCACCGACGGAGCGCCGGGCGGCCCACCGGCGTTCATGAGCTATCGCGTCTTCTGCCAATTGATCGATCAGTTTCCACAGATGACCGAATTGCATTTGCAAGGACTGGGAGAACCGCTGTTGCATCTGCATTTTTTCGCCATGGTGCGTTATGCGGTAGCGCGTGGCATTCGTGTGTCGACCAATACCAATCTCACCATCCTGACCGAAGCTCGTGCCAAGGAGTGTGTCGACAGCGGCTTGCACATGATGCATGTGTCGATAGACGGAGCCAGCGCTGAAGCGTACGAAGCCATTCGTGTGCGTTCCCGCTTTGTACGGGTGCTGCGCAATCTGCGCCGTCTGATGCAAGCCAGGGCCGATGCGCACAGCGCGCTGCCGGAGATTCGGATAGTCGCCGTGGTCATGCGCAAAAATTTATCCGAATTGCCGGATCTGGTGCAGCTGGCGCATGACGAAGGCGTCGATACCTTGTCCGTGCAGCATCTCTGTCATGATTTCGGCGAATCCAGCCTGCCGGAAAAATACCGCCCCATGCGCACTTTTATCGATGGAGAGACATTGCAGCACGAAGATCCGCAATGTATCGATCATTATTTCAGCCAGGCGCGCGCGCTGGCGCAAAGATTAGGTGTCGTATTGCGGCTGCCCGCCACCGAGCCGCGCCGGCATGCGGCCGGCGCATCAGGCCGCGAGCGTTGCGACTGGCCGTGGCGCGGCAGTTACATCAGCTACGATGGCCAGGCGATGCCTTGCTGCATGGTCGCTACGCCGGACCGGATTAACTTCGGCAGTATGGCGGACGACGGCGTAGCGCCGGTCTGGAACAACCACGCTTATGGCGCATTCCGCCGGCAACTGGCCGGCGACGTGCCGCCGGAAGTGTGTCGCAGCTGCGCTGTCTATGCCGGGACATTCTGATGCCAAGGTCGACAACGGTTACGGGGCACTCATGGCCCGGCTGAAAATTCTCACCTGGCATACGCATGGCAGCTATCTGTATTACCTGACCCAGGCACCGCATGATTTTTATGTATTGTCCAAACCGGACCGTCCGCCGGGCTACGGCGGACGCTGCGGGCATATACCATGGGGCAATAACGTGTTTGATCTGCCGGTGGATCAGGCCAGGCATGGTCAATTCGACTGCATCGTTTTTCAGGACGATGCGCAGTATCTGGAAGATCAGTATCTCTACCTGACTCCGCAGCAGCGCCGCCTGTCCCGGATCTATATCGAGCACGATACGCCGCGCGATCACCCGACCGACATGCGGCATCCGGTGAGCGATCCGGAGGTGCTGCTGGTGCATGTGACCCCTTTCAATGCATTGATGTGGGATAACGGTTACATATCCACGCGCATCATCGAACACGGCGTCATTGTTCCGGCCGATGCGGCGTATAGCGGCGACATTGCGCGCGGGCTGGTGGTGGTCAATCACCTGGCGCGGCGCGGACGCCGTCTGGGCGCCGATATTTATGCGACGGTGCGCAGCCAGGTGCCGCTCGACTTGGTCGGCATGGGCGCGCAGGAATCGGGGGGTATCGGTGAGATCGAGCATGCCAGGTTGCCGGCATTCGCCGCGCGTTACCGCTTTTTCTTCAATCCGATCCGTTATACCAGCATGGGACTTGCCGTGATTGAAGCGATGATGATCGGCATGCCGATTATCGGACTTGCCACGACCGAAATGGCGACCGCGATCCAAAACGGCGTCTCCGGCTACGTCGACACCGATATTGCCAAACTGGTGCCCCGCATGAAGCAGTTGCTGGCCGACCCGGAACAGGCTCGCCG
>DASYKE010000177.1:0-10597 GCA_035995725.1 Burkholderiaceae bacterium | reverse complement strand
TGTGCCCGGACCTGTCCATAATGCTCATTTCGCCGACCAGCGATGCGGGTGCCTTGTCCATGATTTACTCCTTGCCAACTGGGTATAAAAAATAAACCCCCTGATTGTGTCGACTGCGATGTGCTCGTGCCCGGCTGGCTTCTTCCTGGCTTATTCCATAGACCGTACCGCTCGAGGATACTCCTGCTTTCGCCGCCATTCATCCGTAATGGACATTATCGACGCAAACAGGATCGGCTTGCCCGCAGAAATTATGATCTAGGTCAAGGAATATCCCGAGCGTTCGCCTGGCTATATCACGCCAGCCGGATTCGCGGCTCAACATCAATTTCGTGGCCAATTCCGGAGCCAGATTAAAACGGGCGCCAAATCGAATCATTTCTTTGCCACTTCGGTGCATACGCGCCCAATTTTTGGGCAGCCAGAAAACGCTCCTGCCTTTCGCCTAAATTATTCCGATTATGAAAGCTAAATTCTCGGGGCAAAGGCAGAAAACGCGCGGATGATGGCATGGAAAATGCTAGGCTGGTGCCGCGTCGTTAACACCCAGACATATCCTCTGGCCTAATACTTGTTCCAAGGAATAATAATGACCGATCACGTCTGCAGTACCGGTTGTACCCACGACACTCATGAAGTCAAGGAAGAGTTTCAGGAGGCTCGTCGCTCCTTTTTAAAAAATGCGATGGCGGTTGGCGGCGGTTCGCTTTCGGCTGGTGCTCTCGGTATTTCGATGACGCCGAACGCGTTCGCGCAGAGTGCAAAGACAGGCACCGGGAGAGCGAGCCACTACTATATTCCTGCGAGCGACAAGACAGTGCATTGGGGTTTTTTCAGCCGCTCGCTAGCGCCGCTCGTTGAAGTTGAATCCGGCGATTTCGTCACTATCGAGACACTGACGCATCATGCAAATGACGATGCCGAACGAATGGTTCGCGGCGATCCAGGCGCAGAGAGCGTGTTTCACTGGGATGCCAAGAAGAAAAATGTGGATCGCCGTGGCGCCGGTCCGATGGACAACAAAGTGGGCGCAGGCGGTGGTCTTGGTGTGCATATCTGCACTGGGCCCGTCGCAATCAAGGGTGCAGAGCCGGGCGACATACTTGAAGTGCGCATCGTTGACGTTGCACCTCGACCGAGTGCCAACCCTCAGTACAAGGGGAAAACCTTTGGCAGCAATGCAGCCGCATGGTGGGGTTTCCATTACGGCGACACGGTAGAAGAGCCGAAGAAACGCGAAGTCATCACTATCTACGAGGTAGATGCCACCGGCGAACGTAACTGGGCGAGAGCGGTTTATAACTTCCGCTGGACGCCGCAAAAAGACCCATTCGGCGTGACGCATTCGATCATCGACTATCCCGGGGTTCCAGTCGATCACAAGACGATCAAGGAAAACCATGGCGTGCTGAAAAATATTCGGGTGCCGGTCCGTCCGCACTTTGGCACCATGGGGGTGGCGCCGGCGGAAGCGGACCTTGTGAACTCGATTCCGCCGAGTTACACCGGTGGCAACATCGATAATTGGCGCATCGGCAAGGGTGCAACCTTGTACTATCCGGTGTCGGTGCCGCGTGCACTGTTCTCGGTCGGCGATCCGCACGCCTCGCAAGGCGACTCTGAACTATGTGGTACGGCGATCGAATGTTCGCTCACGGGCACCTTCCAGCTCATCCTGCACAAGAAGGCCAGCCTGCCCGGAACGCCGCTTGCCGACCTGCGCTATCCACTGCTTGAAACGCAGGACGAATGGTTACTGCACGGCTTCAGCTTTCCTAACTATCTCGCCGAGCTCGGAGCGGATGCGCAGAACACGATCTTCCAGAAGTCCTCGGTTGACCTCGCACTGCGTGATGCCTATCACAAGATGCGACACTTCCTAATGACTACACAGAACCTAAGCGAAGACGAAGCCATCTCGCTGATGTCGATTGCAGTGGATTTCGGGATAACGCAGGTGGTGGACGGCAACTGGGGTGTTCATGCCATCGTCAAGAAGAGCATCTTTCCCGGCCGAGGAGTCTGAAGATTACATCGGCGCATGGTGCAATTACGCCTATCGTCACGCCCATGGTGCTCGTGCCTTAAAAAGGATTCACTTGGCCATGAAAAAACCCGCACAGAGAGGCAGCTTCCGTGCGGGTTTCCAGGGGGTGATCCGATGGGCGCGTCCAACCATCGCACCGGATCGATCTTTCAGGTCGGGTCGAAAGCCTTATGCCAAGTCGGCAAGCCGGCGAGGTAACCTACCGCTGCGCCAAAGCGACCCCTGTAGTTCGCCTTCACCAACGGGTCCAGCGTCGCCTGGACCTTGACATGCACGCCCGGAACGGGCGTGCCGGCGGAGAGCTTGGTTGTCATTTCCCAGTCGCCCGGATGCTGAAAATTGCTCATGATGTAGGCGAAGCCGTTAATGTCGTCCACCGCCTGCAGGCCGGTCGATTCGGCGCCCGCCGGGCAGGATAAGAGGCGCGTCAGCGCTTTCGTGTCAATGTTATAGGCCCACAGGAAGTTGTTGACGTGCATACCACTGTCCTCGCCGATGAACAGCGTGCGCATTTTTTCCGAGAACTTCAGGTTGTCTGGATTGGCGACCTTGTCCGGGTTGGCCCAGTTGCCCAGTGCATCCTGCGCCGTGAGGTCTTCGCCAAGCAGCGCTGGCACTGCGGCCATGTCGACCGGTACCCACTCGCTATCGATCGCTGCGCCCGTGTCGTCTTTTTGCCCGCTCCTGAGGTTGAGCGCGTAAACCGCACCGGCCCATGGACCCTGAACACTGATACCGCCAGAGCCATCCTTCATCGGTGTCTGGATGTAGCTCATCGCCGAGTAGGCGATCTTGTCCTTGATGTTGACCGTCGTGCCTTCCATCTTTGTAAAGCCGAGGCTGCCACCTTTGAACGCGGCATAGCGGTGGGTTTCGAGGAAGGCCGCCGCCTTGTCCTGGCCGGGCACGAACTTGACCCAATTCGACTTGCCGCTAAACGGGATCTTGGTGTAGCTCGCGTCGGCGGGATCTGTCGTCTTGACGTCGACAATATCGGCAGCCTTCATACTGTCAGCCAATGCCTTGATCTCTGCGCTCGTTGCGCGGCCAAGCCTGATCCAGCTAAGCTCTGCCGATCCACCGTTGGCCGCAGTCTTTTGCGTCCACTTGGCGACATACAGCGTGCCGCTGGAGAGGTCGCGCGCTTTGTCGGAGATGAACATGAACAGGCCGCCGTTGCTCGCATCGTCACCCATGAGTACCGTGCGCTCGTCGGGCATGACTTGAACCAGCTCGTGCGAGATGCGGCCAAGGCAGTAGTGCTTCTTGATGCTGCCGGTACCGTCGGGCTTGACGGTGATCTCGGGAAGGTGGCCGTAGTGGTATGGATTGGCCTTGGTCGCGTCGCCGTACAGATTCTTGCTAAACGAGGAGAACATGGTGTTGGTTGCAATCGCCGTCGCGTCCGGCTCATACTCCTCGCTAGACAAATGCGTGTTCCATGGCGAGCGGCTCGCGCCGCAGGTAATCCACAGGCCGTTGACACCGCTGGTATCGACATTGGAGTACTTTACCAGGTCAAGCTTACCCGTGGTCTTGTTCTGGTCGAGCGTCAGCACCGCGATTGGCGACGGCAGCATGCCGTACATCGATGCACCGGCCATGTTACGTGTCGTATACTCGAACTGCACGACCGCGAATACCGTGTTGCCCTTGACGCCGGCCACGTTCGCGTTGTCAAGGCGGAGCAGCGACATGCCGTCGGGGCAATCGGAGAAGAACTGGCGCTTGCCTGGGTCGGATGCGTCAAGCATTGGTCGGTTCTTGATATCGTAGTAGCCACCGCTAAGGATCGTGCCCCCTGCGCCATTGGATACCTGTGCGCCGGTGATAAAAAATGATTCGTACTTCAACGCGTAATTCTGCTTTGTACCGTTGCTGTAGTTTGCAGTCATGCTGGAGCCGACCATGGTCGTCGCCATCGCGGCGGCGTCCGCTAACGTCGGTGCAGCCATCGCATTAAAGCTCACCGAGCGGAGAGTAACCGAGGACTGCGTAGCAGCTGTGGCTGCATCCGAATTTCCACTATAAGCAGATAGCAAAAGCGAAGTACTACCTCCTGCTGCAAGCGGCAAGAGCGGTGCACCGGACAAGAACTTGAGAATGCGGCGGCGTGAGGGATCGAGAGGTTTGGTCATCGAAAAGCAATTCCTTTTGGGTGTTTGTACATTAGATATGCCACGGATACGGGGATTCCAAATCGACAGCGCAGACATGTTTCGCGCTTGCTCCGGGTGCCGGTTGCAGCCGAAGGACAAAGCACTAATCACATACGCCGTTTAAGGACTCGCTCGCATGGCACCATCGGAGGCGACGGTGCACCTCGGTGGGGGATGATAATGTACAGATGTTACAGGGGAATGACACTAGAACATTAGCCTTCTGTGTCCCAGCGGTTGGGCGTTCATCTGGCGGTGCCGGGCCACTCTACGGTCAGTCGGCGGGCGTGCTGCTGTCATCTGCTGCGATGCAATAACGCGCTCCAATCTAAAGTCAGGTGAAAAAATTTCATCCAATTCCAGGCTGTTGTTAACGCAACATTACAACCGGGTGGTTTTTTGCATTAAGGCTCACATTTCTTGCGCCGTAGCGTATATTTCGTATTGCTTTGACGGACAATTCTGGATATCCTCTTTGCAAAATTAAGCAGGTTATTTTGATAATAACATGTAAGTATTTTTTATTGCTCTCTATGCGGCTTGCTCCTGCACTCCGCATGCGGGCCGAAACAGAATACACAGTATTGCCCCGAGTTCTTCAATTAACATAAAACTAAAGGATGACATGAACTACAAAACAAAATCATTAATTGCGGCGACTTTACTGAGCTGGTCAGCTGCTGGATTTGCCGCAGATACGATCAAGATTGGTGTCAGCGGACCGTTCACCGGAGGCTCCGCCCCGATGGGCGTCTCCATGCGTGACGGCGTCAAGCTCGCAGTAGCCGAAATCAATGCCAAAGGCGGCGTGCTGGGTCGCAAATTCGAATTGGTCGAGCGCGATGACGAAGCCAAAAACGAACGCGGCGTCCAGATTGCCCAGGAATTGATTAACAAGGAAAAAGTGGTGGCTACCGTGGGTTTCATCAACACAGGCGTTTCGCTAGCTTCCCAGCGCTTCTATCAGGAAGCCAAAATCCCTGTCATCAACAATGTGGCAACCGGCACAATCGTGACAAAGCAGTTTGCCGACCAGCCGGAAAATTATGTGTTCCGCACATCGGCCAATGATTCCATTCAATCGGCAATGATCGTGGATGAGGCAATTACCAAGCGCAAATACACCAAGGTCGCGATTCTCGCCGATTCTACCAATTACGGCCAGCTTGGACGCGAAGATCTGGAAAAAGCGCTGGAAAAGAAAGGCATCAAGCCGGTCGTGGTCGAGAAGTACAACATCAAGGACGTCGATATGACGGCGCAATTGCTGAAGGCGAAGCAGGCCGGCGCCCAGACAGTATTAACCTATGGTATTGGCCCTGAACTGGCGCAAATCGCAAACGGCATGGAAAAGCTCGGTTGGAAAGTGCCGATGATCGGTAGCTGGACACTGTCGATGGGCAACTTTATCGACAATGCCGGCAAAAATGGCGAAGGTACGCTGATGCCGCAAACCTTCATCCAGGAACCGAACACACCGAAGCGCAAGACTTTCATTGACGGTTACCTGAAGACATACAAGCCTGCGGGCGGTCGCATACCATCGCCGGTTTCGGCTGCACAAGGCTACGACTCGATCTACCTGCTTGCGGCTGCAATCAAGCAGGCCGGCACGACCGATGGCCCGAAAGTCCGTGCTGCGCTGGAAAATTTGAATGAAAAAGTGGATGGCGTGGTGACCACCTACAACAAGCCTTACAGCAAGGATAATCACGAGGCTATCGATGCGAAAACCACCGTGTTCGGCGAAGTCAAGAATGGCCGCGTCGTTTTAGCCAAGTAATCCAATCAGGCATCGTTAGCGTCGGATAGCGATGGCGCTTGACGATTGACGATTGACTGGCCAGTCCTGCGATGCGGGGCTGGCCTTTTTCTTACCGAACAATGGCGCGTTGACGCCGGCCTCTGGGTGAAATAATGGATATTCTGCTGCAACTCGTTTTCAGCGGCATCGCGCTCGGCATGATCTACGCGGTGATCGCATTCGGTTACCAACTCACATTCGCAACCTCCGGGACGCTGAATTTCGGCCAGGGCGAAGCATTGATGCTGGGCGCCCTCGTGGGCCTGAGCCTGGTGGGCAACATCCATGGCGGGCCGTACTTGAATTACTGGCTGATGATTCCGCTGGTGCTTGTCTTCGGCTCGCTGCAAGGTATCGTGGTCGAATGGATCGGCGTCCGCCCCGCAATTAAGATCAAATCCGAATTCGGCTGGATCATGTCGACCATCGCATTGGCGATCATTTTCAAAAACGTTGCCGAAAATATCTGGGGCAAGGACGATTTGACCTTTCCGACACCGCTTACCGCCACCCCGTTCAAAGTCCTCGGCGCCAACGTGCAGCCGATGCAGGTCGCCGTTGTGCTGGGCGCGTTGGCGATGATGTTCGCAGTCGAGATGTTCAACCGCAAATCGATTTACGGCAAGGCCGTGGTCGCGACTTCCAACGACCGCGATGCCGCCGGACTGATGGGCATCAATACCAGCATGGTCATTACCTTCTCATATGCGCTGTCTTCCGCGACGGCGGCGTTCGCCGGCGTGCTGGTGGCGCCGTTGACATTGACCGGCGCAACGATGGGGACCGCACTCGGCCTGAAGGCATTCGCGGTGGCGATTATCGGCGGCTTGACGTCGGGCATGGGCGCAATCGTCGGTGGCCTGATTCTCGGCGTGGCTGAGACGCTGACCGGCTTTTATATTTCGACCGGCTACAAGGAAGTGCCGGGATTGGTGCTGTTGCTGCTCGTATTGGCGGTCAAGCCGGCGGGCCTGTTCGGCAAAGCCGCGATCAAGAAGGTATGAACATGAACAAGAAATCGCTTGTCTTGGCCGTATTAGGGATTGCCGCGCTCGCGTTTTTCCCTGTGGTGTTCCACAATCCATACTACCTGCATCTTGCAGAAACGATTCTGATCTACGCGATCCTGCTATTCGGACTGGACATCGTGGTCGGCTATACCGGGCAGGTGTCGCTCGGCCATGCCGGCCTGTTCGGCATCGGTTCCTATACCGCGGGCGTGCTGTACATGAAGCTGGGGCTGCCGTTCCTGATTACCGTGCCGGCCAGCATCGCGGTCACCGCGATATTCGGCGCGGTGCTCGCATTGCCGGCGTTGCGCGTGACCGGTCCGTATCTGGCGATGGTGACACTGGCGTTCGGCACGATCATTCAGATCCTGATCAACGAGATGACCTTCCTGACCGAAGGACCGCTAGGCATCAAGATATCGAAGCCGTCGCCCTTTGGCCACAAGCTGGATGAAGTTGAATTTTTCTATCTGGTTGCGCTGTTGATGGTGCTGTCGCTGATCGTTGTCCATCGGATTGTGAAGTCGCATCTGGGGCGCGCGTTTCAGGCATTGCGCGACAGTCCGATCGCATCCGATTGCATGGGCGTCTCGGTATATCGCTACAAGGTATACGCATTCGTGATCAGCGCGGCACTGGCCGGCCTGGCCGGCAGCCTGTATGCATACTCGGAACAATACATTTCACCCAATACCTACAACTTCGAGCTGACCATCCTGTTCCTGCTTGCGGTGATCATGGGCGGACGCAAGACGCGCAGCGGCGCCTTGATCGGCGCGGCGATCGTCGTGACACTGCCGAGCCTGCTGGCCGACATCGAACTGTTCCGCCAGATCGCGACCGCCGCTGCCGTGATCGGTGTTGCATCCGGCGTCTTCCTGCTGGCAAAAAAGCGCAAGACGATGCGGGAAATCGCCGTGCCGGTCGCGTCCACCGTCGGCATGGCGATATTCGCTTACCGTCTGGAGAACATTACCGACTGGCGGCTGACCGTGTTTGGCCTGATGACGCTGTTCGTGGTGTATTACCTGCAGGACGGCATCGTCGGATTCCTGCGCGGCATCATCGGCAAGAGTGCATCGACGACAGCGCACGATTCAGACGTGATTGTGGCGGCCGACGAGGCGCATGCCTGGGCCGAGTCTGATCAGGCAACCACGGTCGCAACCAATTTGCTGAGCGCCAGGCAGGTGCTGATGCAATTCGGCGGATTGAAAGCCTTGAATCAGGTCGATCTGCACATCGTCAAGGGTTCCGTGCACGGCTTGATCGGTCCGAACGGATCGGGCAAAAGCACGATGATGAACGTGCTGACCGGCATCTACAAGCCGACCGCCGGCGTGGTGGAATTCAACGGCGACCTCATTTCCGGATCGACACCGTCGGCAATCGCCTTGGGTGGTGTGGCACGGACTTTCCAGAATGTGCAGCTGTTCGGCGAAATGACCGCCACCGAAAATGTGCTGGTCGGTCTGCATCATACTTTCAAGAGCAATGTGCTGGATGTGATACTGCATACGCCGCGCTACAAGAGGGAGGAACGGGAAGCGCGTGTGCGCGCGGCCAGCATTCTGCAGTTCGTCGGCCTGGCTCCGCTGGCCAATGAGGAGGCGCGCAATCTCCCATATGGCAAGCAGCGCCTGCTGGAAATCGGCCGCGCTTTGGGCCTGAATCCGAAACTGCTGCTGCTGGATGAACCGGCCGCCGGCCTGACTGCACCCGACATCAAGGAACTGGTCGCGATCATTCGCAAGATCCGCCAGCACGGTATCACGATCATCCTGATCGAGCATCACATGGATGTCGTGATGTCGATTTCGGATACTGTCACGGTGCTCGATTTCGGCCAGAAGATCGCCGAAGGCAAGCCGGCCGCGGTGCAGGCCGATCCGAAAGTGATTGAAGCCTATCTGGGCGGCAGCGTTGGCGAAGAGGCGCTTGTTGCCGATACCGATTCGGTCCCAACCTTAACGAGGAGCTGACATGCTGTCCATTTCCAATTTGCACGCGGCATACGGCAAGGTTGAAGTCCTGCACGGCATTTCGCTCGATGTTCCGAAAGGCAAAGTCGTGACGCTGATCGGTTCCAACGGCGCGGGCAAGACCACCACGATGCGCGCCATCTCAGGGATGATCAAACCGAAGGTCGGCACCGTGAAGCTGGCCGGCAAGGATGTCACCGGACTGGATTCGCACAAGATTGCGCGGGCCGGGTTGGCGCATTCGCCGGAAGGGCGGCGCGTGTTTGCAACCATGAGCGTGACCGACAATCTTTTGCTGGGCGCCTTTCCGCGCTTTACGCGTTCGCGTCCGCGCGGCGACGTCAAGGCTGACCTGGAGAAGGCGCTCGAACTGTTTCCACGTCTGAAAGAACGGCAGAACCAGTTGGCCGGCACCTTGTCCGGCGGCGAACAGCAGATGCTGGCGATGGCGCGCGCCGTCATGCTGAATCCGGAAGTCATTTTGCTCGACGAACCTTCGATGGGGCTGGCGCCGATCCTGGTGGAAGAAGTCTTCCGCATCATTTCGCGCCTGAAAGAGCGGGGCGTCACGATGCTGCTGGTCGAGCAGTTTGCGGCGGCCGCGCTCAACGTGGCGGACTACGGTTACGTGCTGGAGAACGGCCGCATCTCGGTACATGGGCCGGCGCACAGCCTGAAGAACGATCCGGCGGTCCAGGCAGCTTATCTGGGCGGTGGTCAGCAGCATTAGGCTGTGGTGGCGGATTCAGACTTTGCGTCAGTAATCCGGCCGCGCATATATTGCTCATGGCGAAGTTATTCGTGGTCAGGTGTTGGGAACATGAAGAAGTGCTGGAGGCCATGCAGTGCCGGCTGGATCCCCAGCCCGAGATGATGCGGCAATGAGCGCTTGAGACCATCCATTTGCTTGGTAAACCATGCTATCGGAACCGCATCACCATCATTCTGGCATTGCATGTAAGCACGTTCCTGATATTCCACAGGTGGCTTTGGCCTTTTACATGGCCTGGGTTCATAGCGAACGTCCGGAGACCATTCGAATGATGTTCGGCGCACGAAACGAGTCGGCTGCCGGCATATAAAAAACGAGATCGCCTGTTTCAAACCTGCCCATTTCTATCCTTTGCATTAAAATTCGGGCTCTCTAAGGGGGATCGGGTTTAAATGGCGCGTACAAGAGAAGAATGTGGAGAAAAATTCGCCGCAATTAGCCTAATTGCGCAAGCAGATCTGCATTTCACGTTGTTCAGTCCTTCAATGGACAATCGCCCATCGTCCGGTGGACGAGATGGGGCCGTCCGTAGTGCCGTTGTCGTGCGTGCCAACCCTGTTGGTCCAACAGAGCTTCTACCCATCTCGAAGATTAACAATCGTTAACGAACCGCCAATTCCGTCTTAATTCGCCATGGTGCAAAGTACCACTGCAGCTCTTCACAAACTTGCGGGCTGCGCCATTCCTCCTTTTTACTGGAATACGCCATGAAAACAAAATCATATATTCCCGCCGTTGTTGCTCCCGCCATTGTTGCGTTGACGCTGTCGTTCTCGGCATTATCGTCAATGGCTGCAACGCCTGTCAGCCTGCTCGGTGAAAC
>DASYKE010000176.1:0-13272 GCA_035995725.1 Burkholderiaceae bacterium | reverse complement strand
GATCTCGCGCACGTGGACAGGCGGCTGGTCGAAATAGCACGCGCGCTCGCCACCGATCCTGATGTGCTACTGCTGGATGAACCGGCGGCCGGCCTTTCGGTGGAGGACAAGAGAAAGCTGGCCACGCTATTGCGGCGCATCGCCGAAGCTGGGGTCAGCGTCGTGCTGGTCGAACACGATATGGCACTGGTGATGGACGTCTGCGACCGCATCGTCGTGCTCGACGCCGGCAGGCGCCTGGCCGCAGGCAGTCCGGCCGAGATCCAGAACGACCCGGCCGTACGCCAGGCTTATCTGGGCGATTCCGCGATGGGCAGCGGCGAGCTTGCTGCCCGGGCTCGCAGAACCGTCGACGGCAAGGAGGTGCTCGGCGTGGGCAATCTGGTAACCGGCTATGGCGCCGCACCGGTCCTGCACGGCATCGATCTCCAGGTCAGGCAGGGAGAACTGGTCGCGCTGCTGGGCGCAAACGGCGCCGGCAAATCCACGTTGATGCGCTCGCTGGCCGGACTGCACCGTCCAGTGCGCGGCGGCATTCATTTCGACGGCGTCGAGTTGAGCGACCTGTCGGCGGATGCCATCGTGGCAAAGGGCTTGGTGCTAGTGCCTGAAGGGCGGCAGGTGTTCAAAGACCTGTCGGTGCTGGACAACATTCGCCTAGGCGCTTTTCTTTATCCGAAGGACATGGACAGCAGGGTCGAAGAAATGCTGACCCGTTTCCCGCGTCTGCGCGAGCGGCTTCACCAGCGCGCCGGCCTGCTCTCCGGTGGAGAACAACAGATGCTGGCGGTGGCGCGCGGCCTGATGTCGCGTCCGCGGGTTCTGCTGCTCGACGAGCCTTCGCTCGGGCTTGCACCCAAGATAATCGCCGAGCTGTTTGCCGCGCTTGACCGGTTGCGTGAAGAAAACATGACGATTCTGCTCGTGGACCAGATGGCGGCGCTGGCACTGGCGCTGGCGGACCGTGCCTATGTGATCGAGGGTGGCCATGTGGCGGCACAGGGAACGGCGGCTGAGATCGCGAGCAACGATGCGCTCGCAAAAGCCTATTTGGGTGGCCAATAAAATAGAGAAAAGGACAATATGGAATACGAGATCAATCTGCCGGAAGTGGTCGCCGAAGTCACTGCTGCGTTCATGCGGTACGAAGCGGCGCTGACAGGGAACGACGTGGCGGTACTCGATGAACTGTTCTGGAACAGTCCGCACACGCTACGCTATGGCGCCGCCGAAAATCTAGTGGGTTTCGAAACCATCCAGGCGTACCGGCTGACACGGCCGTCCATCAACCTGGAGCGTGACCTGCGTAATACGATAATCACCACCTATGGTCGCGACTTTGCCACTGCCAATACCGAGTTCACCCGGAATGGCGAAGCACGCGTCGGGCGCCAGAGCCATACATGGCTGCGCTTGCCGCAGGGCTGGCGCATTGTCGCGGCGCACGTGTCGCTGGTTTCTGCATAAAGGAAAACCCATTGATGGGGCGTGCGGACGCGGTTGCGGTCCATGCCACTGGATTGATCGGGGCGGCGACCGATCCATGGGTAGACGGAATTTGCGCCAGAGTCTATCCAGGGCCTGATGGATGCGGATTCAATCAGCCCGACTCTTCCACTCGGAAGACCTTCCGATCCTTGCGCCGGTTTCACCTGCGCGCATGCCAATCCCACGCGAGCAGTCTCCCATGACTTGATGTGCATCCAGGGGCGATCGCTCCATCCTCGGCACGCCGCCGCAGAACGTTCGGCAATCGAGCGGTCTGCGCTTGACGCACGCCGCCCTATCGCGCAGGACTCGCGCCAATCGATTCGCAATAATGACGGTAGAGCGCGGTGCAGTCCCCGGTGCGTCCCATGATGCAGGCCCTGCCTCGCCTAAGCAACGTCGTGGAAGCGGCGAGGCTTTTCAGTGTTCGATTGTAGTGCGCTGTGTACCACTGCTTGCACTGTATGTACGCATGCGGCCGTACAGGCAAGCGTCAAAACAGTAGGAAAACGATTGCTGCAACGGGCTACGCAAGATTGTCAGCAAAATAGCCATGATTTTGTTGCGTTGGCATAGTCTTTGCTGACCTCATGGTGAGGACGTCTTCCTTTAATCTCTCAACTTGAGGAATCATCATGACTCGTTTTACCCGTCGCACTTTTGTAGCCGCATGTGCGGCTATTGCAGGCAGCGCCTTGGTGTCCGGCGCATATGCAGCCGAACCGATCAAGATCGGCTTGGTTACGGCCCTCTCGGGACAATCTGCTCAGGCCGGCGAGGCGATCGCACGTGGACTGACCGTGGCGATCGATGAAATCAACGCCAAGGGCGGGCTCCTGGGAGGGCGCAAGATCGAGCTGGTGAGCCGCGACGACGAAAGTAATCCAGCCAAGGGTGTGATTGCCGCGCGCGAACTGATCTATAAGGAGAAAGTCGCGGTCATCTTCGGCGGCCTCGATACGCCGGTATCGATGGCGATCGTGCCACTGGTGAACCAGGCAAAAATGCCGTTCATGGGCCCGTGGGCGGCAGGCACCGGTATCACCAAGAACGGTGCCAATCCGAATTACGTCTTCCGCGTTTCGGCGGTTGACGAGATCGTCGACAAGGCCATGGTGCAGTACGCGCAGAAGACCTTCAAGTCGACCAAGGCCGGACTGATACTGGTGAACAACCCGTGGGGCGAATCTAATGAAAAGGGCCTGACTGCCTCGCTTGCCGAAAAGGGACTGAAACCGGCCGGCATCGAAAAATTCGAAGCGAGCGATATCGATGTCGTGCCGCAGTTGAGCCGCCTGAAGGCGGCTGGTGCCGATACGCTGTATTTGGTCGGGAATGTCGGCCCCGCGGCACAGGTGGTGAAGTCGCTGGACCGCATGGGCTGGAAAGTGCCGGTCGTGTCGCACTGGGGACCAGCTACCGGACGCTTCACCGAACTGGCAGGTCCGAGCGCGAGGAACGTGCATTTCGTGCAGACCTACAGCTTCTTCGGCAAGCAGTCAGCGGTCGGGGAGAAGGTGATCGGTGAACTCAAGGCCAAGAACCCCGGCATCAAGGGTCCGGATGACATCGCTGCCGCAGTCGGTGTCGCAAACGCCTATGACGGCATGCAGCTCGTGGCCCTGGCGATCGCCAGGAAGGGATCGATTGACCACGAGGCGATTCGGGAAGGTCTTCAGAGCATTGATCGCTATGAAGGCCTGATCAAGACGTATGTCAAGCCGTTCAGCCCGACAGTGCATGACGCGCTTGACGAGAACGATTACGTCTGGGCGCAGTTCATCGACAACCGCATTCTGCCGGTCGGACTGGCGAAATAAGCCTGCGCCGACGCTGTCCTGGCGGGGCAATAAACCTCTCCATGGACAGGTCGGCCAAACCCAAGGATGGGATGCGTTCATGATTGCATTGAAGGATCGCCGGATTCTTGTCATTGGCGGCAGCTCCGGAATCGGCCTCGCCACCGCCGTTGCAGCGGCTCGGGCCGGCAGCATGGTGACCATCGCCTCACGCTCGGCGGAACGGCTGGATGCGGCCGCGCGAATCATCGGGCCTGGAGTGGTCACCGCAAGACTTGACGTCACGGATTACGAATCGGTGGAAAGCTATTTCCGGCAAAGCGAGGCTTGGGACCATGTGGTGGTCTCCGGTTCCGCGACAAAAAGCGGACCCGCACGCGTCTTGGATCTGGCGGATGCGCGGGCGGCGATGGACAGCAAGTTCTGGGGGGCATACCACGTCGCCCGGGCCTGCAACATTAACCACGGGGGTTCGCTGACGCTCGTGTCGGGTGTGTTTAGTGTCAGACCGAACAAGGAAGCGGTTCTTCAAGGTGCCATCAACGCCGCATTGGAATCACTCGCTCGCGGACTGGCGCTGGAGCTTGCGCCGGTAAGAGTCAATGTCGTCTCGCCCAGCGTGACCATCACGTCACTGTGGAACAAGCTGGACGATACGGTGCGCGAAACGAAATTCAAAGAGGCGGCTGCAAGGTTTCCGGCCGGACGAGTCGGGGATCCAGCCGACATCGCAAATGCAATCCTCTATGCGGCCGCCAATCCTTATTCGACCGGCGCGACGATTCTCGTCGACGGCGGAGACGCACTCGTATAACGGTTTGACGGGCGGTTTATGGCACATCACGCGCATTTTCAAATCGGCATCAATGATCTGGGTGATTATCAATGAAACTTCTTCACGTACCTGTTATCGACATCACGTCGTTTCGTACCGGGACTCCACAGGAAAAGCTTGTTGTTGCACAGCAGGTTGACCGGGCCTGCAGGGATATCGGTTTTCTGGTCATTTCCGGGCACGGAATATCTACGGACCTGATCAATGCAATGCGGAGGGTCGCGCGCGAATATTTCGACTTGCCGCTGTCGCGGAAAATGCGTGTGGCAAGGCCGGCGCCCGACGTGACTCGCGGGTATATCGGCATGGAGGAAGAGTCGGTAGGCCGCCTGCGCGACGCCTATGCCACGGCGGGCGATCTGAATGAAAGCCTGATGATAGGTCCGGTCGATCTGCCGCCGGAATCCTACGCATTTTCGGCCGCTGCGGGAAAACACTTTGCGCCCAATCTCTGGCCGGAAGAACCGCGCGACCTGCAGCCGGTCTGGACCGAGTATTACCGCGAGATGGGGCTGCTTGCGCAGACCTTGATGCGACTATGCGCGACCGGCCTGAACCTCGAAGAGACCTTCTTCGACAGCAAGATCGACAGGCACATCAGCCGGCTGCGCGTTCGCAATTATCCGGCGCAAAGCGAGCCGCCGGTCCCGGGCCAGATCCGTGCCGGAGCGCACTCGGACTATGGCAGCCTGACGATTCTCGCGGCGGAAGACCGCCCAGGCGGTTTGCAGGTATGCAACGCGGCCGGCGAATGGGTCGACGTGCCGATCGTGCCTGACTGCTTCATCATCAATATCGGCGACCTGCTGGCTCGCTGGACCAATGACACTTGGGTTTCGACGCTGCACCGGGTGGTGAATCCCCCTGCTGGCGCGGGAGAGAACAGTCGCCGTCAATCCCTGGTCTTCTTCCATAACCCTAACTACGACGCTGAAATCACCTGCCTGTCGACATGCCTGTCAGCCGACAGGCCGCCCAAGTACCCGTCAATCACATCAGGCGACTATTTGCGCAATTCATTCGTTACAACGCAGAACAAATAGTGTGCAGAGCCAAAGCGGTTCAACCCCGCTTCCCCGGAGATTCATGATGAAAAATTCATCGATATCGGTTCCGTCCGAAAATGTCCGACCCATCGCGCCCGTCAATCGCTAGATCCAATTGGCAGTAGGCGTCATCTGCATGATGGCCGTGTCCAGTCCGCAGTACGTCTGGACGCTGTTCACCAAACCGATTCTTGCCGAGTTCGGTGGCACGCTGTCACAGCTGCAGGTTAGGTTCTCGATTTTGATCGTTCTCCAAATCTTCCTGTCGTCATTTCAAGGCTTTCTGGCCGATCGATTTGGCCTCCGACTGCTGCTTTCGGTCGGTGCATTACTGACCGGGGCGAGTTGGGTCCTCACCGCGCAAGCACAGTCCGTACTCGGTATCTACTGATCTACGGGTTGATAGGTGGTATCGGTACCGGCATCATTTATGTGGGAATTGTCGGGCTGATGTGATGGTTCAGTGGTTTCCGGACAAACGTGGTTTCGCAACGGGAATGGTGACGGCGGTTATGGAATGGGGGCGGTTGCAACGACTTTCCCGATCTCGTCAAGTCTCTCAACCCTCGGCTACCACCAGACATTGCAGACCTTTGGCTTGATCATCGGTGCAGTCGGCCTGATTGCCGCACAAGGATTAAAACGACCACCCCACTGACTGGATGGCAGATTACCATCTGCAGGCCGCATCGCACACCGGTGCGACACCAGATCAGATGATCAAGATCCCGGTGTTACCCCGCACACCAATAGCCCCACACGCAAATGCGAAGTCGCAGAGACACTATAGCCTAGCGGCCTGTCTTGCAAAAATGCAAGTAAAGTTACCGTTTTGCATCCCATCATTCAGCTCAAAGACGCCTGCAATTTTCATCATCGATCTTCAAAACGGTATTTTCCAATGTATCCGTACATCTTGCCCCCTTCCTCAGTAGAAGCCAGAATCGATTTCTAGGCTCTAAAGTTGTCAAATGTATACGCATAATGAGGCTGCCCCGACCGCCTGTGCGTTTCCTACACCAAAATTACTTTGGCCGACATGCCATAAATATGGCATAACAAATTAAGCAGCGTATATTAATGCCGTTGGGCAATTAATTAAAACATCGTTAAATGGTTCCGGATATCGGAACGTGCCATAAAGACTATGAAAAAGATCTCGGCACATTTAGCTATATCGAAGTCACAACGGAGGAGACAAGCATGAACAAGCACGCAATTTGCAGATCGTTGATTGCCATAGCCACAATAGCGTTGATGGCCAAAGCGCATACTAAAGACATCATTGTTGGTCAGTCCATTGCTGCAACCGGGGCGATGGCCAGCGCCGGGATTCCTCTGCGCCTCGGTGCTCAAGTATGCTTCGATATGGTCAACGCATCCGGCGGAATAAACGGCCAGAAAATCCGGTTCATCAGCAAGGATGACAATTACAAGGTCGAGGAAACACTTCGCATTGTAAAAGAGCTGATCGACAAGGATGAGGCAGTAGTTATAGTCGGTGAATCCGGCACAGCAAATTATGAAGCCTTGCTCAACGAAAAAGTGCTGGAGAAAGGCAATATTGCCGTGGTCGGACCAAGAACCGGCGCCACGTCGCTGCGCCAGCCATTTAATCCGTACCTGTTCCATATTCGGGCCAGTTACGCGCAAGAAGTCGACAAGGCGATTGAATACTATTCAACCATCGGCTTGAAAAAAATCGGGATCGTGTATCAAAACGATGCGTTCGGCGAGGACGGACTGACGGCAGCAAAAGTCGCGTTAAAGCGGATTGGTTTGGAACCGGCTTTTCTAGCGACCTATGAACGCAATTCAACCAAGGTGGAACCCGCGGTGAAAGAAGCGCTTGCCGCATCCCCGCAGGCAATTTTGCTTCTGACTACCATCGCTCCGACAGGGGCGTTTGTAAAACTCTTTCGCGAGGCCGGTGGTACTGCACAGTTGTTAACGCTGTCGGTTAATGATCCGAACACGATCATCAAAGCCATCGGCATTAAAAACGCGTCCGGATTAATCATCACAACCGTATTCCCCAGCCCGAGCCGCAATGATTACCCCATCATTAAGGAATATCAGACTGCACTAAAAAAGTTTGGGCCGGCCGATGCACAACCGACTCTCAGCAGTTTGGAAGGCTATTTGACCGCCAAAGTAATTGTCGAGGCGCTCAAGAAGGCCGGCGCCAATCCTACGCGTGAAAAAATAATGCAGAGCCTGGAGACCTTTGCCAATACCGATTTGGGTGGATTCCGCGTGAACTTCGGGCCCAAGGTACGTTCGGGGTCCAACTACGTCGATATCAGCATTATCAGCAGAAGCGGTCAGGTCCTGCGCTAAAGGTCTAGTGTCCATATTTCCTGGTCGGCCGGTGTTTCGGTAAACAGTGGGGCTTTAGATGACTGACTACTGCCATTAAGCTAATAATTGACTAAAATGCCGAGCCCAATCGTTGTTTGGGAATGGTTATAGTCGATCAGGCTTCGGCCGTATCCTGAAAATAATTGTACATATCCCTTGATGTGGGCGCCCAGCGGAAATGCCCAGCCGACTTGAGCGGCACCTCGGCTGGTGCTGAAATTATTTCTGGCGCCTACGGAAAACTCGTGTGCCTTCCATCTGTAGGTTCCCATTACGTCGCCGTGACCCATGTAGTCGGTTATGTCCGGATTGTCACTGACCGTACCGACACGTTTCCAGATGCGAGCCAGGAGGGTGAAGTTTCCATTCTCCATGCCCGCCTGGACGTATAGCCGATTCCAGCTTCGCGACAGGGTCGAAGCCTGGCCATTGGATTGATGCGCAAATCCAAAATTAATAAAGCGCACATTTATTCCCGGCAACTGCAGGCTTATCGGCATTACCGCCATCAGCTCCGGTTGGTAATTGGTTTCCCTAAAGGGGCTGGAAGCGTTTCGGTTATATGCTTGCCAGTAGCTTTGCTGCGTATAACCGAACCACATGTCGACAGGCTGATCCAATGCGTTTTCCAGCAGCTTCATCTTGAAGCCCAGCTGAAAGGCCACTTCTGTACGAGAAAGGCCTTTGAACTCAGGCGCCACGCCTCTGAACGGCAGGTAAGGAGCATCGTTTGGTGAAGAACTATAGTTGGCAAAGAGCAGGTAGTTTTCCCGGTGGGGCCGGAAGACGAATGTTCCGCGCTTGTTTTCCGGTTCTAATTCCCAATGATCGGCAAGGCTGAAAGTTTCCAAGCGTTCGTTCGAGCCATTGTCGCCAGCTGCGGGACGCTGCGGTAGCGGTGGTGCACGGACATCAGCTTGGCCCTGTTTCTCATTGTCCTTGTTCATACTGTCCGCAGCCAATCGATCGAAGCATTCAAGTCGTTGAACGTTGTCAACAATACCTGCGCAACCTGCCAACGTCGCCGGCTGTTCCAGCGCGAACCCCGGACCGGACGTCAAGAGAAAAAGAATGACTGATTTTGAACGGAACATGCGACGTGGATCTCCATGAGCCTTTCGGAAAATCGGCAAATGCTGAAACCAGCCGCAACTGGTCGAAGCTCGCATATCAGCCATGCGCGCGAACAAATGCGTCCGCTTCGGCAACAGCCATATTCGGTAATTTCTTATGACTAACGCGGTTCGAACACTTCTGCGTGTACAGGTTTTTTAGAAGCGCAGTCATGATATGAGGCTCCTCGACACACAGGGTTCCCTGATCGATTGCCGGCAGCAGTCGGTATGCCATGGAAGAAATGGCAGCAACGAAGGAAATGCGGTTAACCGGCGCGCCGCCGTTGCTGTTCGATGTAAAGGTCGCGTGAAGGGCCTAAATGCATTCGGCTGAGTGTAATCAGGCGTTCCCGGTCATTCGCGCGCAGTGCATCGATCATTTCCCAGTGCTGCCGACGCGCGCTCTCAAGATAATCGGGATATGTCACTGAAACGGAACGAATGGCATGGGTCCGTTGTGCGAAATCCTCGATTGCCGCTGTCAATGCCGCGTTTTCCGACAACTGGAACAAGGTTTTGTGAAATGCCAGATTTGCCCGGAATGCATTGCGCAGATTTGATTCGGCAACCGCGGCGTCGTGCTGATGCTGAATCGCAATCAGTTCATCGAGATTTCGGGTTGCGACGGGCAAGGCAATCTGCAAAATGCAATTCGTTTCGAGAATTTCCCGCACGGCGTACAGGTCGGTGACCTCCTTGATCGTATAGGATTTCACCAACGCGCCGATGTTCTTTTTGCGCTCGACAAGTCCCATGCGTTCCAGCTCGAACAGCACCTGTCGTGCCACGTGACGCTTCAAGCCGAAACGTGCGCGCAGCTCATCTTCGACCAGTCGTTGCCGCGGATGAATGTAACCCAGGACGATGTCTTCTTCCAATGCCTCGACAACCTGTCTGATCAATAACTCGGCATCGCGGTCGCGTAACGCGGGAGAAAATTTTTTGGGGAGTATCTCTTCTTGAGTCAAGGCCAAAATATCACTCGTGAATTGATTCAAAAGCATGTTGTTGATTTTAGCAGCTGGCTTGAGGCTCCGCGCGCCATCTGTCATCCCCTCTTCGTGTCATATTGAAGAGGGGATTTGCCATGTCAACTGCCCGGCAGCTTGTGTATCTCGGGAAAGAAATAATCCTGCCAGCCCTTCGGACGCGGCTTGATATAACCGGCACGCGCCATGAAATCGGCGATCTTCATGGTGCCCAATGGAGCGGATGAAAAAATGACGTTCGGATCGTTCAGCATTTCTACCAGTTCAGGGACGGACATTTTTTCCTTGGTTGACCGCAGATAAATTTCCGCCGCGGATTGCTTGTCGTTTTTGATCAGGTCGATGGATTCATTCAGTGCGGCGAGAAATGCGGCGATCAATTTAGGATTGTTGTCATGGAATTTGACTGTGCCGAACGCTACGCCATTTGAAATCGGTTCGCCGGCAATCTCGGCGGTAGTCATATTGGCGACCTGGCGCGCGCCGGGCAGTTTCAGTTCCATCGCCACATAGGGCGGCTGTGAGAAATGACTGGTGATCTGTTCGTTCTTGCTCTGCAAAGTGATCATCGCATCCGCATGGCCCATGGATATGGTCATCGCATTGACCCGATCCAGCCCGGCCTGGCCGAACTGCTTTTCGGCAGCCATCTGCAACAGGATTGCCTGTGTCGAAACCTTGACCGTCGGTACGGCGATTTTGTCCTGCGGCGTGAAGTCTGCAAGCGTTTTGATCTTCGGATTGCGCGTGACCAGAGTGGACGGCGTGGCTCCCAGTCCGGCGATACCCTTTACCGTTCCATTGGTTTTCGACCATAGCAATAGCAGATTGGTCCCGCCCGACGTGACGATATCGATATTTCCGGCTAGCAGGGCGTCAGTGGCGGCGCCTCCATTGGTAAAGTTCAACCACGATACTTTCAGCCCGTTCAGTCCCATGGCGCGGGCGTGTTTTTCGATCAGCTTGTTTTCTTCCATGATAACGGCAGGCAAATACGAGAACCCGGGTTGCTTGGTGAGCCTGATCTCATTGCTTTGTTGCGCATGCAGCGAGCCGGTCACGGCCAGTGCAGACAATAGAACGGCAAGATATTGTTTGATGCATCGTTTCAAGGCTGTCTCCTTTAGTGTCAAAACGCGTTGTTATATTGATCGACGGGCCGGTTCCTGATTGATCCCGGGTCAGGAAATTTCAAAGGCAACGCAGGGATATGTCTTGATCAAGGCTCCATCGGTTTTTAAAATCTATTGCACGCCTCATAAACTGCGGCCAGCCGAGCCGGTACGGCCCATGCATTCCTGACGTCAACAAAAGGCATGCCATGATCTTGCGGAGCCACTATAAAAGCGTATAAGATGCCCGTCAACGATTATCAATAATATTATTGTAAATCGAAAAGATAACTAATGGACAACATATGGCTGACAATGACGATGCGAAAGGTCTTCGTAAAGGATTGACCAACTATGGCGATCTCGACTTCTCGCTATTTCTTCGCAAGGCATTCATCAAAGGTGCCGGCTATACCGACGATGCCCTTTCGCGCCCGATAGTCGGGATCGTCAATACCGGGAGCGGTTACAACCCGTGTCATGGCAATGCGCCTCAACTGATCGAAGCGGTCAAGCGCGGGGTGATGCTGGCAGGAGGAATACCGATCGACTTTCCGACGATTTCGGTTCACGAAAGCTTTGCGCATCCGACCAGCATGTATTTGCGTAACCTGATGTCGATGGATACCGAAGAGATGATTCGTGCCCAACCGATGGATGCGGTGGTACTGATCGGTGGTTGCGACAAGACGGTGCCTGCCCAGTTGATGGGCGCGATTTCAGCAGAAGTGCCGGCGATTCAACTGGTTACCGGATCGATGCTCACCGGTTCCCACCGTGGCGAACGCGTCGGCGCCTGTACCGATTGCCGTCGCTTCTGGGCTAGCTTCCGCGGCGATCAGATCGATGAAGAAGAAATCAGCGACGTCAATAACCAGCTGGTCGCAAGCGTCGGCACCTGCTCGGTGATGGGAACCGCCAGCACCATGGCTTGCATCGCGGAAGCCTTGGGTATCATGCTGCCCGGAGGTGCGTCTGCGCCCGCCGTCACGGCCGATCGCATCCGGATCGCGGAACGGACCGGCGCACAGGCGGTCGCCATGATAGGACCACGCCTGACGCCAGACAAGATTCTCACCGCGAAGGCGTTTGAAAACGCGTTGCGGGTGCTGCTTGCGATCGGCGGATCCACCAACGGCATCATCCACCTGACCGCTATTGCCGGCCGCCTCGGTATTGCCATCGATCTTGATGAGCTCGACAAGATGAGCACAGAGACGCCGGTGCTGGTCGACCTCAAGCCGTCCGGGCAGCACTACATGGAAGATTTTCACAAGGCAGGCGGATTGGTCGCCGTGCTGCGCGAATTGCGGCCGCTGCTGCACCTCGACGCGTTGACGGTAACCGGGCGTAGCTTGGGCGAGGAAATAGACGCCGCAGGGAAGGGCTTTGCACAAGACGTGGTTCGCAGCTTCGCCAAGCCGATTTACCGGCAAGGCGGGATCGCCGTATTGCGCGGGAATATCGCACCCGGCGGCGCCATCATCAAGCAGTCGGCGGCATCCGAGAAACTGATGGAGCATGAAGGCCGTGCCGTGGTTTTCGAAAACATGAAAGATCTGGCGCTGCGTATCGACGATCCCGCACTCGATGTTGAGGCAGACGATGTGCTGGTCCTCAAACAGATCGGTCCGGTTGGAGCTCCCGGCATGCCGGAGGCCGGATATATCCCGATTCCGAAGAAGCTTGCACGGCTGGGAGTCAAGGATATGGTCCGTATCTCCGACGGCAGGATGAGCGGTACTGCCGCCGGAACCATCGTGGTGCATGTAACGCCGGAGTCGGCGATCGGCGGTCCGTTGGCGCTGATCCGCAACGGGGACCGCATCCGGCTGAGCGTGGCGAACCGTTCGCTTTCCGTACTGTTGAGTGAGGCCGAACTCACCGAGCGGGCAGCGGCCGTGAAATCCGTCCCGCCGCATCCGCAAGAGCGAGGCTATCGCAAATTGTTCCTGAAAACGGTGACGCAGGCAGACCAGGGATGCGATTTCGATTTTCTGCGTGCCGCTGAAATCAAGCAGAGCGTACCCAAACCTCGAGGCTAAGGTGTGGTTCTCGGATAGCGCACAATTTTTACCGGCTCCATTGACGCGCCGGTTTATGTGATGAAGACACGGCCGGGATCCGGCCGTGTCGCCAATTAAAAAGATCAACGGAGACATCAGGTTGATCAGATTCGAGAGAACATGGGCGAACCCACTCCATTTCGTTTCCTGAACGAGGCCGAACCTGCGGCATTCGAGCGCGCATTGCACGCCGCAATTGAAGGCGAAGTCCGTTTCGACGCCGGCAGCCGGGCTGTTTATTCCGCTGACGCTTCCAATTACCGGCAGATTCCGATCGGCGTGGTGGTCCCGAAGACGGTGGAAGACGTCGTCGAGACGATTCGCGTATGCCGTGAATTCGGCGTGCCGATTCTGCCGCGTGGCGGCGGCACCTCGCAGTGCGGCCAGTGCGTGAATGTCGCCGTCGTTATCGATACATCCAAATATCTGAACCGCGTTCTGGATATTGATCCGGTCGCGCG
>DASYKE010000175.1:0-25137 GCA_035995725.1 Burkholderiaceae bacterium | reverse complement strand
GGCCGCCTTCTTGCACAAGATGAGAAGGGCGCGTGGACACGTATCGATGACTCCGCGCACCTGGTAGCCAGACAGCTGGGGATTGAGGCTACACCGGGCCGATTTGCAGACGAGTCTGCCCGCAAGGCAATTGCAGAACGGTTGGCGGCGATTGTTGCAGATCAGATTTGCGGAACAGATCTCGATGAACTGGGTCATGCTCTCGAGTTGACCGAGCCGTTGTCGAGAACAATGAAGCCCCGTTTCATTACGTTTTCCGGAGGGGTCGCGGAGTATATATTCGGTCGCGAGAGCGCCAGTCACGGTGACATCGCCAAGCTGCTTGCCGGCGAAATCGTACAGCAGATCAAAGCCCGTATTTCGATTCCGATCATCGAACCCATGGAACGTATCCGCGCGACGGTTATCGGAGCCTCGCAATTCACGGTACAGGTGAGCGGCAAGACCATATACTTGCCGGATGCGGGAGTGTTGCCGATTCATAACATTCCCGTGATCCATCTCGGCCTCGACATCTCCGATCGCATTGACATCGATGAGATCGTTGGCGCCTTCAAAAAAAATGCGGATATTCTCGATCTCGAGCCAAGTGCCCGCCTGGCGATCGCGTTTGCCTGGGACGGTGCGCCGGAGCATTCGCGGCTCTTCGCGATGGCTAAAGCCATCATGCAGTTTGCGGCGCCATCCGGGAAAAGGGATGAAATACTTTTCCTGATGATTGACGGAGACATAGGCGCCTCCCTTGGCCGGATTTTGCATGATGAACTTCATCTCGATGGCAAAATCGTCTCGATCGACGGCATAAAATTACGCGAACTGGACTTCGTCGATGTCGGAGAATGGCTCGACCCGCCGGGCGTGGTGCCGGTCGTTATCAAGTCCTTGCTCTTTCCAAGCGATCTCCCCAGCAAATAAAGGCAATGGATTCAAGCGGTCAATGCAACGCATCAGCTGTTTTTGCGGGCATCAGGGTCAGAGTGGGCTTTTTGCTGAGTTGAACCAGGCCATCCAACGGCGAAGGCGGGCACGAACAAGACGAGCGGCGAGCAACCGGGAGGGGAAATCCGGAGCGGGAATGGATGAACCGCATGGTTGGAATAAATTGACTCTGAACCTTAGTGTCTTGCAGGGGCTGCACCGGTGCTACGTCTCTTTGCGGCGACGTCGGGTCAGTCGCCAGCGATAATATTTGCGAAGAACGGCTCAGTTTTGTGCAGTCGCTTACACAGGCTCTATGTTGTAGAAGGAAAAAACCACTTGGGCAGGATGGGCTGCATTTCGGATGGCGGCAATGGCCTGGAGATATAGAAGCCTTGTATCTGGTCGCAAAGAAGTGATTTCAGTATCTTTATCTGGTCTTCATTTTCCACGCCCTCGGCAACTACCCGTATTTCAATCGCATGCGCCATCGTGATAATGGCTTTGAAAAACACATTGCCTTTGTCTGTTTTGCCTAGCTCGCCGGTGAACGCACGGTCGACCTTCAGCATGTCGAAATCAAGGCGTTGCAGTTGCGATAGCGATGAATAACCCGTCCCGAAGTCGCCAACGAGTAGTTTCACACCCATTTTGCGGATGGCGGTGAGGGCGCGGGAAACCTCGGTACTGTCGCCCGTCATACAGGACTCTGTTACTTCAACTTCCACCAGCTCCGGGTCAATATGGTGCCGGGCCAGGGTCGCGGACAGGATGGCGGCGATGTCGGCCTCGTTAATCTGGCGAGCTGAGATATTGACGGAGACGGGCACCAATTTCTCCCCTGGCCGTGCCCACTTTGCCAGCTGAGCACATACCTTGTCCATGACCAGTTCTCCCAACCCCAGAATAAGGCCAGACTCTTCGGCTAGCGGGATGAATTCAAGTGAATCCAGCAAACCCCTGGATGGATGCGCCCACCGGACTAGCGCTTCCATGCTGCAGGTGGCGCCATTCATTAAATCGATACGGGGCTGGTAGTAAATGAGGAACTGGTCTTGCTCTATCGCTTGTCGAAGCTCGGCTTCGCGTTCCAGGCGGGCACGCAAGGCGTCGTAAAATTTC
Organism: Burkholderiaceae bacterium; assembly: GCA_035995725.1. GTDB lineage: Bacteria > Pseudomonadota > Gammaproteobacteria > Burkholderiales > Burkholderiaceae_D > JAQGLW01. The sequence goes on along the minus strand of DASYKE010000175.1, from coordinate 23,097 downwards.
TGGTCATAAAAGTGGTAACTGCCTTTGCCGCTGGTCTTGACGGAATACATGGCAATGTCGGCATTGTGCAACAGGGTTTCCGGGTCGATACCGTCCGACGGGTAGATGCTAATCCCAATCGAAGTGCCCACAGAATGAACCCCCTGGGGCAGCCTGAAGCTCTCCTTGAACGCAAGTACTACCCGCTCCGCAATATGGGCGGCGTCCGCTTTTTGTTCGATTTGCTCGACAATCACCAGGAACTCGTCGCCGCCCAACCGGACTACCTGGTCATGCGGACGAACTGCTTCTTTCAAACGGCGCGCGGCATTCCTTAACAGCTCATCACCCGCTGCATGGCCCGCAGTGTCGTTAACCTTTTTGAAGCCGTCCAAATCAACAAAAAGCAGCGCCAGCATGGAACCACCTTTCGCAGCATGCTCGATTGCGCGAGGAAGATATCTATGCGCCCAACTACGATTGGGAAGACCGGTCAACACATCTTCATCGCTTCGGCGCTCAAGCTCCGCAAGATGTGCTTTGCTTTCGCTGATGTCACGTAACGTAATCGCGAGTTCGCCATCGGAGCGGACAATTTTGAGGTGGACCCACCGCATCTTGAGCGAGCTCTCGCCCGGCACCTGTACGTCTTCCTCGTAAAGGCCCTTGTCCATCGCCTTGCTCAACAATTGCATTAAACGCTCGGGATTGGCCGCTTCGTAGAGAGCCGAAACCTTTTTCCCGATTAACTCTTCACGCCGTTCGCGAAGCAGTTCAGCGCCGCGATGATTGCTATCGATGATTTCGAAATCGACTACGGCTCCGTTCGTGTCAGGTATCGGATGAACAATATAAAAACCTTCATTACCTCCTTCCGTCGCAATCCGATAGGTGGTTTGAGCAGCCTCCAGCCTGTATTTTCTTAATGCAAGACCTACCGAGAGCGCCATGGCCACTACGGTAAATATTGCCAGCGCGGACGTGGCCAATGTTGCGTAGCTAATTGCTTTGGCCCGATAGTCCCAATACGGCGCCATCGTCTCCTGTGCGTCCAAACCGATTACGGCACATAGGGGATACTCAGTAGGCTTGTCCCAACCTACATAGCGGCTACGCTTGTCTCTAAACCATTTACTGCCGTCTAGCAGGATGGTGCCACGCTCTGCTTCCAGCTCGGGGTAGGCAAGCAGTGTCGGCGGTGGCGGCGGATAAACGCTTTGGCCGGTGCGAGTTACCCGAATGATGTCGTCGTTGCCGACCACACCCATGAACCCGTGTTTTCCCAATGTGGCTTCGTCGTAGTTCGCTACAAAATAGGCAGGTTCCGTTGTAACCACTACGACGCCGCCAAAGCTGCCGTTGGGATCGGTGAGTCTGCGCGAGAAAGGGATGATGTATCTTTGACGCAGAAGGCTAAATGCAGGCGGGCCGATATACAGCAAATCGGTAGTCGCATTTTTTTGTACGATGAAGAACGGTTCATGGGCAATGCTTACTTTTCGCGCGCCTGGAATCGTACTGGTCACCAACATGCCGTTGGGATCACTAATGCCGACGTTTAACAGGGCAGCGGGGGGTAGTAATCCTTTCTTCTTGATATCCGCCAGTTCGAATTTTCCGCCGGTTAATTCCCATCCGTATTTGACGTAGAGAGTGATTTGGTCGAGCGCTTCTACTGTTCGCTCCAGATTGGCGGCGTAGCTTCTGGATAAAGTGGCTGCTTGCTCGAAAGCCCTGTTTTCGACTCGAAGTCTCTCGTTATTCAAGTGTGCAAGAAGCACGCTCCACCCAATGGCAGCCAGGATGAGCGCTGCAATGGGCCAGCTAATCAGCAAGAGATAATTCCTGCGGAGAAAACCAAGCCTGCTGCCCATACTGCTACCCATACCGGTAACAGGAGCAGCGATATTATTGAGCGTCATCGCCTTCGTTGCAAAGAGTGGTAATGCAAAGCACTACTGTCGATAATCCCGTGCTCTTCGCAAGATTGCCATTTTTTCGGAACTATCAGGTCAGTATAAGCCGTTGTTGGTCCATCAAAAAGGTCAGAAATGAAGTGATAACGTGAGCTACTAGCGATATTTACGCAATTGGGGTTGTGCCGAGGCGGGAAAACACAAGGCAGAGTAGCGCGGGGGGCGCTTATTTTTGGTGTTCGTCAGAGTAGGTTGCCGATGAAAGGAGAAATTTCATGAAAAATGAACTCAACCCCCAGGCTTTGATTCGGCGGTGTACCTCATTGGATTTGCTGTGTATACAGCGCTATTACACCGATATGCTGCTTGACTTGGCCATTTGTTCACCAGTCGCTATCGGCCAAAACCAGCCGATGAGACAGCGCCGCTTCACCGGCAGCTTAAGATTTGATAGCAGACGCTTGGTTTAGTGGACTGCCACAGCTTTCAATCCAAAGCTGCCGCCGGGCTGATCCAAACAGCAAGAGAACGATTCGCCAAAGAAAAAAGCACAAGAGGCGACCTCCTGTGCTTTTGTTATTGTAGGGTTGGTTTAGTCGGGAACAGCGACGGTATTGTTAGAGAAGGTAATCAGATCACCGCTGCGTGGCTTGATCGCAATGGGCGGTACGTTATCCATGCTGATCGGATTTACGGCTGTACCGTTCATGCCGCGAGGTAGCGTGCGAACGACCTGACTCTCCGGCAGTGCTGCGCCAGACTTCAGGTGGGCATACATCATATCCATTGCCTGAATGAAGTAACGATGCAGAGGCAGATAATTTGGCGCGTAACCGGGGAACGCAAGGAATGATTCAAAGTGCTGCGCATTTGTCACCTCAATATATCTGAGCTTGCTTTTATGCCCTTCGACCATTTTGTTCAGGCCGTAATAGGGACGCGAGGTAAAGCCAACCGGAATTAAGGTGTCTGAACGGCCATGCACAATGATCGCGGGTTTGCCTTGGAGATTGCCACTACGCTGGATTTGGCGCATGCCCTGCTGGACGCGTTTGGCATTTTGGCTGGTACCTGTCACCAGGTCACGCACGCAGTGGGCACCATCAACGTCATAGTCAGCCTTCCCGGTGCTGACTGAAACTGAAGATGCCAGTGGTGCTGCACCGTTAACCGAGTTGTTCTTGAAAATCGCAATGCCGGCAGTGGGTGGAACACCATTGCCGGTACCGAACGATGTTGGAATGCCTGCAGCCGAACCGGAAAAACTCCAGTTGCACAGGTTGTCGGTCACGCTGAAACGCCCGTATGCGTTGCTGTAAGTCGTAACAATCGCCGGGGTGGCAAACGCGAACATGGAAGCCTGCAATGGTGCACTTTCTGGCTCGTAACCTGCTGCAATGAGCGCATTCATGGCACTCGCTCCCATTTCCTGAGCGGTGACACCGCTGATCAAGCCACTAGCCTTCAGCGCGTCACAACGGTTTTGCGCCAAGGTTGGATTAATCGTATGAAAAACGTTGGCAGACGGGGATGCCAGGGCTGCGCATGGCTGGTACAGGTTGGCAATCGAGAAGTAATCCATGAGGGACTTGCCAGTACCAATTCTCGCTGTGTTGCCACGTCTGACCGTCAGCTTATCGTTTTGCGTCAGCGCGATGCTTGGCTCGGCAATTGCCACGCCACTAATTAACTCTTCCGTGTCCTGTTCGGCTGCGGCCAGTGCAGCGCCCGCGCCATTGGATACGCTGGACGCGATGGTGATTGTGTTGGATTGATTGAAATGCTTATGAAACTTCTGATTGAGCACATAAAACGCAAATTCCACAGATTGCAGCGTCCATTTGCCCCAGTCCTGCTCTGGATTCTGCTGAGAATGAGCGTGCTTGACTGCAAAGCGATTTGGAAATGCGGCATTGAATGCGACACGTTGTGATTCAGTCAGGCCGGCGGTGAAGTTGGACTTTTTGCCGGCTTCTGTTGCATTTTCGCGGGTACCGTCCTGCAGGCTCACAGTATTGTTTTGCAGATCATGGATGCCGTTGCCGGTGCCCTTGTCGGTGTAGGCAACCGCGCACCCGTTTTTCAGTCCCCACTCACCGGAAGTGGCGATCGCTCCGTACACGCCACGCGATCCGCTCGATGTGCCAGTCACGATACACGGCCTGGCCGGATCGAAAGTGACAGGCACCTGCACCATTAGCGTCACATTCTGACGGCCGGTGCCGTCATCGGAATACGCAATATGTTCGGTACCGGCAATCAAGCCTTCGCCGGTAGTGACGATGCCTGCCTTGTTGACGTTGGGGCCGTAGAGCATGCCGTAACCGCCAGCCGCAGTGATGTCGACCAGAGCGCGATAGTTGTTGTAGATCGCCAGGCGCCGCAACTCGGCAGCTGTCGGGTTGGCCGGATCGGCAATGCCGGGCGATGGGCCTGCCAAACCAGTTTTGCCGAGGCCGGCGGTCAGCAGGTCATCGGAGATGCCATCAGTGGTCCTGACCGAAATCTCACCAAGAAAAGCCGGCTTGTCCGTATTCTCATTTTTCGCGAGTGCATGGCCAGACAAAGACAGAATGGCTGCGGATATTGCCAAATAGCACGTTGTACTTTTATGCACGAAATGACGCATTTTGTGGTCTCCCCGACAAGTTTTATTAATGATATAACAATGATGATACAACAAGTAACGTTGGCTTTAAGCCAATCATATTTACATAGCCTTTGTTTAACGATGAGCAATTAGTTTGAGTTCTCCCAGGAAAAGGTAGTTGACAATTGTCAATTACGGCAGCCGGCTTGCAACTATTGCTGTTAGGCACAATTCGATATGGCGATGATCATGGGTATCAGGCTCAGAGTGGATTTTTTGCCGAACTGAACCGGGCCATCCAACGGCGAAGGCGAGCACGAACAAGACGAGCGGCGAGCAACCGGGAGGACACCGAAGGCACCAAAGTGCTCGAAGGCTGCTTCATGGGCAATTTGTTTCTACGTTGTTACGCGTTTCTTTTAAGAAAACACTGGATTGGCAAACGCCTAACGGATGAAATCATGAAGTCGGGCGCTAGGCTGGCAACGTTGTCAACGAAATCAGATCGGGTAGCGTTCTGGGGTAGTGTTCTGTTAAGGGCAATCCGCCTTACCCTTGAAAGGAGATCGTCATGAACAAGCTTTTCCTAGCTGTAGCCGGATTCATTTTTTCTGTGAGCGTTGCCTATGCTCAAACCCCCGCTTCACCGTCAGCTGGTAAGGCTGCTGCGCCAACCGCGTCCAGCTGCCAAGCAAAGGCGGTAGACAAGAATGGCAAGCCGTTGGCCGGAGCCGCAAAAACATCCTTTATGAAGAAGTGCGAAGCGGGGGACGGTAAAACTTCGAGCTGTGCGGCACAGGCCGTCGACAAAAATGGAAAACCATTGGCCGGCGCTGCGAAGGCATCCTTCATCAAAAAGTGCGAAGCAGGCTCCGGAAAGTAATCACGTGATGCCAAGCGAAAGCCGGCCCTTGCCGGCTTTTTTTGTGGTCACCCAGGGGAAGAAGCGGCAGGTAACGGGGCACCGGTAGCGGAGCTATCGAATACAAACTGGCCGGCAACTCGTATCTGCCGCTTGCCAACCGGTTAAACAAGCCGATGGTAAAGAGGGGCATCAGGATCAGAGTCATTTTGTCTGAGCTAAACCAGGCCATCCAACGAAGGCGGGCACGAACAACACGAGCGGCGAGCAACCGGGAGGGGAAATCCACAGTGGTAAAGGATGAGCCGCGTGGTTGAAATCAATTGACTCCGACCCTTGGTATCTTCAAACACGATTCACATCGAGGTCGGCGCGCTGCCGGCCTGCAGCTTCCCGGGCTGCCGCAACGCGCGCCACCAGGCGCTGCCGCGCTGCGGCAGCCGCAACGGTACCGCTTCGCCCATCATCGGCGTGGTCACTGAAACGCCGCGCGCGTCGGCCAGTTCGACGATGCGTTCGAACGGGTCGTCCCAGGCATGCATCGCGAGATCGAAGGTGCCGTTGTGCACGGGCAGCAGCCAGCGGCCGCGCAGGTCGGCGTGGGCCTGCAGCGTCTCGTACGGCTGCATGTGCACGTAGGGCCACTGAGGGTCGTAGGCGCCGGTTTCGAGCATGGTGACGTCGAACGGGCCATAGCGCTCGCCGATGGTGCGGAAATCGGCGTGGTAGCCGGTATCGCCGCTGAAGAACAGGCGCAGGTCGCCGGTGAGGATGACCCACGAGGCCCACAAGGTGCTGTTGCGGTCGCTCATGCTGCGGCCGGAGAAATGCTGCGCCGGCGCGGCCACCAGCTGCACGCCGGCCACTTCGGTAGACTGCCACCAGTCCAACTGGCGTACCTTGGCGGCGTCCACCCCCCAGGCAACCAGCCGGTCGCCCACGCCCAGCGGCGCGATGAAGTGGCGCACCTTGGGCGCCAGCTGCATGATGGCAGCGTGGTCGAGATGGTCGTAGTGGTCGTGCGACAGGATCACGCCCTCGATCGGTGGCAACTGATCAATCGCGATCGGCGGCGCATGGAAGCGCTTCGGGCCCATCCACTGCAGCGGCGACGCACGCTCGGAGAACACCGGATCGGTGAGCCAGAACGCGCCGTTCAACTTCATCAGCAGCGTGGAATGCCCGAGCCGGTAGAGGCTGCCGTCCGGCGCGGCCTGCAACTGCGCCGCGGTGAGCGGCTGCACCGGCACCGCCTGCGGCGGCACGGTGCCGTCCGGCTTGTCGAACAGGAAGCGCCAGCTGATGTCCAGCGTCTTGCGCCAACCGGGCTGCCCGGCTTGCTCGGCCTGCGCAACGTTGTGGAACCGGCCGTCGCGCTGCTGCGGCGACTCGGAATGGGCAGGCGGGGTGCTGCAGGGCGAAAGAGAGAAGTAAGCCATGTTGCTGAGAACTCCTGTGAAAACAAGGTTGCGAAGGGCCGGGCGCATCGGTGCATTCCCGCAGGTATATTACAATAAGTATACTACACAGTGTAGTTTCCGTTTTAGAAGAAGTCAATGAACCGGTGTAACATTGCCGCATGATTCCCGCCCAACGCCTTACCGACCGCAAACGAGAGGCCATCGTGCAGGCCGCGGTGGCCGAGTTTCGGGCCAATGGCTTCGACGCCACCAGCATGGAGAAGGTGGCCGCCACCGCAGAGGTGTCCAAGCGCACGCTGTACAACCATTTCGCGAGCAAAGAAGACCTGTTCGTCGAGATCCTGCGCCAGCTGTGGCACCGCAGCGCCTCGCAGTTGGACCTTGCCTACCGCGCCGACCAGCCGTTGCGCGAGCAGCTCATGACCTGGATGCTGCAAAAGCTCGCGATGCTGGCCAATGACGACTTCATCGACCTGGCCCGCGTGGCGATCGCCGCCACCATCCATTCGCCCGAGCGCGCGCAGGACATGCTGGCCCGCCTGGGCGAGAAGGAAAGCGGCGTGCTGGCGTGGATACGCGCCGCGCAGAAAGACGGCCGGCTCAAGGCCGGCGACGCGGCACTGGCTGCGCAGCAGCTGGAGAGCCTGATCAAGGGCTCGGCCTTCTGGCCGCAGGTGACGATGGGGCAGCCGAAGCTGGCGCCGAAGGCGCAGAAACAGCTGGCGGCGGCGGCGGTCGAACTGTTCCTGAGCTACTACGCGCAGACAGCGTCCACCGGCAGGGGGGAGCGCAGCAGCGTGGGGTAACTGCCCGCTGTCGGCAGAGATAAGCTTGCCATACCTGCGTTTCCACATCCTTCTCATCAAACCGGACGTGCAGATTTCCCACATCCGGCTCTCAAGCAAGCGGTCTTATCTGAGGACAACAGCCAAGGCTTGACCGCAAAAGCTTTTGCCGATTCAACGACGTTTCAATGCCCGGTCGAATCCGCGCGGCGGCTGGTCTCGAACAGGAACCAGATGCGCAGCTCGGTTTCGTCGACCCAGACTTCGATCAGGCTGGCGGTGGCGATGTCCCGGCTATCGTCGCAGAGGCTGTGAACCTCGCGCAGGCGCGCAGCAAGGGCCTTGTTGTCTTCGCCCAATTCGGCGAGCATGTCCTCCGGCTCCACGTACTCGGCATCATTGTCCGGTATGCGCTGGGTGCGGGCGATGTGGCCGATCGACTTGAGCGTCGAGCCGCCAATCTTGCGGATGCGCTCGGCGATCGGGTCGGTCATTGCGAACAGCTGGGCGCCCTGTTCGTCGAGCAGCAAATGGTAATCGCGGAAGTGCGGTCCGCTCATGTGCCAGTGGAAATTCTTGGTTTTCAGGTAAAGCGCGAACACGTCCGCCAGGATGGCGTTCATGGCGCCGGCGATATCCCTGGTCGCCGCCGCTTTCAGGTCGGTGGGGGTGAGCAGCGGGGCGCGCTGTTTGCGTTCGGGATCTTGCACCGTTGCATCAGGTTTCTTCATGACTTTACTCCTTGGTTGTTGAGGTGTCCTTCCTGGTTGAGACCGGAAAGCAAACCTCGGCAAGCCACATAAGAATGTGTGGCAATGTCGAACGGCATAGGCGGACTCATGGGCGAACTATTTAGTAAGAATGGCGTGCCCGCACATTGTTCCATTGGATTGAGAAGAATCCTTGATAGGCAGAATTAACTCTTGCTTTGTTTGAGCTGAAGCAAGCCATCAAACCGCCGCTCTGCACGGTTTAACCGTGGCAAAACATCTCTCATTATTTCAACCGTGACGGGGCTGCTCAAGCCGCGAAGAAGCCGTCAAAGAGGGATTTTGGTATTGATAAGCCCGAAATTTATGAAAGGAAAGCGAAATCAAGCGATCCTTACTGCTCGTCCGTTGTTTTTATCAACGATTTCGCGGGTGCCATAACTATGGCATTGCCATCCAGCATCTTTATTTGGTAACTTCCGATATGGCATTGCCATCCGGCATCTTTATTCGCTAACTCCTGCTTACCTGCAAAGGCAGAAGCAAAGAAAGAAACAGCAACATCAAACGCAACACCAAAACCGGGGCAGCGCCGCGCAGCTGCATGTGAGGCAGAAAGCACGGCTTAAGCTAAACGCATTCCTGTCCTGATCGATGAGTCCACCTTATGTTGATGAAACAGCGGCTGATTAAACAGCGAGATAGAAAGATCGATTGGGACAGCGACACGACCGCTGATATTCTCAATAAAATTCATGCCGCAGACAGCGCGTCCGGGTACGGTGTGGTGGAAACGCTGTTCGGAGAAGAATACTATCTTTGCGTGGCGCATGAAGACAGCATCCTCAATGGCGGCCATGCCGGAGATATTATTGCGCAAAGGAACGGCGCGATTTGCTTTGCCACTTCCGATGGCGCCGTGTGGATATCGCATTTAAAGAAAAAAAATCCGGACCCGCGCCAGCCATCGAAAAATTTCAAACTCCCCGCAGCCATGCTGTTGCAGGGACAATTAAAGGATGTCCCGGAATCGCCGGCTGATTTTTTGTGCCCCGAGGGCAGCAAGACATTCAGAGAAATTTGGTATGAAGAATCGAACATGGTTGGCTACCTCCATTTCGATTTTCACAATGGCGCAATGAGTACCGAGCAATGCATCCGCCTGAAAGAAGCCTGGCGGTATGCCGTCTCGCGCCCGACGCGGGTGATTGTGCTAATGGGCGGCACCGATTTCTGGTCGAACGGAATCCATTTAAACATCATCGAAGCCGCCGCCAGTCCTGCCGACGAATCCTGGCGTAACATCAATGCGATCAACGATCTGGTCCTGGAAATCATCAACATGACTTCCAGGTTGACCGTCTCCGCCCTATGGGGATCGGCTGCAGCGGGAGGCGCGATCATGTCGCTTGCGGCGGACAAGGTATGGGCGCGCGCCGGATGTGTCGTCAATCCGCATTACAAGGCGATGGGCTTGTTTGGCTCGGAATATTGGACCTACCTGCTGCCGAAGCGGGTCGGGGTCGGCGGGGCGCTTGAACTTGCCGAGTCGATGCTTGCGCTGGGAATGGCCGAAGCAAAAAGAATCGGCCTGATAGACGAAATCCTGCCGGATGCTTATGACGATTTCACCATCGCCGTAAAAGCCTCGGCCGAGTCGCTGGCGCATTCGGTTGACTATAACCGCCTGGTATCTGCAAAGAAGAAGACGCGGAAATCGGACGAAGCGGTCAAGCCATTGCATGCCTATCGTGAAGCGGAACTGCAAAAAATGCATGCGCAATTCTATGACGCGAATAGTGCATATCATCAGCTGCGCCATCGCTTCATCCACAAAATCAAGCCATCGGAAACCGGCGTTTTATAGTGGATCCTGAATTCCAGACAATGGTTTAAGCTGTTCGCTGATTGATGGCGAGCAGTCTCATGTTAGGATTCCTGCAAATTCAGAAGCGTTTAGGGCATTTACGATGATTGAAGGTGTCGGAGCGTGGACTGATAAAAATGGAGATGAGAAAGCACTCAGAAAAGGTTTGGCTGCCCGTCGCTTCGGGACGAACAGGCGGACTGTAGAGCCTGCCGAGACGCGGCTGAAACTGAAAGACCGGGGACACGTTGAGGCGACACTGGCCGCCCTTAACGTTGCCGAGCGTTCTGCAACGGCGGCAGAGAAGGCTGCCAAATGGACTTTCCGGACTGTTGCGGCAGCTTGTGGAATGGCGATCATTCTTATGCAGGCGCTTATTCCTCAGTATGACAATGGACGGCAAGCATCCATGGAGCCTTCCGGTAATCAAGCCAGGCTTGACGTCTCCCTGACCCAAACTATTCATACCGACCGCGTACGTCGAGGGGCATCAGGGGCAGAGCCGATTTTGCCTGGGCTGAACCAGGCCGTCCAACGCCGAAGGCGGACACGAACAAGGCGATCGGCGAGCAAGCGGGATGGCAAATCCGGAGTGGTAATGGATGAAACGCATCGTTGAAATAAAATGACTCCGATCCTTAGTGTTCGACCCTTGATGTCCCAGCCACGAGAGCTGGTGCACGCGCGATGTTCAATGCGTGAAATACCCATAGACCGACAAGAACAACTCGATCAGAATCAAGCCGACGATATACCACTCGACCCGGTGCGAACTCTCGTAGCGCACTGTTTCCAGCAATGTCTCCGCGGTGCGCGCCAGCGTTGCCAGCTTGCGCTCCAGTGCTTTCGCGCGCTCTATGATTTCATAATCGCCTTCCAGCCTGGCGTGCAACGCTTCCAGATGGGTGTTGCTCCAAAGTAATTCCGGCTTGTCCATCACTTCTGCGCGACTGGTGAGCCGGTGCTCGGACAACAACATGTTGCCGACGACTTGCATTAAATCGCGCGGGCGCACGGAGAATTTTCCGTCGTCCGCCAGGTCTTGGGCCAGCGGCTCAATCCGGTCAAACTCGCTTGCCGACAGGCGCTCCTGAAACGACAGCATGGCTGCTTTTGACATCACTTCAGCCAGCAGCTGAAGGCGGGGCCGGTCGGCGGCGTTAATGTGGATTTCGTTGCCGACCGGGCCTTCATGGGCTTGGGCGTCGACGATGACGATGGCATTTTCTTCGGTAAGCGGGTCGCCTTTGCCTGAACTGGCGGCATCGAGGCTGGCCATCAGCCATTCCCGATCACCGGTCTCTTCGGCAAAAAACGCCACGGCACCGTAGCGGAAAATCGCCGCGACGCCGGCGCTCGGCAGGCGCACCATGAGCGGCGACTGCGCGACCATCGGCAAATGGGCGAGCGCCTTGATGTCGATGCGCTCGGCAACAATCATCACGGAGACCGCAAATCGCACCGGCTGGATCAGCGGCTTTCCTTCGTGACGGCTGGCGCGCTTGCCAGGCTTGTCTGGCGAGCGGCGCCGGCGAGGCCGGGGCGACCAGCGAATTGCGGGACTGGATAGGGAGATATTTGGGGAGATATTTTCAGTCATGATTTCATCTTTGCAAGACAAGGCCGTCACGCCGGCGATCGATACTACCTGCCATGACACACGATATTGCGCGATATTTTTTTCCGTCACGACGAGTGTGATCATATCGAGACTGCTGTCGTTCAGTGGAATATGCTCTATCGCCGATGGCGTGCGTGCTGCAGTCAATTCATCCGGTGCGGAAGAATGAATTGCTCAAGCGGACCAGGGACTGTCCGCCGCCAAGGGCGATGGCTGCGGCGCGCACTGTACCGGCGCTGCGTGGGAAACGAATAGGACAGTCCGCAAGCGCCGGATAAATCAGACGTTGAAATGCCGAAGAAGAACCAGCACGGGAATAAACGAAGCAGAGAAAGCGAAGAGGGACAACGCGGGGTAAATCCCTGGAACTATTTCATTTATTCGGTGCGCATGCCCATGAATAGGCGACGTATGTCGACATACATCAGCTGTTTTTTCAGATCCTTCTCATATCCATTAAGCATCGTGTAGAGATAGGTCTGAAAAATATAATCCGCGATTGGCTTGATAAACCTTTTCACGTTTGCGATTGGCTTGATAAATCTTTTCATGATATCGTCTGAAATAAGTAGTTATTAAGTAGCTGCAAATTTCAGAATACATAGAAAATTGATGGGCGTATGTTCGTTTGGCAACATAGTTGATATGCATCAATGAGCCTCTAAAAAACGATAATGAGGCGGCAGCGTGGCCACATGCATGAAAACCCTGAAACCACATAAGTTGCTGGCAGGAATTATGTTTCTGCTTTTGGGAGTGGGGCAGAGTCATTTCGATTCTCGCGCCACGAGGACGACCTGTCGCCCGGCAAATAAACAAACAAAGAGGCTAAGGCGCTTTTAAACTCTTGATCGCAAAACTGGCGATGTTTTTCAAGGTCCGGTGGCTGGCGCCGCCGCGCGCGCTTAGTTTCATCCCCAACAGCGTCGAGTTGATAAATTGCGTGGCGGCGCGCTCATCTATGGAGCGGGGGATCTCGCCTTTGGCCTTGGCATCCCTGAGCTGGCGTTCGAGCGACGCAGCCAGGGTCATGTGACTGGTTTCCGTCAGCGTCACGACGTCAGCATCGGACTGGCCAAATTCGCAGACCGCGCTGACGCCCATGCAGCCGAAGGCATCCTCGGCAGACGATTTCGCCGCGAAGGAGAGCAGCGCGGACTCCAGTCCGGCCAGCGGCGACGAAGACTTGCTCATGCTGTGGATGAACTCCCCCACGCCATCGGCGTTGTAGCGCTGCAGCGCCTCCAGATAGAGGCGCCGCTTGTCGCCGAACGTATCGTACATGCTCTGGCGGCCGATATTCATCGCCTGCAGCAGATCGTCAGTCGACGTGGCTGCGTAGCCCTTGTCCCGAAAGACGGCGATAGCTTTCTTCACGGCCTCGTCACGATCAAACTCTTTAGGTCTTGCCATGGCAACGAAGATTTCTGGATATGTCCGTCCATTATATGCCTGTTACAAGCTAGTCCCGCCGTCGATCGTCAAGCTGGAGCCGGTGATGAATCCGGCATCGGGACCGGCAAGGTAGGCAACCATTCCCGCTATCTCATCAGGATCGGCCACGCGCTTTAAGGGAATCATTTGCATGATCGCGTCAACGTGAGGGCTATCGCCGGGATTCATGTCAGTGTCGGTCGGTCCCGGCTGTATGTTGTTGACGGTGATTCCCCGCGGCGCAAGATCCAGGGCAAGACTGCCCACCATGCCTGCAACGGCGGCTTTGGTCATCGCGTAGATGCTGGCCGCGGGAAACGCCTTGCGGCTGCCGAGGATACTGCCGATCGTGATGATGCGCCCGCCTTCTTTCATGTGACGTACAGCTTCCTGTATCGCGACAAATATGGCGCGAATATTCACCGCCACCATGCGGTCGAATTCCTCCAGAGGATATTGTTCGATGGGCGCGAGATGTATGATGCCGGCATTGTTGACCAGGATATCCAGACGGCCGAACGTCTTCAGCGTTTGCGCGATGGCCGCTTTTACTGCCTCTGCATCGGCGCTGTCCGCGCGTATAGCCAAAGCCTTGCCCCCGGCGGCTTCGACTGAACGCGCCACTTCCTTTGCCTTTTCAGGCGACGATGCATAGGTGAACGCAACAGCCGCCCCTTCTCTGGCTAACCGTTTTACGATGGCGGCCCCGATCCCGCGCGAACCGCCCGTGACCAGCGCCACGTTGCCTTTGTGAAATTGTGTCGATGCAGTCATATTCCTTTTCCTTCATAAAATTGGATAAATAATTGACTAATCAGTCCATAATTAGTCAAAAAAAATGAACCCTATCTTCAAGTACACCTCTGATTAAACTAAGTAATGAGTTCGCCACTGATGAGGCGGCATGAGCGACAATAACACAATTATGGACTGATCTATCAATTAAAAGTTCAAGCCCGAATCTCAAGCGCGAATCGCGCTTGCCTGCAACCAATGGGGCCACCCATTACCATTGGATTCAAACGGCAGCGACAGAGCTGTTATCCTTGGCGGTTAAAACGATTTCAATGATTTCACCTCTTCCATGAAGGAACGCGATATGTCTCATTCGATTTTCGTCCGGCTATGCGTGTTGTTCCTTGCGGCCGTCTCGTCCGCCGTCGCCGCGCAAACGGTCCCAAGCCCGGCCCCAGGCACGGCCCCAAGCTACGGGCCGGAACTTCAGGGCTTCGATTACCCGTATGAGCTCAAAAGCATTGCCTTTGAATCGCAAGGCGAGAAGCTGCGCATGGCGTACATGGATGTCCCCGCGCAGGGCAAAGCCAACGGCCGCACCGTCACGCTCATGCACGGCAAGAATTTTTGCGGCGCGACCTGGGAGGCAACAATCAAGGCGCTGAGCGAATCGGGTTACCGTGTGGTCGTGCCCGACCAGATCGGCTTCTGCGCGTCCACCAAACCCGAGCATTACCAGTACAGCTTCCAGCAACTGGCGATGAACACGCATGCGCTGCTGGAAAAGCTCGGCGTTCAACGCACGGCCCTTCTCGGCCACTCCACCGGGGGCATGCTGGCCACGCGCTACGCGCTGCTCTATCCCGACCAAGTGGAGCAGCTGGCGCTGGTCAATCCGATCGGCCTTGAAGACTGGAAGGCGCTGGGCGTTCCGTACCGGACGGTGGACCAATGGTATGCGCGCGAACTGCAGCTATCCGCCGAAGGCGTGCGCAAATACGAGCAAAGCACCTACTATCTCGGCCGCTGGAAGCCCGAGTATCAACGCTGGGTGGACATGCTGGCGGGCCTTAACAAGGGTCCCGGCCACAAGCTGGTGGCATGGAATTCGGCCCTTATTTACGACATGGTCTTCACGCAGCCCGTCGTGTACGAGTTCAGCCGGCTGAAAATGCCCACGCTGCTGATAATCGGCAGCGGGGACACAACCGCCATCGGCAGCGATATCGCGCCCGCGGACGTCAAGGCGAAAATTGGCCGTTACGACCTGCTCGGCAAACAAGTCGCCGCGCAGATCCCGCGTTCAACCCTGGTTGAGCTCCCGGGCTTCGGCCACGCACCGCAGATCGAGGACCCGGCGCGCTTCCATCAGGCTTTGCTCCCGTGGCTGGACGCCAGCAAGTAGCGGCACGCAATCGATATGCGTTTCATCATTTGCCCCTCCAGCTCTGGCCCTGATGCCGAAACAGGCTGAACGATTATTGCATAGCGGAACTATTGATAATTGGCACTATTGATAATTGTCAGCCCCCTCGGCCTTTTTGCACATACCATTAACGTTTATTGGGAATGGGCCATGTCGATTCAGTAGGGGAGTTCAGATGCTGACACGCTTGCTTGATCGGGTTCTAATCTTTTCCGGGCTCACCTATTGCCTTTTTTCCGGAGCCGCGTTTGCCCAGGGAATCCGCGCCATGTTACCGGACACAGGGAGTCCTCCTCCGGCGATGAACCGCTTTGGACCGAGCATGCTGGTGGAAGCTGGCGAAAAAAAATTCCTCCTCGATGCCGGTCGTGGCGCTGTACAGCATTTGGCTCAACTCAAAGTCAAATGGCAAGATACCGATGCAGTCTCCGTCATCCATCTGCACTCCGACCAATTGGTGCCGGCAACGCATAACACTTATGCAGGCCCGCTGGAAGTGGTGGAAGACCTCATGGTCATCGACGCAGGTAAGGATGTCGTCGTCCGCCGGCCTGCCAGCTGCAAATCGTGAAGGGGTATTATCCGGACGACGTCTACTGTCCCACCACTTCCAAACTCGTGATCAAACTCGTGACTGAAGGGCGACCCATATGAAGCAACCCAAAGGCTTGACCCTTATCCAGCTAATGATAATTTTACTGGTTCTCGGTATCGTTGGCTCGCTCATCGTCGACGCCATCATAGACAAGCGATGCGAGGCCAATCCACGGATAGAACTTTGTACCGAGAGAGCGGCGGCGAAATGAGCAGGCAGGAATGCGATTCAACACAATAGTTCGCATTATTGAAAATTGATGCACGAAGCAGGTTAGAGGTCACGCGCAGCGACGCAAGTCCAACAAAAAAAAGGAGACGTAACATGACTGATCGCAGAAGATTCATCAAGAACGCAGGCACGATGGCGGGCATGGCTTTTTGCAGTTGCGGATTGCTCGCCGCCGCGCATGCGCAGACAAAACCAGACTTGCGGCGCGGTAGCCCGGTAATCAAGGGCAAGCGTGTCAAAACGATCGACGCCCACGCGCATTGCTACTTCCAGGATGCGATCGACCTGATGGGGGAGGAGGCAAAAGGGGTTATGCCACCCGTCAAAGGCGCGCAGGAGCACTTCATTGTGATCCAGAATCGTCTGCGAGCGATGGACGAGCAGGGTATCGATATGCAAGTGCTCAGCATTAATCCGTTCTGGTATCGCAAGGACCCCGAAGTCGGCAGAGCGATCTGCAAACTCCACAACGAGAAGCTGGCTGAGTTGTGCGCGTCGCGTCCCGACCGCTTCGCGGCATTTGCATCGCTGACGATGCAGGCTCCGGCGCTGGCCGTGCAACAGCTGGAGGAAGCCGTCAAGAAATACGGGCTTTGCGGCGCGGCCATCGGCGGCAGCGTTGCCGGCGAAGATTTTTCCGAGCCGAAGTATCATCCGGTATGGGCAAAAGCCGAAGAGCTCGGCGCGGTACTGTTCATCCATCCTCAAAGCACACCGGAGCTGGCCAAGAGATTCAAGGGCAATGGATGGCTGTCCAATACGATCGGCAATCCGCTCGATACCACGATCGCGCTTCAGCATCTGATTTTCGAGGGGACGCTGGACCGCTTCCCCAAGCTCAAGGTCCTTGCCGCCCACGGCGGGGGCTATATGGGTTCCTACGCGCCTCGCTCGGATCACAGTTGCTTCGTCTCGCCAGCCAACTGCAATCCGGATATCGTACTCAAAAAGAAGCCGACCGAATATTTGAACCAGCTCTATTTCGATTCGCTCGTTTTTACGCCGGAGGCACTGCGGCATCTGGTCGCGCAAGTCGGCGCGAGCCAGATCGTGATAGGCTCCGATCATCCCATTCCGTGGGAAGAACACCCGGTGGGCCACGTACTGGACACACCGAGCTTGACGGACGCCGACCGCGTCGCGATACTGGGTGGAAACGCAGCGAAATTGTTCGGATTCAATCTATAGGGGCGCCATGAGCTGCATCCCCTCGATACAAGGCTTCAATACAAGGACAGGATAGAAAATGCAATACCGTCGTCTGGGAAAAAGCAATCTTAAAGTCTCCGCGCTATGCCTGGGGACCATGATGTTCGGCGATCAAACCGACCTTGCCGAGGCACAGCGCATTATCGGTTCGGCCCGTGAACATGGCGTGAACTTCATCGACACAGCGGACGTATACAGCAAGGGCGGTTCGGAGGAAGTGGTCGGCAAGCTCTTGAGTGGCGATCGATATGACTGGATACTGGCTACCAAGCTGGGCAATGCAATGAGCAATCGGCCGAATCAATCGCACTATTCGCGCAACTGGATAGTGCGGGAGGTGGAAAGCAGCCTGAAACGGCTTGCCACCGATTACATCGATATCCTGTATCTGCACCGCGACTATTCTGAAGAAAACCTGGAGGAAGCAGTGCGCAGCGTCGGCGACCTGATCCGCCAGGGGAAGATCCGTGCATTCGGACTGTCTAACTTCCGGGGTTGGCGTATCGCCGAAATCATCCGCTTGTGCGAGCGCATGAATATTCCCGCACCCATCGTCTGTCAGCCGTATTACAACCTGCTCAACCGCACGCCGGAAGTCGAAATACTGCCTGCCTGCGCTCACTACGGTCTCGGTGTGGTGCCGTATAGCCCGATTGCGCGCGGTGTCCTGACCGGGAAGTATCTGCCCGGCCAGGTCCCGCCCGGCGACACGCGGGCAGGGCGCGGTGACAAACGCATGATGGAGACGGAATTCCGCGAGGAGTCGCTGGAGATCGCACAGCGGCTGAAGCAGCACAGCGAGGCGCGCGGCGTCAAGCTGGGCCAATTCGCCACCGCCTGGGTGCTGGCCAACCGCCATGTCAGTTCAGTGATCGCCGGTCCGCGCACGCTGGCGCAAATGGAAGATTATTATGCTGCGGTCGAGATCGCACTCTCCGCCGAGGACGAGGCCCTGGTCGATGACCTGGTACATCCCGGACACCCATCGACGCCTGGCTACAATGATCCAAACTATCCAGTCGCTGGACGCCGCTTGGCCGAGTAGCGTTTCAGCTAATACGTCTCGCCAGACGAAGCCGGGCCAATTTATATGTGGCCGTTATGTGTGGCTGTTTAACGACGCATCATGTGCCGCTCGATGAGTACAGGTTGGCGCAAGGTTGGGCTGATAGGATGTCTTCATGATCAGTCCGCCGGATGCCAGTTGGAGGAGCATCTTGAAAACGCGTTCGGCGCGGTACTGAGTAACGTTGGCAACCTATAAGCAACCGATAAGCAGTGCGACCGGTTGCCGCCATCACCCAATTCAAGAATCTCCTCCAAAGCTGGTCCGGCTTTGGACTTCGCCCGCGCGCCGCAAGGTTCGCGGGCTTTTTCTTTTTTTATTTGGCGCGTGCACGGCCGCAACTTGCCATTGCACTTGTCCGCCGCCGGTCGGCTGGCATGATCGTTGGCGTCGAAGCATCGTCCGCCAGCAAGTGTACTGTCTGCGTCGGCGCGCCTGCTCAGAACCGCTTCGCTTCATTTTGTTGGATGCTCTTATATTTTTGCCATCGTCCGGTTTGCGAGATGCAAAAAAATAAATAAGAAAATTGAAACTTGAGGATGGGTGCCAAGTCCTAATGAGATTCGCGTTACAGCGAATACGATTGCTTGCTGTTTTTTTGAGCAACTCTTTTTTGTCATTAGTCATTCGTCTTCATTAGGATTCAATTATGTTAAATTTTCCCCAGGTAAATTCTCCCGCAGCAAAAGCCCATCTGGAATCTCAGTTTTCCATGTTTACCGACCTGTCGAAACAGGTATTCAATGCGGCTCAAAAAATCAATGAACTCAATATTCAGGTAGCGCAAACGGTGATGGAAGAAATGATCACCAATACAAAACAGATATTGTCCGCCACGGATCCTAACGAGGCGCTGTCCGTGATTGCCGGACAGGCGCAACCGAACGCAGAAAAACTGCGCGCCTATCAGCAGCATCTCGCCGATATCGCCGCCGGCACGCAAGTCAACTTGGCGAAAACCGCCGAGACGCATGTACCGCAGACTGCGCGCACGGCACAGGAACTGGCTGGCGAAGTCGCGCGGAAGGCATCGGAAGATACCGAAAAGGCGACACAGCGTCAGAAGGCTGCAATGGAAAAGCTCACCACGCCGATCGGCAAATCCTCCGATGCCGGCAAGGGTGGTGCGCCAGGCGTTCATTAAGCCCGATGCCGACGATCGCTCCGTCCAGAGCGTTGCAGCACGGGTTATATCATTCTGTTTTATAGTCTGTGCCTGCAGTACCGCAAGCATGCAACAGGAAGGGCGCCGGAGAAATCCGGCAGCCCTTTTTGTTTTGGCTTCATGTCATCTGATTGACGCCTGACTCCGTCTCGCTCGTTGCACGGAATAGGAGGTTAGGAGGTGCGCAGGGTGAAATGCGCCGCTTTACCCGTACAGCATGCGGGCATGAGGCAACGTGTGTTCAAGATACTCCGCAAGATACTTCGAACATATGTCATGGCTGCATGATCGGCAAGCCGGCGATCGTCGAAAGTGGTGGGACCGCCTCTTCAACGACTAATTGCTATATCAACGATGGGCAACGATGGGATTTCGATTTTTCAGAAGATCCGCGACTACGTTGAGCACATCGGGATGATGGACCATGCCAAAGTGGCTCACTCCCTTGACTTCGATGTTGCAGTGGTCCCCTGATTCTTTTCCTACACATCTTTGCCAGCCTACGATACCGTCTGTTTGCGAATAGACTGACGATGAAGGCACCGGAGGGGCCTCGCTCAGCCGCTGCAGCAGGGCATCGTCAAGCAGACAACTGTAGCTGCCTAGCTCGCCGAATATCTTTTCTGTAATCGAGAAATCCTGTTTCCCGAATGGCGTCGCTAATGTAATGACTTGTCGCACCAGGTTTGGATGTTCTTTGGCGAGCTCGCGAGCATACGTGCCACCGAGACTCCAGCCGATAATGGAGACGGAACGGTTGTGCTGCGAATATATTTCCAGCAGATGTTCGCCCAAAAGAAAAAGCCACCGGTCGAAATCGATTCCGGGCCCATTATTAATGCCCTGTTCCCAGTCATAGACGGCGTAGCCTAACTGCCGTAATCGCATGCGCAGATCGGCGGTTGCAGTGCCACTGGCACCGAGTCCCGGAAATACAAGCACTGGATGGCCGTCCCCGTGAAGCGAGGGATCGAGGCGCTGCGCCTGGCCGGCAACGTAATCGCACAGTGCATGAAACGGTTCGAGGGCGAACAGAAGCGGTGAAGAAGGGGTAACGTTAAGATTAATCATTGCTGCTCCATAAAAAATGGTTTGCATAAGCCTTGCTTTGGCTTCCCGTTGCGGAGAAAACCGGTATTCAGTAGCTATCGATGCAGGTTGGCGCGTTCAGTAGCTAGCCGCGATGGACATATTCGGATTGTCTGCCGTTCTGCCAGTTGGGCAATCAGCCAGCCGGCCGGCACAGAGGGCGCTGTTAAAAAAATCAGCCATTTGATTTAAGGAAGACAATAAAAAACCGCAGCATGAAACTACTGCGGCTTTGGCTGACGTTTTACGAAGCTTTGTTTAAACCGTGGATTTAATGATGTTGCCTTGGGCAACGCGGTCACTATTTTGCTTGATCGGCGCAGTGAGTTTTTCTACAGCTTCTTTCTGGCGTTGGGTCGCTTTCGCTGTTTCTTCTGAAGATTTTTGCGCTACTTCTTTTACTACTGCTTCTGCAGCGCGCGCGGCTTCCGGGACGTGCGATTCAAGCGTTTTCGCCATACCGGCTTGTGTCTCGGCAAGAATGCTTTGTACATGCTGTCGATAAGCGCGAATTTTCTCGGCAGCTGGCTGAGGCTGGCCAGCGACAATGGAAAGTGTTTCGTTTTGATTTGTTGAAGTCACTAATTGCCGAGCGGTGGCGAGAGATTCTTCAAAAACTGTTTTCGCCACTTGCACATTTAACTCATTAATTTTTTGCGCGCCATCGAACATTTTTTTCGAAATGTCGGATAAGAATGAAAATTGCGCATTGAGTTGTGACTTTACTGCGGGAGAGACGGATGGCTGGGAAAAGCTGAACATATATGTTTCCTTGAACTTGATTTTCTGAATTAAATAATTGCAGGATTGTTACTGCTAACTATATGTAGGAGTGCGACGGTTCTCTTAACGTTCAATGTTTTTTTGCGATGCACCATTGAATAAAATTATGTCCGCAAAATAAGGAGTGCAATAAGCCGGGCTTCGGCACTGACTAACATAGCAACCGATAAGCAGTGCGACGGGTTGCCGCTATCGACCAATTCAATAATTTCGTCCGAAGCTGCCTGGCTTTGGACTTTGCCCGCGCGTCGCAAGGTTCGCGGGCTTTTGTTTGGCGCGTGCATGGCCGCAACTTGCCATTGCAACTTCTCAATTGCCGATGAAAAAATAAGCGCTCCTTCAAATTTCCTTTGAGGTTGATCAGAAATTCCTGCATCGCAGGTTCGGTCCGTGTAGCCGCAGCCTATACTGGCTATCGCTGCCCATGTTGGGGCAATTTACAAGGGCCAATTTTTCAATGAGCCGCGCGGTGTGCGCCCATAACAGGAGCGAGCAATGAGCGAAAAACAAGCCGCGGCGAACACTCCTCTCGAATCCTTCTTCGATCTGGTGTATGTGCTGGCATTTACTCGGGTAACCGATTTTGTTTCGAATCGTCTTGATCCCGTTGGCGTCGTGCAAGGCGTGGCTGTGCTCATGGAACTCTGGTGGGCATGGGTTTGCTATTCATGGCTGACCGACATTGTTGCCGCTCACAGCATTACCAAAGCGAGGATCATGATTTTTGCCGGGGCTGCGGCGATTGCGGTCGCAGCATTGGCATTGCCTGATGCGTTCGGCCAGGGAGGGATTGTGTTCGCGTCGGCATACGCTATCGCGCGGTTGCTTCATGTCGAGCTGTTCCTGATGGCGTCCACCGAGCAGCCACGGACTCACCGGGTAATCGAAAGACTCGTTCCCGGTCTGCTGGGTGGTCCCGCCCTCCTGGTCATCGCGAGTCTTGTCGGCGGCCCCGTGCGTGCTGTTTTATGGGGTGCGGCGATCGTGATCGACTACCTTACCCCTTTGATACGCAATCCCGCCAGCCTGGAAATTCATCCCAAGCATTTTGCGGAGCTGTGTGGGCTGCTCATCATCCTTGCGCTTGGCGAGTCCATCGCAAGTATCGGCGTATCCGATCAGAGGATTACCATGGGTGTGGTCGCCGCGGCGATCCTTGCGATCGTGTTTTGCGCCGCGCTCTGGTGGTCTTACTTCGATTACGTGAAAGGCTCGGCCCAAAAGCGGCTGGAAGAGGCTAGAGGTTCAGACCGTTCTCTGCTGACCCTGAACGCGTACAGCTACATTCACCTGGCAATGGTCGGGGGAATTGTCTTCATCGCATTGGGTGTAAGGCAAACTATCGCGGATGCGGAACATCCGCTGTCGGCGATTCCGGCAGGCGCGATTTGCGGTGGCGCCGCCGTGTACCTGCTCGGTCTCTTCGCCTTTCGCTTGCGCGTCACAGGCACCGTTCTGGTTGGGCGGCTTGTTGCGGCTGCGCTCGCGTGCGCCGCGACCCCGATTGCGCTCATGGTGCCATCCATTGTTACGGTAGCGATAGTCTCATCGGTATTGGCAGGCTTGGTCGCGTACGAAACTCTTCGTTCGGACCGGTTTCGTCTAGAGGTCAA
>DASYKE010000174.1:0-9405 GCA_035995725.1 Burkholderiaceae bacterium | reverse complement strand
GCGTGCGATGGCGTTGTTTGTCGCATCGCTGGCGACGGCCAGTGCGGTCGCGGTTGCCGGCACCATCGGCTTCGTAGGTCTGGTGGTGCCGCATGCGTTACGGCTGGTCATCGGTAACGACCAGCGTATTCTGCTGCCCGCATCGGTGCTGGCAGGCGGCAGCGCGTTGACTCTGGCCGATCTGGCAGCGCGCACCGTGGCCGCTCCGATGCAATTGCCGGTCGGTGTGATTACGGCGCTGGTAGGAGTGCCGGTGTTTTTGGTACTGCTGACGCGGAGCCGCTGATGAGCATATTGCGTACTGAAAAGCTGGGTGTTTCATTAGGCGGCCGCTGCTTGATTGCTGACTTGAACTGGCAAGTCGAAACAGGTGAATTGTGGTGCGTGCTGGGACAGAACGGCGTGGGCAAGACCAGTTTGCTCTACGTTCTGGCCGGCTTGCTCAAGCCGGCATCGGGACAGCTGTCGATTGACGGCACCGATATCGATGCTTTGTCGGCCCATGCAATGGCAAAAAAACGCGGCTTGATGCCACAGCAGCAAGTCGACGCGTTCTCGCACACTGTGCTCGATACGGTGTTGATCGGACGTACGCCGTATGGCATAGGACGCAGTTGGGATTCAGAAGAAGACAGGACTGCGGCACGTGCTGCACTGGGTGCGGTGGGATTGGCAGACAAAGCCGATGCCGATGTATTGCGGCTGTCCGGCGGTGAACGACAGCGCGTGGCGCTGGCGGCGCTGCTTGCGCAAGCGCCGGGTCTGCTATTGCTGGATGAACCGACCTCACATCAGGACGTCGCGCATCAGCTTGCCGTGATGCGGCTGATCCGCGACCTGGCGCAGAGCCATGCGGTGATTGTGAGTTGCCATGACATCAATCTGGCGGCCCGTTTTGCGACACATGCATTGGTGCTGGGACCGGAGCGGCACTGGATCGGGCGCGCAGGCGACGTGTTGACCACCGACGTGCTGCAGCACGCGTTTGGTTGTCGCTTTGATGTGATGCAACTGGATAGCGGGCGCAATTTCATTGCATATTGATGCCGCTTTCATGAAATACGCTCGAATTATTTTCGTGGCCACAGCACCATCTGGGTACAGCGGAACAGCGCGATGGCCTTTCCGTTGGAGACCACTGTTGCATCCCATACCTGCGTGGTTTTGCCAAGGTGAACCGGTATCGCGTCGCATTCGATCACGCCGTCAAGCGCCGTTCCCAGGTGATTGCTCTTCAATTCTATCGTGGTAAAGCCGTTTGCCCCTTCGGGCAGGTGTGCCATGCAGCCATAGCCGCAGCAGGTATCGGCCAGCATCACTACCGAAGCGGCATGCAAATAACCGTTCGGCGCAAGGTGATGGGATTTTATTGCCATTTTGGCACGAACGCTGTTGGCTTCGATCGCCAGGACTTCCATACCCAGAAAATCGGGCAAAGTGCCTTTTTGACGGGTATTGAAATCGGATGGGGTGAGGGAAATAGCCGGCATGTGGTATGTCCTTGATAGTCGTCATGCTATTCTTGCACAAAAAATACCAATAACGCGGTACACCAGCGAACCAGACCCATGTCGGTACTGCCGGTGCTTTCATTCGATAGGGGAGAGTCATGCCAGTTATCGTCATCGCAAATCCTAAGGGGGGCGTCGGCAAGAGCACGATCGCAACCAATCTTGCCGGCTATTTTTCCAAGCAGGGCCATAACGTGATGCTGGGCGATGTCGATGCGCAGCAGTCATCACGTTCATGGCTGGCATTGCGGCCCGGGTCTTTGCCGCCGATCAATGCATGGGAAATCAGCGACGGACGTATCGCGAAGCCGCCGAAAGGCACCACGCATATGGTACTGGATACGCCGGCCGGTCTGGATGGCGCACCTCTGGACGAAGCGATGCGCATCGCCGACAAGGTGATTGTTCCGCTGCAGCCATCTATGTTCGATATTCTGGCGACCCAGTCATTTTTGCAAAAGCTTGTCGCCAGACGCGGCAAGTGCGAAATCGGCGTCATCGGCATGCGCGTGAATATCCGTACGCGCGCCGCGGACCAGTTGGCGAACTATGTGAGCAATCTTGGTTTGCCGGTGCTGGGTTATCTGCGCGAGACCCAGAACTACGTGCAGCTCGCAGCGCTCGGCGCCACGCTATGGGATATCTCGCCGTCGCGCGTTGAAAAGGACCTCGCGCAGTGGCATGAACTTATCGAGTGGATAAAGAAATGATTACACCGCAGCATGCGCAAGCGACCGCAGCGCTGGGAGAGCTGAACGATTGATCCGGAAATGACGGAGATTTGACGTCGATGCTGGATTGGCGTTAGCTTTTTCATAACGCGGTCGGTCATTTGCGCTTGCCGCGCGCAACGTCAAGCTGCTTGCACAGCGCTTCGGTGCCGTCCAGTATCCGCGGGCCGTTGCGCGTCATCCAATCGGATTCGATCGAAAACAGATTATTCCGTGCGGCTGCTGTAAGCCTGGTAAAGCGGCGCCAGTCGGATAGCGCACCGTCTTCGCTGCTGCCGGTGATGATCACTTCCGGATTCGCTTGCAGAACGGCTTCGATGCCGACGGCCGGGGCCAGCTGCGCCAGCTTGCCGAATATATTTTCTCCACCGCACAGGCGAATTGCATGCGACACCAGGTGCGCATCGTTCAGCGTCATCAGCGGTGCGCGCCAGATTTGATAGAAGACGCGAACCGTGGGACGGTACTGATAGGTCGCGGCGATTGTCTTCAGGCGCGTGCGAAATGCCTCGGCGGCCGTCTTGCCGATCGGCGCCGTACCGGCAAGGTGCGCCAGCCGTTCCAGCGACGAGGCAATCGTGGCGAAGTCGCGCGGTTCGCTTTCAAACACCGGTACTCCCAAACTGCGTAATCTGGCAATCTGCACAGCGGAATTGCCGCTGCCCCAAGCTACCACCAGATCGGGTTTGAACGAGACGATGCGTTCGATATCGACTGCAGCGCTGCTGCCTACCGAAGGTAGTTGCCTGGCCTGTGGCGGATAGTCGCTGAATTCGCTGACGCCTACCAGATAATTGCCGGCACCGGCTGCGTAGAGCAGTTCCGTCGCATGCGGCGCCAGACTGACGATGCGGCGCGCCGGCACAGCGAGCGTGACCGTCCGATTGGCATCGTCTGTCGCGGAAACCGCCGCCCATCCCGGCGCGGATAAAATCGATATGAAAATTCCAAGACAAACTATCAGTCGCCGGTGGCGTTGCACTTCCGTTGGCCGGCTGTGCATTCTCTTCGGCGACCAACGGAAGTGTGACCGTAGGGAATGCAACGCCAGCGCTCGGCTGTGCACTCCCTTCGGTCGCGTTAGCAGAGATTGCAAGCGAGATTCTCCGTGGTCAAAATCCGGCGCTCAAATTTCCAGGTTGTCGATCAGGCGCGTGACACCCAGCTTGGCTGCCGCCAGCACAACCAGCTTTTCGCCCTGCGCCAGATCGCCTGCAGACGGCGGTTGCAGGTCAGCGCGTTTTCGAATCGAAATATAATCCGGCTTCCATCCGCGAGCAGCAAGTTTGGCCATTGCCTTTCTTTCCAGTTCAAAAATATCGAGATGGCCGGAGCGTACTTCGTTTGCTACCTCATTCAAGCTGCGAAACAAGGCCGGTGCTTCAGCCCGTTCTTCGGTCGACAGGTAGGCATTGCGCGAGGACAGCGCCAAACCGTCCTCTGCGCGATAAGTCTCGGCCGCCACGATATCTGTGGGCAGTGCGAATTGCTTGGACATATTGCGCACTATCATCAGCTGCTGGTAATCCTTCTTGCCGAATACGGCCACTCGCGGCTGCACGCAGGAAAACAGTTTTAGCACGACGGTAGTGACGCCGGTGAAAAATCCGGGCCGGAATTCGCCTTCCAGGATATTGCCCAGATCGACCGGCGGACTTACGCGAAATTCCTGCGGCTCGGGATACAGGTCTTTTTCGGTGGGCGCGAACAGGACGTATACGCCTTCCTTCTCGAGCTTCTCGACGTCAGCCTGGAACGTGCGCGGATATTTATCGAAGTCTTCATTCGGGCCGAACTGCAATCGATTGACGAAGATCGATGCAACGATCGGATCGCCATGCTTGCGCGCCAGCCGCATCAGCGACAGATGCCCTTCATGCAGATTGCCCATCGTAGGCACGAATGCAGTGCGCAACTGGCCGCGCAACTGATCACGTAATTCATCGATGGAAGAGATGATTTTCATGGGCCAACCTTAATGTCGGGATGCCTTGTGTGGCCTGCTGCAGCCCAGGCGGATGAACGAACGATGGATGATCGAAGTAATCGAAACGGATTAGCTCGGTGAATACGACAGCCGTACATAAATCGGTGCGAAGGCTTCGGCCTGCGTGATTTCGATCAGGGTTTCTTTCGCCAGCTCCAGCAGCGCAATGAAATTCACGACCAGTACCGGTACTCCCCGCGACGGATCGAACAGGTCGGCGAATTCGACAAATTTGGCCGATTGCAGGCGGCGCAGGATGCCTGTCATATGCTCGCGCACTGACAATTCTTCGCGGCTGATGGTGTGGTGCGCAGTCAGTTTCGCGCGTTTCAGCACATCGCCCCATGCGCCCTGCAAATCGACCACATTGACTTCAGGCCAGCGCGTGACCATGCTTTGCTCGATGAAAATCTGGGTACGGACATAATCGCGTCCGAGCTGCGGCAGCGTATCGATTTGATAGGCCGCCAGTTTCATCTGTTCGTATTCGAGCAGGCGGCGTACCAGCTCGGCGCGCGGATCGCCCGCTTCCTCGCCGGTGTCTGCTTTTTTGACCGGCAGCAGCATGCGCGATTTGATCTCGATCAGCATTGCCGCCATCAACAGATATTCCGCCGCCAGTTCCAGGTTATGCACGCGGATTTGCTCGATATATTCCAGGTATTGCAGTGTGACCTGCGCCATCGGAATATCGAGGA
Organism: Burkholderiaceae bacterium; assembly: GCA_035995725.1. GTDB lineage: Bacteria > Pseudomonadota > Gammaproteobacteria > Burkholderiales > Burkholderiaceae_D > JAQGLW01. The sequence goes on along the minus strand of DASYKE010000174.1, from coordinate 4,478 downwards.
TATTGAAGTTTTGCTTGCGGATCAGGTACAACAGCAGGTCGAGCGGGCCCTCGAATGCTTCGAGAAAAACCTCCAGCGCGTCCGGAGGAATATATAAATCGGTCGGCATCCGGAATAACGGCTCGCCATACAGTTTGGCGAAGGCTACCCCGTCAATCACGTCCGGCGTCGAATCGATTTGTCCTGTCAGTGTCAAAGCGTCGGACGGCAACATGGCCGGAACCGCTTTCTGTGTCGTGCTCACGATGGATCAGCTCTTGTTCTGGTACACGTAGGCTTGCTGCTTGACCCGAGACTCTTTGGCCCGCTGCTGGGTATCGAGATCAATCGCCGGCTTGTCCCACAGCAAGGCACGGCCTGCCCGCTGCTGCTCTTCCAGAGCAGGGTTTTTCTGCTTGAGTTCCTTGATGAATTGCGTAATCTCGGACTCGTAACGTTGGTACTGCTTGGTGAATTTCATGGGTTGATCGATAACAATGTTGGAATCAGGCGTTATTCTACCCTGTCTTGATGCTTATGCAGCTAAAGGAAACAATATGAACCAGTTGATTCGCGCCATTCTCGTATTGACATGCTTTTTGTTGGCTACAGCGTGCGATCGGCAGGGCCGTCCCGTCCAGGAATTCGGGCTGGACAGGCTGACCAAGGGCGTTTCTACCGAGGGAGAGGTGCGCATGGTCATGGGCCAACCGGAAACGGTGTGGGAAGAGGAAGACGGCGTCCGCAGGCTTGAATATCCGAAAGGTCCGATGGGCCCCCGTACCTGGTTTTTCATGATCGGCAAGGATGGCAAGCTGACAGATTACCGACAAGTATTAACCGAGGAAAACTTTGGCAATATCAAGCCCGGCATGAGCAAGGACGCAGTGCGCCGCATGCTCGGCAAATCGCGCAGCGTGGCGCAATTCCAGCTCAAGAATGAAGAAGTCTGGGACTGGCTTTATTTGCAGCCGACTAACACGCCGCGGCTGTTCAACGTGCATTTCGATATCGACAGCGGCAAGGTTGCCCGGACATCTTCATCGGACGATCCGCAGAGCGGCTCCTGAACTGCGCATTTCCTGCGGTCATATTGCGAAAGCGATTATCGGGTCTTTTCCCGTCCGCCCACTGTAATAAGTCAGGCGGCTATCGTGTTTGCCCGCGCAATTGCGGCGGACAGCGTGTCGACGCAGTTCAATGGCCCCAAACGATCGATAAAACCGCTGCGTTCCATCATGCTCAGCGGTTGATGGTTCGGCCCGCACAGGATCAGTTGACTGCCGTATTTTTGCAGTGATCTGTGAATGTTTTCAAGCCCATCCAGGCCGGTGGTATCGAGATTGATCAACTGATGCAATTCCAGAATCATCGCCGTGGGCGGGATCGATTGCGGGTCGATCAAGCCTTCAAGCTTGCCGATTGCGCCGAAAAAGAGCGCGCCAAAAACCGAATATGCGACGACGCCGGGCGGCAGCGATCCCGATAGCGCGCTGGGCGGTATCGCTTCGATCCGCGTCAGGCTGGAAATGCGGTAGATGAAAAATATGCATGCCAGCACCAGCCCCACCTGCACAGCGACGGTCAGGTCGACAATCACGGTCAGCAAAAATGTGGCGACTATCAAAATCCGATAAGGCAGCGGAAATTTTTTTAACCGTGCGAATTCATGCCATTCGCCCATATTGTAGGCAACGAACAGCAAGATTGCCGCCAGCGCTGCCAATGGCACATCCCTGGCCAAAGGCGCCGCGGCCAATACAATCACAAGCAGCGTCAATGAATGCACCATGCCGGCAACCGGCGAGACTGCTCCGGCGCGTATGTTGGTGACGGTGCGTGCGATGGTGCCGGTCGCCGGCATCCCGCCGAAAAATGGCGTAACGAAATTGGCAATACCTTGCGCCATCAATTCCTGATTCGGGTCATGGCGGTCGCCGATCAGATTATCGGCGATACGCGCGCACAATAGCGATTCGATCGCGCACAGCAATGCAATCGTCAAAGTCGGCGCGAACAATTGTTTTACCAAGTCCCAGGTAAACAGCGGCAGCGTGAAAGTGGGCAGTCCTTGCGGAATGCCGCCGAATCTGGTGCCGATGGTCTCCACCGGCAAGTTGAAAACGCTGACAGCCGTCGTTGCCAATACCAGTACGATGATGGTGCCCGGTATAGGCCTCAGGAAACGGTAGACGAGGCGGTCTTTATATGGATCGATTTGCTCGGTGCCGATTGCGGCTCGAAACATCCTGGACCAGCCAAAAATGATGATGAGCGATATGATACCCAATGCTACAGACGCCCAATTCAGACTGTACGCATTGATGGCGAGCATATGGATCTGCGCAAAAAAATCTCCGGGCATCTGGTCGATTTTCAGTCCGAAGAAATCCTTCATTTGCGACAACGCAATCAATACCGCGATGCCGTTGGTGAAGCCGATTACAATCGGAACCGGAATATAGCGGATCAGCGAACCGAGCCGAAACATCCCCATCGCAAACAGCAGCATCCCGGCAAAAATGGTCGATATCAGCAGATTGGCCACACCGTATTTTTCGATGATGCCGTACACAATGACAATAAAAGCCCCGGCCGGTCCGCCGATCTGGACACGCGAACCACCTAGCGCCGAGATCAAAAAGCCGGCAATGATCGCAGTGAAGATGCCGGCCTCCGGCTTGAGGCCGGATGCGACCGCAAACGCCATCGCCAGCGGCAGTGCCACCACGCCGACAGTTAAACCGGCAGTTAAATCGCGGAAGAATTTTGTGGTGTCGTAGTCTTTCATCTCGTCAAGCAGACGTGGATGAAATCTGATGTCGAAGCGGTTCATGCGATCATTTAGGAGATAGGTAACTCTAGTCGAGCATACGGTCGCCGGCGATCCTTGCCTGAATGCATTGTGTACCTTACCGCACGAGTATCCAAGCATGGGAATGCCAAGTGTTGTGCTGCGTCACATTTGTTTGTGCGCCAGGCACAGGCCTGCCGCGAAACACCCGGTTCCAGGCGCGTTTTAGTGCCGAAGCAACCTGCGCATTACAGCGGGGACGGGTTCCAGTGGATCGGCGTCCGTGTATTCCAGCTCCAGCGCCAGTTCGAAATCGTATGCGGAATACAGGTCAAGCAGACGTGGCTGGTCGGCCCGCACTGCAATGCGCAACTCGTTAACGTCAGACGTCAGTCCGCGGTGAATCATGGCTTCCAATAAATACTGCGACAAGCGGTGGCTGCGATACTTTGGCAGGATCCCCATGCGCAGGATTTCCCAAACGCCTGGATCGGGCTCCAAGGGGAGCCAGCGAACAGTCCCGGCCGGCATTGTGTCGGCCAGCAGAATAAAGCCGCCGCCATCATGCAGATGCTGCACCACGCCCACAGCCGTCTCGCGATGGCCGCCGAAAGTGACCGCCACTTTGCCGGCCCGGGCCGCGCGTCGGATCGGCCATCAATTTGGCATCATCGAAATTCGCTTGGCGTACCAGCAGATTCATGATGAAGAGAACTTATCCTCGTTGCTTATCGGACCCGCATGCCAGGCTCTGCGCCCGGCCAAGGGGTAAGCACGTAGATACCTGGATTGGCTTTTTCATCTTTGGCTGAGGCGGCGAGCACCATACCTTCCGACACGCCAAACTTCATCTTGCGCGGTGCCAGATTGGCGACCATCACAGTCAATTTTCCAATCAGGTCTTCCGGTTTGTAAGCCGATTTGATGCCGGAAAATACATTGCGCATGCGGCCTTCACCGACATCCAGCGTCAGCCGCAGCAGCTTGTCGGAACCTTCGACCGGTTCGCAATTGACGATCTTGGCGATGCGCAGGTCGATTTTCGTGAAGTCGTCGATCTTGATCTCCGGAGCAAGCGCCTCGATCGCCCCGACGTTCTCACCTCCTGCTTCAAGGAGAGGGTTGGGTTGAGGATTGGTTTCCGCTGCAGGCTGCTCGGGCATATCGAACAGCGCGTCAAGCATCTTCGGATCAACGCGGGCCATCAAATGCTCAAAATTTCCAATCGAACGTGGGCTCGATTGTAAATCCAGCCAGTTAAAATCACGCTGAATGCCGAATAGTGTAGCAACCTGTCTCGCCAAAGAAGGCAGAATTGGAGCAAGGTAAATAGTTAGCCGGTAGAACGACAGTAATAAATCACTACAGACGTCTTGCAGCGCTTGATTATTTGCAGGATCTTTTGCAAGTATCCAAGGCTTTTTTTGATCGACATATTGATTAATTTCATCGGCCAACGCCATGATTTGCCGAACAGCCTTGCCGTATTCTCTTGCTTCGAAGGCATCGCGAATAGCTGCTTCTTCGCCAGCTGTGACCAGCTCCCAAAATCGATTTGTCGTGGTCCCTTCAAGGATTGGATTGCTGAGCTTTCCATCAAATCGTTTTGTAATAAACCCTGCCGCCCGGCTCGCAATATTTACATACTTCCCAATCAAATCCGAATTTACCCGCGCCACAAAATCATCCGGATTGAAATCCACAT
>DASYKE010000173.1:0-14819 GCA_035995725.1 Burkholderiaceae bacterium | reverse complement strand
TGTGCCCGGACCTGTCCATAATGCTCATTTCGCCGACCAGCGATGCGGGTGCCTTGTCCATGATTTACTCCTTGCCAACTGGGTATAAAAAATAAACCCCCTGATTGTGTCGACTGCGATGTGCTCGTGCCCGGCTGGCTTATTCCTGGCTTATTCCATAGACCGTACCGCTCGAGGATACTCCTGCTTTCGCCGCCATTCATCCGTAATGGACATTATCGACGCAAACAGGATCGGCTTGCCCGCAGAAATTATGATCTAGGTCAAGGAATATCCCTAGCATTTGCCAATTGTTCGGCAATCACTCCAACAGTCCCCATCGGATTTGTGTTCCGGCAAGGATGCCACATACGAAAAACGGATATAGACCGCTACGGGCGCACCATGGCCGCAGTCACTTGCGCCGGCGTATCGCTCGAGCAGACCCAATTGCCATGCGGACATGAATCGGAGCACATTATCGCGGTGCATGTAAAATGCCGCCGCAGAGTCACCGTAGAACCAAATAAAATTGATATGGAGAAAGCTGAATGAAGAGAGATTGGGATCTGATACGGCAAATTTTGACCGCAGCTGAAGCAAAAGAACCCGGAGAAGAATTATTTGCAGAAGAAGTCGACGCAGACAGCGTCGCCGTTATCAATGGCCATATTGTCATGCTATATGACGCCGGTTATGTGAAAGCAAAGATTTTGCGGGGAAAGGAAGGCATATATCTGGCGCACGTTCAGGAAATCACTTTCTCCGGTTATGAGCTGCTAGGTATCATACGCAGCGATTCAGTATGGTCAGGCATAAAGAAAACCGCAAAGGCCAAGGAACTGGAACTGTCGTTCGAGGTAGTCAAGCAGCTTGGAAAAGATGTCCTGGAGCATGTCATCTCTGGCAATCCGATACCGGAATTTCTATTGAAACCGTCTTACGGAAGAGCGGAAACCCGGTAAATTGGCGGGTTGCAAACGAGATAAAAACGGAAAAATATCAGGCAGCGATCATCCCCGGAGCTGCGTGAGCCAGATGAGCTGCATAAGCTGCCTGGCCTGGCCGACGGTTCGCAGCCTCATCAGCTCGCCGACCGGCCCAGCATTTGGAGAGCCCCGGAAGCATGCCCGCCGAGCGCAGTCATGATTCGCGCATCTTCCTTGTCAAACAACCCGCCTCCTTCGTGCAACACGATCCATATCGTGCCGTACGCTTCCCTTCCTTGTTTATATAGAGGGATGACAAGGCCTTCAACAATCGGTAGAGCGGCCTGCCGCATCCATTCAAAGTAACGCTCGGGGTGAGAAAACAGCTGCGCTGCACGGCGCTCCAGAGTCACACCGCATGGACTGTGATGACGGGGAGCCTTTCCGCCGTGGCGGCCTTCCAATTTCCCCGCCACCGCCTCCCACGTAAAACACTCTGCGCCATCCGTATTTTCCAGAATACTGATGCCGACGGAATCGGCTCGGCACAGCGTCAGGGCCATGTCGCACAGTGTGTCAAAGACAGCGCCGCGCCCGTAAGACATGCGGCGTGCGATAGTATTGAGCGCTCTGCGCTCCGCAAAAATATCGACCGGTCGGCTTTTGCGTGTAGGTAATTCGCCGGTAATGATAATGTCGTCTAACTGCACGGGTGGATGTTCCTTTAGCCTTCCTTTAGCCGTTTGTTATTTGCTTCACATTGCGCAATCGCCGAGCCGATCAGCCCTGCCATCAGCTTCAGCGTCTGCATGTCGCGCTCCCTGAACGCGCTCACGGTGCCGGACACGACCTTCAAGATACCGACGGCAATTCCGTCATGGTACAACGGCGCCACGACCAGCGAAGCGACGCCAATCTTCAGGCAAACGCTCTTGTTGACGCGAGAATCGCTGCGCGTGTCATCGCATCGGAGTGCCATGCCGCTTGTTACGCATAAACCCGTCAGCGTGCCGTCCAGACTCAAACGCAATCCAAGAAGCGGAGCGGCGATGCCGGTCGCGGCGCGCAGCACCGTGTTTTTACCATCGACCATCTCCACCGCCGCACCCATGGCTGAAGTCAAATATTGCGATCTTCGGGTGGCCAGATCGATAAAAGCCGGCAGGTCGAGATCCGGTTGCAATAGCAGTGTCTGAGTGGAGATTATATCGTTTAATCGCTGAGCGTCCTGCTCGAGAATTGCCGTCGCTCGCCGCCGATCGCTGAGCGCACCCAGCAGTTCCATGTTCGTCCGCAGCAACTCTGCGGTGCGCTCCTTGACTTGCTTTTCCACAGTATCCACGGTGCTCTGCAGATCGATCTGAACCCGCTTCTGCTCATCAATGTCAATGCAGCTGCCCACCCATTTAATTATTTTACCTGCGCCATCTTTCAGTGGGCGGGCGCGTCCGAGATGCCAGCGATACGCTTGATCGGCACCACGCCTGATACGGAACTGGTATTCAACGTCGCATCCGGTTCGGTGCGCTTTCATCCATAACTCGGAGCCTCGCTCCATATCGTCCGGATGCACAACGAGATCCCAGCCCGACTCGAGCGATGCCTCGATCGTGAGCCGGGTATATTCCAGCCAGGGTCGATTGAAATAGTCCAGGCGTCCGTCTGCTTCGGAAGTCCAGACGATATGCGGCATCGCATCTGCCATCAGCCGGAAATATTCATTCCTGTCCTCAGGAAGACTTCCCGTCGCACTCGACGTAATATCAGCTAACAACGATTGCTTGCTCATGACGATGCCCGATTTGATGTCGGCAAATTATCGGGATTTCCTGTCCGTGCTTCAACGACAAATATTACTGTCGAGACATTCCTTGATATATATCAAAGTTTGGCGAGCCGCATTTCTACTCGGAAAGACTCGGCTGGCTGATACGAAGCAGGCACATAGACGGCCAGCCGTTGATCTATCGCAACATTCGTTGCATTTAATTAATTTATGATCTGCGCAGCTATCCGCCCTGAAAATTTCAGTGAAGAAACACACCCTGCTAATCTGCACGATCCCGGCGATGCGGCCTGTTTTGGTCGATGCGTTGAGCGTTCGGTTCAACCTGGCGTTCTGCTATACGCTGCGCGAAGCTGTCTCCTTACTGGACACTGGTGTGGACGCGGTTGTCTGTGGTATCTATTTCGCGGATGGCCAGGTTTTCGATCTGCTGCGCCTGGTGAAAGCCAATCCGAAGACGAAGCACATCCCCTTTTTCACTGCGTACGGCTCACCCGACGAGCTTATGATAGGCGTCGAACAGGGAATTGAAACCGCCACTCGTGCGCTCGGGGGTGAGGGATTCATTCCGCTGACGCGGTGGCGCAGCGAGTCAGGTGACGACAAGGCGTTCGAAAAGGTACGGAACAGGCTCGACAACGCGCTTAAGGACCGTGCAGCTAAAAGCGGCGAGGAAGCGTCGGTTCGTGCGCCTGTCCGGGGCGGGCCGATTTGACGCATTCAATGAGGTATTCAATCGTGCCGCCTTTGGCGTCATGTCTTTTAGAGCGTCTAACAAAACACCGATGGCAAGGCGCGCCGACGCAGACAGTACGTGTAGTACGGCAAGGAAAGCGCAACGCTGCAAGCGGCATTTTGTTAGACGCTCTTAATCGCTTTCGCGATATGCGGGCGCACTCTTCTTCACTTGCCCAGATGCCTGGCAACTGCCGCGGCAGATGTACCCACTTCGACAGCTGCACGCAGCTGTGCCTCGGTGACGTTCCATTTCCTGGTCCAATATCTACTTCCCAACGTTCATTCAGATTTACCTTGGACCTGTCTTGCGGACCACGCTTGGTTAAATCGTCTGCCATGCGATCTCCATAAAAAACAGCTTCCGCAGCCATGGACAGCCGACGACATGCGACGAATGTGACCGTTTTTATCTAGCCTCGTCAAGCCATGACGCTCTAAGGCGATTTCTTGACCTTGGCCCTCACGTCCCTGGCCAGCTGCAAATGCTCCTTCAAGGTCTTGAGCGTCTCGGCCGCAAAAGCCTTGACATCGGGATCGGTCGCGCCGTTGGCTTGTTCGGTGAAGTTCTTGACGTCGGTTTCATGGTCCGACACGTTGTGGTCCATGAAGGCTTCATCGAAGCGGGTGCCGGAACTTTTGCTGAGCAGCTCGTAGGTCGCCTTTTGCTTGACTGAAATGCCCTCGGGCAGCGCGATGTGCTTGCTCTTGGCCAGCGCCTCGACCCTGTTGTTGATGGCCGTGTGGTCCTTGATCATGCGTTGGGCAAAGCTTTTGACGTCGGGATTGCCGGACTTCTGAAGCGCCAGGTTGCACGTCTGAACCTCGGCGCGACCGTCCTGAATGGCTTCGCCCAGGAATTTGTCCGGCGACGGGACGTCCTTGCCTATAGCTGCGGCGGTGACCAGGAGCGTGCTTGCGATTGCAGTCAAAATAACAAGGAGAGATTTCATGGCAAGTCCTTTCGCGTGACGAGAACCGTCCATGGCGCAAAACTTGTGCCACATATGCCATACATTTCAGTCAGCAGTTCCCTGATAACCGCGGGCATGAATGGCGCGAACATAAGCATCGCGAACACGAGTGGCATGAACCCGCAATACGACCGGTCGCCGTCATTTGCAGGAACCGCCATGGGTATGGGTACATCATTCCGGGTCCGGCCGAAAAGCCATCGTCGCCTGGATTGTCTTCCTCATCTTTGCCAGCCACTGCATTGCTGCCGGACTAGACCGCTAGGCCATTCAAAATACCAGAGGAATTTATAAATATTACAATGCGCCGCCTGCCGCCTTGCTGATCGCTTCACTCGGCAGTGCGTTGTTTCCGGGCAGCGAAGACCGATTGGGCCGGACATTCCGGCAAGGCACCGAGGCATTCGTCCCGGATCAGCCCACCGTAGAAATCCTCAAACGAACCACTGGCCGATTGTGGCCGACGCAAACAGGCGACCCGAACCAGTGGTTCAAGGAAGGCCATAGTTTCCGAGCGGGACATTTGCCGGGTTCAGCAAGAACTTCAAATGAACACGTCGGACAAGCCAAGAGAACAGGGAAATATTTTTGTCCACGCAACATCAACAATCAATTTCAACCCGTTGAATTGAAAAACTTTTCCTGAAAATCTCTGGCTGGCATTGTTATTTTATACACAAAATGTATGCCATATTTATGGCATATCCGTGTTTAGGGAGATAAAATGCATCAAAACAATATTTCCATACATAAACATTGCTATACGAGCAATCAATATATGGGCACCAACCTTAGGGGGCAAGATGTCGCCACGAACCGTATTCATTATTATCGCTCTGTGCTGCACGCTCATTATTCTGGCCATAACAACCACTTTCAATCCGATGGGTTTTGTGGTTACCCCGGAAGAATCCAGCTCTTCTCTGACACAAACCACGACTTGCTGGGTAAAGGCGCTCTGCGACCCAGCCGACGATTTTGCAAACGACGATTAATCCGTTCGCCCGGCAAGGTTTGAGCCGGCATGGAACTTCCGCGCCGGCTGGAGACGCGTCGATCGTATTGAAAGCGGTGCAATGACGGCTTGCAGCAAAACCCGGGAGGCTTGACCCAAGCATGAAGAGCTGAACTGCAATCAAGGCAGTCGACCGGATTTACAGGCTGCGCTGCCATGCTGCACGCGCCCGGTCTGATGACCGGTCGGTTTGGACCTCCCAGGCGTCAGGACGAGCCAGGAGCTTGTATTGACGACTGGAACCTGGGATGAAGAGCTGAACCGCCCCGAGCAAATTTTTTTATTGATGCCTGTTGGAGATTCCACCGTTTTGATGCAGAATGACTTGGCAGCACAAAAAATCCATCTCAAAGGGATTGAGGAGACGAGAGAGCCCGCATCGCAAGATAGCGGGCTTTTTCACGCCCGCCCTGAGCAATCCACGGCAGCCTTGTTAACCTGGCATTCGCTGCAACACCATTAGCCGGATGCGCGCCCTATTGCTGCTCCTGCTCGCACTGTCCTTGCAGGTTACGCGCATCCGCCAAAGGCAGGCATGGCGGATGCTTGCATACACACACCGATCGCCAATATCGAAATTGTCCCGATGCTTGCAGCTACTCTGGCGACGATGAGATGCCGCGATTGGGCCAGGCTTCGCAGATCCCTCCCGATAACAGGCAAGCTTGAAAGCAATGCCCGCTTGAGGAGGTTTCGACTATGCGTCGTTCCAGCTTATTTCAGTTTTGCTTCGTGGCGGCACTATCCGCTAATGCCTGGGCATTTCAGCAGAAATATCCTGACTATCTTGATCAAGTGCCTCCCGTATATGCTGGGGACACATTCAGACTGAATCAGGACTACCCGACAAGCGCTAACCCTGAGCCTAACCAGCCGTGGCTGACAATCGACTTTCGAAAGCAGCCGGACGAGTACATGTTTGCGGTTCGGAAGTACGTGTTCGAAGGGATGATGGACGCCGACTGGCGTCCTGAGAAAAACGCGCTGCGAAGCTGGTACCACGTTCCCTGGATGCACGTCGGCCGGCATCCCCGCGAATTCATTCGCGGCATGACGAGAGAGCGCAATTCCGAGCCAGGCGAACTTGGACCCAAGCAGGTAAATCGAGTCCAGAACTGGGCAGTGGGATTCTACAACCCACTAGGCGGTTACACCATAGGCAAGGTTTGGGATGACCCGAAGAAACCGAAGCCGGAACTGTCTCAATTTCCAATTGGAACAGTGGCTGCAAAAATACTGTTTACTGCCGCGACTACGGACGAAGTGCCGGAGCTCGACGGAACCATCGAATGGGACGCAAATATCAACTCTGAATTTGATGAGACCAGTCCCAAGGCGATTCGAAAAGTCCGGCTCTTGCAAATGGATGTAGCAATCAGGGATGTCAGAGCAGACTCTGCTACCGGCTGGATCTTTGGTACTTTTGTCTATGACAAGACCGCCAATGGGGCCAACGGCTGGGAGAAGCTGATGCCGGTTGGCCTGATGTGGGGTAACGACCCCGGGATAAAGCCGTCGGATATTGCCGCAGGCAAGACGTTGCGTGAATCAAAAGTCTCGGCCCTGATTCCTTCCATTGCGCAATCTCGCCTTGGCTGGGCCGGGCGCGTGAACGGGCCGGTGGATAACAAGGCTTCGGCATGCCTCAGCTGCCATGGCACTTCCCAATGGCGCCCCCTTTCGTCATTGGCCCCGCGCGGAACAGACGATGAACGGCTTAGATGGTTTAGAAATCTCAAGCCGAATCAAGCGTTCGACAAGGACCAGATCCCTCTTGATTATTCGTTGCAGATGGCCGTCGCACTGCAAAATTATTTCAATCCGACGATCAATGCTGCAATATTTCCCTCCTCTTCTGCCCTGAGACTTTACTCGCCGGAAGCACCCAGGGACAAATCAAAAGTACCGACTGATGTATTTGATCTGGGCTTTCCGGTGGAGCGTTAGAGGGCTTTTCAGGATTCTCCATGCTCGCGTCAAGGCGAGTACCCTGGTGGTGTGCTTCGCAATCGATTAACCGCTATTGCCGCTAGCGCAATACAGGAATGTTGGTGGCTTAGATACAGGAATAGTCGGTATTCGCATATAGGAATGCTGTTGGCTCAATATAAGAATAGTCCTAAAGATTCCCGCATCACAAGATGGTCTAATGTTCCATTTTTTTGACCATTTGATCTTATGCAAATCTTCGATGCACTCTTGCTTCGAATTAACGATTTGGACCATATTCCTGCATTCAGGATAGAGCTTGTCCTGTTGATTTTCCAAAATCTCTGTCTGCTCAGGGATTCGCTTGATCAATGGGAAAAATGCTATTTCTGGCATGCGATCAATTCGCTCGCACGAAATGTGAATTCAGTGCAACAGCCGACCACTGCATGGCTTCGCCTGTGCCTGATCGACCTCGAAAAAGCGCTGATGCCAAAAGAAGAACGCAACGACCGTTATTGCCGTCCAGGGGCAAAAGCAGATGCCGTGAACCAAAGCTACGAACAGCTGATGGCAACACTCGACTGCATAGGCCAAAAAATCGGATTGCTGCCGCACGACTGGACCTTGGAAAAACAATACCGCGAGACTTAGAATATATCCCTGAAACAAGTCTTAACAGTCATGCGACGCATTGCCATGTTAAATTGATGCTTTGCGATTTATAACAAATCAGGATTTTTCCATGATTCGTCCCGAACGACTGGCTGCTGAAATGGATGGGGATTTCGTGGTTTTCCTGATCGGCATGCGCATCAACAAACCATGGAAGATTCACAAGTGGCTTCCCGCGGTGCTTGCCATGCCTCGAATGCTGCGGGAGCTGACGGCGATGCCGGACTCAGGCCTGCTATCCTGTGAAACGTGGTTTGGACGCACGACGGTCATGGTCCAGTATTGGCGGTCGGCCGAGCAATTGCTCGGCTACGCTACAAACAAGGATGCGGAACATCTTCCGGCGTGGAAGGCATTTAACCAATCTGTAGGCACGAACGGCGATGTCGGCATCTGGCATGAAACATACAAGGTTTCACCAGGTTCCTTCGAGAATGTTTATGTAAACATGCCGGCTTTTGGACTGGGCAAGGCCGGAAGCTTATATCCGGCGTCCGGCAAGAGGCATGGCGCCAGAGACCGTTTTCGAAGCGGCGGATTGTCCTGACTCCTTTTAAGGCTGCCTGCCGCCGCCCGGCACAGAGGGGTTGGCCTGCATGCAATTTCAATTCCTCGCAGGCCTCCTCGGATTGCGTTTCGCGGTCTCCCCTGCCCAGCGAACCTGCCCGCTCCGGCATGTCAGTCCGCCTTGATATTCGCGGCGCGGATGATCTTGCCGGCCTTGGCGACTTCGTCCTTGATATGCGTGGAGAACTGCTCGGGCGTGCTGGCGACGACGATCACGCCGGCCTTGGTCAGGGTCTCGGTAATCTGCGGGCTCTTCAGCGCCTTGACGATCTCGCCGTTGAGCTTGGCGAGAATGTCCTTGGGCAGGTTGGCCGGGGCCACCAGGCCGTACCAGGAGCTCGATTCAAACCCCGGCAAACCGGATTCCGCCACGGTCGGCACGTCCGGCAATTGCGGCACGCGGGTCGAGGAAGCAACCGCCAGCGGCAACAGCTTGCCGCTCTTGGTGTGCGGCATCGCGGTCGGCAGCACGTCGAATTCCAGCGTCACGCGTCCGCCCAGCAGATCGATGTACGATGCGGCCGAACCCTTGTAGGGCACATGCGTCATCTGCACGCCGGCGGTGGAGTTGAACAGTTCCATGGCCAGGTGCTGCGAGGAGCCGGAACCGCCCGACGCATAGCTGATCTGGCCCGGCTTGGCCTTTGCCAGCGCAATCAGTTCCGTTACGTTCTTCACGTTCATCGACGGATGCGCCACCAGCAGCATCGGCGCCGATACGGCCAGCGTCACCGGCGTGAAATCCTTGATCGTGTCATAGGTGATGTTGGGATACAGGCTGGCGTTGGCGGCATGCGAACCCGGCGATGCGATACCGAGCGTGTAGCCGTCCGGCGGCGCCTTGGCCACCATGTCGGCACCCAGCATGCCGTTGACGCCGGGCTTGTTCTCCACGATCACCGGCTGCTTCCAGACATCGGACAAATGCTTGCCGACCGCACGCGCCAGCAGGTCGGTGGTGCCGCCGGGAGAATACGGCACGATGATCCTGATCGGCTTGGACGGGAAGGACTGCGCGTTTTCCGCGCCGTGGGCCGAAGCGGCGGCGAAAGACAACAGGCTGAAGGCGGCGATGACGGTGGCACGGATTTTCATGAAAGTCTCCTTGTAATGGATGGTGAACTGCTGCAGCTCTTGTGGCTGCCTGGATTAAATGATGGAGCAAGTCTGCGACGGATCAAGTCTGCGAATTAAACATAGTTCAAACATAATTCAAACGTAAGCCGGCCCCTCGATGACCGGATGCAATTTCAAAAAGTCTTCATCGACCTCCACTCCCAGGCCCGGCGCTTCGGGCGGGCGCACGCAGCCGTCCTTGTCGAGCAGGTCCGGGCGGCTGGTCAGCTGATCGCGGAACAGGTTCTCCCTGGCCACGTCGGCTTCGAAGTAGCCGCCGTTCTCGATCGACGCCAGCAGGTGGATGCTGGCCGCCATGTTGATGCCGCTGGCAGACGTATGCGGATTGATCGATAGCTTGTACGCCGAAGCCATGGCGGCGATGCGCAGCACTTCGGTGATGCCGCCGGTCTTGGAGAGGTCCGGCTGCAGGATGCGGATCGATTTTTCCTCGATCATGCGGTTGAACTCATAGCGGGTGAAATGGTTTTCGCCGGCAGCCAGCGGAATCCCGCCGAAGCCGTGTGCGGCCTCGTAGCTGCGATAGTCTTGCGGCGGGAACGGCTCTTCCAGCCACAGTACGCCTTGCGCCACCAGCGCCGGCATGACCCGGCGCACATCGTCCACGCTGTAACCGGTATTGGCATCCACCATGATGCCGACTTCGTCGCCGAATGCCGCGCGAATCGCGGCCAGGCGCTCGATGTCGCGCCCGACGGTGTCGCCGAAGCGCAGCTTCAAGGTACGATAGCCCTGCTCCACCAGCAGCCGCGCTTCGTCCACCAGCTCCTTGGGGCTCTGGAAACCGAGCGAGATGCCGCCCGCATAGGCCGGAATGGCTTTCGATGCGCCGCCCAGCAGTTTGTACAAGGGCCAGCCGACCGCCTTGCCGCGGATGTCCCACAGCGCGAGGTCCAGCCCGCTCATGGCAAGCGCGGCAGCGGTGCCCATGCCGTGGCTTGCCAGCTGGCGCGAGTAGATGCGCGCCCACACGCCGACGACGTCGTAGGCATTCATGCCTGTCACCAGCTGGCGCAGCGTGGTGTTGATCAGCTGGCCGATCGCGCCCGGGCAGCGGCCGTGATGCGCCTCACCCCAGCCGACCAGGCCGTTTTCCGTCGTGACCTTGACGATCACGCAATCGCGCTTGACCGCGCGCCCGATGCCCAGCGTGACGCCCTGGCGCACCGGGAACGATGTCGGAAAGGCTTCGACCTGAACGATCTTCAGGCCATTGTCCTGATTGCTCATGCTGCGTCTCCTTGCTTGTCGTTGTCTGCCGGCCGGCGGCGGCGTTCCCACACTTCGGGGTTGACCAGGAATTCGGGGCGCTCGCCGTTGAGCAACTGCAGTATCTGGCGCGCCGCGCCCACGCCCATCTTTTCCGAGCTCTCGCGCGTGAGCGCGGCGGCATGCGGGGTCAGGATGATGTTTTCGAGAAGCAGGAACGGATGATCCGCGCGCAGAGGCTGTTCGGAAAACACATCCACCGCGGCGGCCTTGATCCAGCGCTCGCGCAAGGCCTGCGCCAGCGCGGTCTCGTCGATCACGGCGCCGCGCGCCGCATTGACGATCACGGCATCTTTTTTCATGCTGCGCAACCGCGTCGCGTTGACCAGGTGGCGCGTGGCATCCGTCAGCGGACAATTGAGCGAAATGAAATCGCTCTGCGCGAACAGTGCATCGAGGCCCACCGCTTCGACGAACGACGGCATCCTGTCCGCATTGCGCTGGTAGCCCAGCACGCGCATGCCAAACGCCTCCTTGCACGCGCGCGCCAGCGCCGCGCCGATCGTTCCCAGGCCGACGATGCCGACCGTCTTGCCGGCCAGCTCGGTGGTGACGTTGGTCAGACTGCGCGCCGCGGACCAGCCGTCGCCGCGCAGGGTCGCGTCCATCCGCTCGAAGCGGCGCGCCAGCGCCAGGAAGCTGCCGACGCAATATTCCACCACTGCCTGCGCATTGGCGCCCGGCACATTGGCGACCGGGATGCGGTGCGCCGTGGCGGATTCGACCGGTATCAGGTCCAGCCCGGTGCCGTGGCGCACCACGCCGATCAGGCGATTGGGCCTGTCGAACAGGTCGGCCGGCAACTGGCTGCGCACCACCAGCACATCGGCCTGCCCGATCGTGTTGTAAAGCGACTCGGCGCCCTGGTCCGGCGCCACCACGATGTCGGCAACCGATGCCAGCATCGCCGCGCCCGCCGGATCCATCGGCAGCGTGCAAAGTACGGTAATTTTTTTCATCGCCTCGCCGCCTTACTTGACCCTGTACCGCTCCAGCACGTCGCGATTGATCTCGATGCCCAGGCCCGGGCCGTTCGGCACCGTCACGAAACCGTCCTTGTGGGTCAGGTCGGTCGAGCTCAGCTCGTCGCGGAACGGATTGAAGGTCTGCTCGTATTCGAGCATCGGCGGCACCGGCACCAGGCAAGGCGGGGTGAACGGCAGCGATGCGAGGTAGTGCATGGTGGCGGCAAGGCCGATCGCCGTGCCCCAGGCATGCGGCACGCACTGCACCGAACTCGCCTGCGCCAGCGCGGCGATCTTCTTGCACTCGGTAATGCCGCCTGCGGCGCAGACGTCCGGCTGCACGATATCCATCGCCCGCTTCTCCAGAATGCGGCGGAAGCCGAACTTGGTGAATTCATTTTCGCCACCGGCGATCGCCATATCCAGCTTGCGCGTGACTTCGACGTAGCCGTCCAGGTCTTCCGGCGAAATCGGCTCCTCGAACCAGTGAATGTCGAGCTTCTCCAGCTCACGGCCGATGGCGATCGCCTGCGGCACGTTGAAGCAGTGGTTCGCGTCGACCATCAGCTGCACGTCGCGGCCTATGGCGTCGCGCACGGCGGCCACGCGGTCGATGTCCTTGGTGATCGAGCCCAGGCCGATTTTCATCTTGATGGCCTTGAAGCCCTGCTTGACATAGCCGCGCGCTTCCTCGACCGCCTCTTCATTCAGGCGATTCATGTCCTTGAAATACAGGCCGGTCGCATAGGCTTGCAGCTGGGTGCGGAATGCGCCGCCGATCAGCTTGTGGATCGGCTGGCCGGTTGCCTTGCCGACCAGGTCCCACAGCGCGATGTCAATGCCGCTGATGGCCGAAATCGTCATGCCGGTCAGGCCGTAATCCTTGATCTTGTTGTACAGCTCTTCCCACAACACCTCCACGTCGAACGGATCGCGCCCGATCAGGCCCGCCTTCAACACGTTATCGACGATGGCGCGATTGACGGCCGCCGGGCCGTAGCAGTCGCCCCATCCGACCAGGCCGGTGTCGGTGCGTATCTCGACCACCAGCGCCCCCTTGGTCTTGTAGAACCAGCCGCGCGAAGAAGTGAAAGGCTCGTCGACGTTGACGAGCAGCTGATGGGTGATGACTTCAGTAATTTTCATGTCGGGTCTCGGAGCGTTGGAGTTGATTTGGGATCTGGATCTAGGTTTGGAATTGCAGGGAGGTTATTTTCCTAAGGCGTACGCGGGACCATTTGCCCAGGGCGAAAACGGCGCGGGAATCAGGATCTTGTTCTGCTGCGTGAGCACCAGCGGCTGCACTTTGGCTGCGTAGGTTTTCCATTCCGGATTGGAAAGAAGGACGCGGCGGCGCGCCGCACGGTCTTCGTAATTGTCATAAGCCCAGAGATGGACCACCTGGTTCAACTCGCCCAGCTCGCTGGTGAAGTAGCCAAGCAGATGGCCCAGGATCGGGCGCTGGATTGCCAGCCCTTCTTCTTCATACATCTTCACGTACTGCTGCGACTTGCCGCAGTAACAGGTGTAGATGCGCTCTTCGACGATCATCGGTTGTCTCCGGAATTGTTAGAATTGATTGCTTGGACCGATAGAGCTATAGTCCTATATAGGATATACTATTTTCAGTTGAGTGCCGTGTCAAGCGCAAAAATCGAAATCTTTTTTTGGGTTTTGCGTTGCCCGGGCGAGCCTGTATCATCTCGCTAGTTGAAACAACGGCCGAACGAAGAAGAACTACAGCACATGGAAAAAATGAAGGAAGACGGAATGACGGCCCCGCTGCAGGTCGCGAAACTGGATGGCATTCCGAAATATCTGCTTTTGAGAAATGCGCTGGTAGAGGCAATTTCCAGCGGGCGCTGGGCTGCGGGCGCGCGCATTCCATCCGAGGACATGCTGGTGGAGATGACCGGTTTGAGCCTGGGCACGGTTCAGCGCTCGCTACGGATCCTGGTGGATGAAAACCGGCTGGTGCGCAAGCACGGCACCGGTACCTTCGTCGCCGCCACGGCGGCGCCGATGAAGGCGCCGTTCCAGCATTGCCGCTTTGTCGACGACGACAGCGGCGAAGTCCTGCCGATCTATTCGAAGGTCGTGCGGCGCCGCACGGTCAAGCAGGACGGTCCGTGGTCCGCGCACCTCCCGGCCGGTCCGGTGTTATGCATAGAACGGCTGTTCTCGATCAATAACGAGTTTACGATCTACACCCACCTGTATTTCAACCGCGATCGGTTTCCCAAGCTGGCCGAAGTGGAAGCCGAGAAACTCAGCAATATCAATTTCAAGGATTTGCTGGCGCGCGAATTCCATCACCCGCTGGCCAAGTTTTCGGAAATGCTGTCGGTGCGGCAATTTCCGGATTACGTATGCAAGGCAATCAAGGCCAGGCCGGCAACCTCGGGCGGCGTGATGGAGATTTTTGCCTACGACCGGCAAGGCGAAGGCGTGTATTTTCAGGATTTGTTCATTCCGCCAAATAACCGGCGGCTGTTTTTGATGCCGTGATGCCGCGGTGCGAAGACACGATGCACGGCAGCACCGTGCGAGGGATTACCTCGTAATCTGAGCTGCAGGATCAGCAGCCGCACCAGCTGTTGTTGCCGATGCCGGAGCAGCAACCAAGGCCGGTGTTGTTGCGATCGGAATATCTTTGAAGCATGCATTACTGGATATTCAATATGTGATTATGCGGTCAATGAATAGAAGAAAGAGCCAAATTCGCCCTTCCCTTGTTGGCGATAAATGGTAATCTGAAAAATGCAGTTTTCAGGTTCGCCGAGCTTCGAAAACGCCGAACCCAATCGGTAGAGGAGGCCCCTCCTCAACGCCTAGAGCAACGATGATCTTCCTTTGGCC
>DASYKE010000172.1:0-10827 GCA_035995725.1 Burkholderiaceae bacterium | reverse complement strand
GTCAGGGACGGCGACATGTTCCTGCTGTGCAGCGACGGATTGAGCAATGCAGTAAGCGATCCGGAAATGCGCAGCGCATTAGTTCCCGGCAATTGCCGTCTGGCATCGGATGCACTGGTTAACATGGCACTCACACAAGGTGGGCGCGATAACATTTCAGTGGTCGTGCTCCGCGCCGAGGATCCGGACAGCAATGACAAGACGGTATTGAATCCTGCACTCTAATCGTCAGGTCCTTTTTTCGCCGTGTGACGAAGCCTGATGTCGAAAATCCTTCGAATGGATACCGTGCTTCTTCAGCAGCATTTGCAGGTGAGAACGGTTCATGTCGCACCGCCGTGCCAGTTCCGCTACCGTACCGCCGACTTCCTGCAGACCGCGCTCCAGAAACGCTCTCTCCGCCTCGTCACTTGCAGCGCGCTTTGCGTCGCTAAGCGACGCAGGGCTGGCCACGCTGGCGCTTGCTGTGCCGTCGTATGTCGTGGAGACCGGCGATTTGGGCCGGATATCCTCGGGGAGATGCACCAGATCCGCCGTGTCTGCAGCCAGACATGAAATCCGATAGATGAGATTGCGCAACTCCCGTATATTGCCCGGATAAGAATAATTCAATAGAAAGTTTCGCAGTTTCGGCGCCATTTTTATCGGGCGCCTTTTGAGCGCTTCCGCAGCCTCGTCACCAAAATAATCAAATAACAGAGGGATCTCGTCCTTGCGCTCACGCAGCGGCGGCAATGTCACATGAATGACGCTGAGCCGGTAGAACAGGTCCTCCCGGAACCTGCCTTCTTCGCTTAACCGGCGCAGATTCTTGTTGGTCGCGGCCACGATCCGGGCATCCACTGCAACGGTTTCATCCGATCCCACTCGTTGAATCTCATGCGATTCCAGCACGCGCAGCAGCTTCACTTGGCCGGGCAGCGGCAGTTCCCCGATTTCATCAAGAAATATCGTCCCCCGGTGCGCACTTTCGAACTTGCCTTTCCGGTCATTGGACGCACCGGTAAACGCGCCTTTCTTATGGCCAAACAACTCGGATTCCACCAGATTGTCAGGAATTGCCCCGCAATTGACGGAGATGTAGGGCTTATCGGCTCGCGACCCGTTGGCATGGATAACTTTCGCCATCAGTTCCTTGCCGGTCCCGCTTTCGCCGTCGATGAGTACCGGAAGATCCGTGGGCGCCGCCTTCTCCGCGACTTCCAACGCGTCGAGCAACTTCGGATTATCCCCGAATGTCCCCTCAAAAATGAAACTGCGCCCGAGCAAAGCCTGGCGGCGTTCTCCCGGCAACTGGTCCACCGGCGCGGATTCTGCTGCGGCTGCCCTGACGAAGCGCTCCTTGTGCGACAGCTGCATCACCTCGTCACGCAATGCATTGGATTGCCGCAGCAGCTTCTCTATCTCCGGTCGCTCCAGGCGCGACGACCAGCGAAGCGTCGAGCGCAGGATTTCTATTTTCTCGATCAGGCCCGCATACGAAATCGCAGACCTTCCTTGTACGCGTTGGTCGAGTATTTTCATGCTGCACTCAGTTGTTTCTGGACCAACTGGTAGTACATGCCTCTTCTGTCCACCAATTCCTCATGCCGGCCTTGTTCCACGATCGCCCCTTCGTACAGCACGAGGATCTTGTCGGCCCGCATGATCGTACTGAGCCGGTGCGCGATGATCACGGCGGTGCGTCCCTTGAGAATGTCGTGCATGTTTCCGATGATGTTGCTCTCGGACTGGGTATCCAGCGCAGAGGTTGCCTCGTCGAACACCAGCAGGCGCGGATCGTGGTAGAGCGCCCGGGCGATGCATAGCCGCTGGATTTGCCCGCCGGACAAACCGACGCCGCGTTCACCCACGACTTGCTCGTAACCAATTGGCATTTTGCTGATGAATGCATGCGCGTCTGCCATCTTCGCCACTTCTTCAATGCGCCGGCGATCCGGACTCTCGTCTCCGCTGGCGATGTTCTCCGCGATGGTTCCCGAGAAAAGCAGATTGCTCTGCATCACATAGCCTACCTGAGCACGGAAATAATCCTTGTCAATCACGCTGATGTCATAGCCGTCCACCAGCAACCTTCCCTCGGTGGGTGGATAAAAGCCGACAAGCAGCTTCGCCAGCGTGGTTTTCCCCGAGCCGCTGCGGCCCACAACGGCGACCAATTCGCCCGGTTTGATATCCAGGCTGATGTTTTCGAGGACATAGGGCGTTTCATTTCCACCGTAGCGGAAATAAATGCCGTCAAGCCGGATGTCGCCCTGCAAATCGGGTAACAGGACCCGTGATGGAAGATCCTGCGGTTTTTGCTCGGGCTCCATGTCCAGCACGTCGCCCAGGCGTTCCATTGCGACGCCTGCGTCATTCAAACGGCTCCAAAGCCCGACCAATCCCATCAACGGCGCAAGCACGCTACCCATCAAGGCATTGAACGCGATCAATTGGCCGATGGTCAATTCGCGGGCAAGCACCAGATTTGCCCCAACCCACAGGATGGCGATCGTCGTGGCGGCATTGAACAACTGACTTGCGAGCCCGACCAGAATATTGAAGGTCTGCGCCCGGTACTGCACTTCGAGCGCTTTCGCGTATTTCTTTTCCCATTTCAAACGAACCGGACGCTCGATACCCATGCCCTTGATCGTCTCGACTCCACCGAGCGTTTCCATCAGAAAGGCTTTCGCATCGGTCGATGCTGTGAATACTTCGCGTGCGTAGTTCTTTAACTTCGGGGTCACCAGTACGGTCAGGGCCATGATCGGGAGAACGAATGCTATGAGCACAAGGGTCATCTTCACGTTGTAAAGAAACATGATCGTGAAATAAATGAATACCATCAGCAGATTGAGCACGGTAGTGACGGTCGACTCCGTCAGAAACATCCGTATCGTGTGGTTTTCCTCGAAACGAGCCAGGATATCCCCGGCTTTCCGTTTTGCAAAGAAAGAAAACGGCAGCGACATCGTATGCTTGAAGAAATGCGACATCATCGCGAAGTCCATGTTGCGCATCATGAAGTTTGCGAGATATGCCCTGATCGTCGACATCAATTGAGTAAACAGGTTGGATATGACCAGGCCGACGATAAGTACATGCAACAGGCTGACGTTCTGGTGAACGATGACTCCATCCAGGATGTTTTGAATGATTAACGGCGGAACGATACCGAGCAACTGGATCACGAAGGTTGCCAGGAACAGGTGCGCGAGAATCTTCTTATAGGGTTCCAGATATCCTACGAACCGGATCCAGGGCGAGCGCGACGCCGCCAGCTGCGCCAGATTCGGGCCGGGCGTGAAAACCAGGCAGGTGCCGCTCCACCCGCGCTCGAATTCTTCCACGCTCATCTTTTTGAAGCCGACTGCCGGGTCTGCTACCCACACCTGTCGTTTCGAAACGCCGTACACCACGACGTAGTGATAACCTTCCCAATGCACGATAAAAGGAAGCTCAAAGCCGAGCAGGGATTCATAGGTGCATTGAACTCCACGCGTGGTAAAACCGAGCGATTCGCCTGCGCGCGCGAGACTGTCCAGAGTGGCGCCCTGTGTGGTGACGTTGGCCAATTCACGCAGCTTGCCCAAGGTCATGGGAATGCCGTAGTGCCGGCAAATCATTGCCAGGCAAGCGGCGCCGCAGTCCATCTCCTCGGCTTGCTCGACCAGCGGAAACCGCTTGATGATTTTTTCGCCGAATTCTGGCTTGGACTGCAGGTCGAGCTTGACCGGATGCTTGCGTCGTTCGGCCAGCTTCTTCTGGCGATGCAACTCCCTTTCAACAAACCGGATTCGTTCTTCCAATACCTCTCGCAGCTTTGGATTACGTTCCAAAATCAGATGGACAATCTTCTCGGGAATGACCAGCAACGTGGTATCCACATTCGCAATCACTGATGCCATCTGTTCCTGGCGCATCAGGCACGCCTTTTCGCCAAAAACTTCACCGTGCCGTAGCGTTGCAAGCGGGTACTCCGTGCCGTCCTCGTTGCGCACCACTCGAACTTCCCCGTGGCGGACGACGTACAGTCTGCGGTCTTCCCGCGAGTCCTGTTTCAGAATTTCCTTGTCGGCATTGATCCGTTTCACGCCGACGCTCCGGACAAAATCCTCCAGTTCACTCTTGTTCACCTTGCCCCGAAGATCAAAAAGGCGGGCCACGAATCCGCCTGCGGAGCTGATCGCAACATAACTGGTAACAAATGCGTACGCCGCCGCGTTTTGAGAAATGATCGGCTCAATGGCCGTGCGCGGTATGAACAGCAACTCTGTCTTTACAGATGCACGCACTGAAGATTCGTGCCGGTACTCGCGCAGCATCGCGATATCGGCAAATACTTCACGGGCTTTGCGCACTCCCATGCTGATTTCTTTGCCATGCTCTTCAGTAAATATGCGAACGGAGCCGGACTTGATCACAAACAGGCCGTCTGCGGGATCGCCCGCATTGCATATGGCGTCACCGAAAGAAAAGAACCGGGATTCCGCGTGTTCCGCGAGCCGTTCCAGCTCATCGCGTGTAAACGGAGACAAAATTTCCACAGACGACAGGAAATCGGTCAGGGATTGCAGCTTCGGTTGTGCATCCGTATCCATATGCCAGGCGCTAACGCACCTCGATGATGTGCTCCTGAGCCCTTGCAAACAGCCATTCTTCACGCAGCAGGCGCCGCACTTCGGCTGCAGTGTCTTCATCCAGCGTGGCTGGATATTTCGCATTTACCGCAAATATTTCGTAGAAAGACTTATCGGACGACGGGAACGGTCCGAGCAAGTCACCGGCGGACGCGTTAAATACCTTGGCCTCGATGTCGGTCTTGAGCGAACCCCGCAACACCTTGCCGATCACGCCGTCCTGCTCGCGGGTGTCCACGATCGAATGCTCGCGGGCCATCTCTGCAAAACTGTCGGGATCGTCCGTGAGGACGGCAATCATTTCTTTCGCCTTGCTTTCCGTATCGAGAACAATGTGGCTCACCTCGATACTGTCGAACTTGGGAGAGTTGAGCTTGAAGTATTTTTCAACCGCCTTGTCGCTGCAGACCTGTTCCATCATCTTCTCTTGATACAGGCCGTCCGTCATGAAAGACTCGAACTCATCCAGGCTGACCCCAAGCGTGTCGAGGTAGTGGTTCATGTCGGCCGCTCTATGCAAGCCCTGGACCCGGCGAAACTGATCGGCCCGTTCTTGTATCTCTTCCGGAGACACGGGGATACCTTGTTTCTTCGCCGCACGGACCGTAAGTTTGTCTCTAACGAGCTGTTCAATGAGACTCTCGAACTGTCCTGTAAGCTTCAATGTCCTTACGAAATCCTCGATGCCAATGACTTCGTCATCGATTCGCACAATCGCCGTCATCTCATCCGCTCCTTAACGTTAGGAACCAATTCTGGCTTATGCATGGCTCCCGAAGCGACGTCTGTAGACCACTACTAGTCGCCCACTGACTTGCTTGGAGCGCAGCAGGATAGATATACGCTCAGTATAGTATCCAATAACAAGCCAATTCATCACGGATGAGTAGACAATTATCAAACTTAACCACTGATTTCTTTCTTCTTTCCAATGGTTTTTGAAAGGCGGAAGAGTTGATGCAGTTTGCTGATGCCGCGGCTTCGTCACTCCACACCTGGCATGGCTATTTTCATTGCCTCTTCGAAATCGGGACAATGGAATTGCAAGGTCCTCGTTCTGCCTTGGCTCCCTACGACAAGGCGAGTTCATAGAGGACGCATACAATCTTTAATGAAGGCAACGCTGGTATCGTGCGCAACCTGTCTTCACCGCAATCATCCGGGGACTGCAGGATTGTTTTCTGCCGCGCTCGCCGCGCCATTTTAATCGCTGCGAACGCCGTTTCCGAAATCTGCAAGCGACTGCATACCGATCCTGATTGCCTTCGATGAAAACCCCCTGTATGCCAGGAAGCGGTAAATCTTTGCTTTCAGTGGCGCAGTCATCCCTTCCTCTGCAACCTTGGACTTGTATTTGGCCACTGCCAGCACTACCCGATCCGCTTCCGGCGCCAGATGCTGCACTTGCGATTTCGCGATGTCGGCTGGAATGCCCTTCTGCCGCAACGCCATCTCGATCCGTAGGTTGCCGGCGCGGTTTTCGATGCCGCGTGAACGATGCTCCGCATAGCGGGCGTCGTCCTGGTATTTATTGTCGATCACGAACGCCATCGCTTCATCCGCTTCTTGTTCCGAATAGCCGCGCGCGACCAGCTTTTTGCGCAGCTTCAGCGCACTGTAGTCCTGCCGGGACAATAGCCATACCGCGTACGATTTACTGGAATGTTCCGGCTTTTTCCTTGGTGCGCCGGCCGGCTTTTGCCTGTACAGCGATTTGCGATCCGAGCTCCTGGCGAATTCACCGGGAATGGCGGCTTCTTCCTTGCGGCCGAACGACGAATTGCCCGAGGATTTCTGGCCAAAGCGCTTTTTTCGGTCCGATGTGCGGGTAATGACCGGACCGCCATCTGCAGGAACGGGAAGTCGCGCAGGCTTCCCGGTGCCGAAGGTGGAATTGCCCTGCCCGGCCCTGCGCTCTAAGGAAGACTTCGGCTTCGCCCGTTTGCGCTCGGCAGCCTCGAGGGCAGCTTCGGTGATCTTTTCGGCCTTGCCGGTTTTGTTATTGATGAGGTACATACCGGCATGATTATACTGTACTTACATACAGCATAGCCAACGCCGGCAGCAGCCTAAACGTCAAACGAGCCGTCGTCGAAGCCGCTATCGCTTGCGAACAGGTCGTCCGTCGTCGTATCGTCAGCCGGTTCCATGTCGTTGTTTAACGCTGTGTCGGGGTTTTGCGCAGATGCATCGTTTTCAGCAGCATTTGCCGGCGCCGCTTCCTTCTTGTCGAGGTGCTCCGAAGCGACTTGCTGAGGGTGGTTTCCAAGGAGGTTGCCAATTCCCTGAAATAAAAACGCACCTCCGGCCACACCGGCCGCGGTCGCAGCCATTGTGCCCAACATGCTGCCTGCTCCGCCACCCAAAAATCCAGGGGAAGCGGCGCGCGCTGCATTCGGAGTGGGCACCGCATTTTGTCTCGGCATATTTGCCGGAATCTCGGCTCCGGTGACTGATCTTTCGGTGCCGGCGCCCGTATCGGCTCTGGCGACTGATCTTTCCATATCAGCACCCGTATTGCCCCACGAATTCGCATCGAGGAAACTTTTATTGGCATCTTGCGGTTGCGCATGCTGCAATTGCTTCTGCAGATCGCTTATCTGCGTTTTTGCCGCATCGAGCGCCTGTTCCAATATCATCGAGCGCTGCACCAACAGGTAAGCAGCATCTGGTTGCCGTGCCACGGCGTCGGCAATCATTGCCTCGGCTTGCGGGTCTTTGGTAATGCCTTTGACTTGCGTCAGCTGGGAAAGCAGCGTCTGCAATGCCTGGTTTTCTTGCGGAGTCATAGGAGCACCTTTAATCAAGTAATCATGAATTGAGATGTAACTGCCTTCAAGCTGGTCGCGATCGGCATCGGGCAGCCAGCTTGGCTTTAACTTTCCGGGTTCATATCAGGATTTCCTGCGTCGAGCACACCGGATGAGGAAAATCACGGCTGAGCGATCAACCCCAGCCACAGCAGGTTCCAAACCTGATTCCCGGTTCTTCATTTACGTCTTTCGACGAGTGTACGCCTGCGCCGTTTGCATCTTCCGTTCCATTCGCAGCGTTCATACCGGCATCGCCGCTATGCAAGGCAGCAAGAGCGCGGTTTCCCAATAGATAGACAGACCGATCCAGGTCGTTCTGTATTGGAGTGTCAGTAGTGCAGGAGGTTCTGCATCAGTTGAAATCGGTATTTTTCAAGCCCGAATGACTGCGGGTCATTGACGCTGCAGCTTGATAAAAATAATTATCGCCACCTTAATTTCTAAGGATCAGCAGAGAACCCGCAACCAATAACAGTGCGCCCAGAATTCGCCAGACATTAATGCTGTGTTGGGCAAAGCCGACAAGACCATAGTGGTCCAGAGCCAACGACATGAATAATTGCGCGGCAACCGTTATGCTGATCAGGTTGGCCGCACCCAGCCGTGGAGCGACGAAAATCGACGTGGCGACATAGTATGCGCCCAGCGCGCCGCCCAGCCAGGCCCAGGCGGGCAAGCGCGCCAAGGACTCCATCGACGGCCAGGGCGTCCGCATGAAAATCGCGAACATCAGGAGACAAATGGAACCAACGACGAACGAAATCAATGCCGCAAGAACGGGGCTGCCTATGCCGTTGCGCAGCGAATTGTTCAGTCCGACCTGGATAGGCAGCACGGCGCCGGCAACGAATGCAAACAATGCATATAGATAGGTCATGCAAGATCTTTCCGGATTTAAAGGGCGTGTATGGAGTAACGCGGCCTGCATCGGATGGCAAGCTCGCTGAAAAAGCCATTCGGGATTTTACCGCGCTATTAGACGCAGGCCGAAATCGAGTCCGGTAAACTCTTGCGCAGGTTCGACTGCACGTCCGTTGCCGCGACCGGCCCTGCCGACGCGGCTGGTCTGCATGTTACATGCTTGGTGGCAGCTGAACGAAAGATGATGAAATCCAGGGGTGGCCGCTGGCGCAACGGACGCACCCCGGGAGCCTTATGCCGCAGAAGCGAAGCGCCCGGCCCGGAAGTCCTCGACCGCCTGGAAGATCTCTTCGTTCGTGTTCATCACGAAAGGCCCGTACTGCGCGATCGGCTCGTTGAGCGGCTGGCCGGCGATCAGCAATGCACGCACCGGCCCGTCGGCACGCAGCACGACGCCATCACTGTCCGCCGCACTGCTGAGGATCGCCATGCGCTGCTCCGGCACTTCCATGTCGCCGATCCGGAGCGCGCCGCGGTAGACGTAAACGAATGCATTGTGGGTTGCAGGCAGATTCTGCGCAAAGCTCGATCCCTTGTCGAAATGCAGATCGAGATAGAGCGGCTGCGTGGTCTCGCGCTGCATCGCACCGGCCACGCCGTGACTGGTGCCCGCAATGACGCGCACGGTCACACCGTCGGGCGTCCTGAACTCGGGAATCTCCTCGCTCTGGATGTCGCGGTACCACGGCGCACCCATCTTGTCCTTCGCGCCAAGGTTCAGCCAGAGCTGAAAGCCTTCCATGCGTCCGTCTTCCTGCTCGGGCAGTTCCGAGTGAACCACGCCGCGCCCGGCAGTCATCCACTGCACGCCGCCATTTTGCAGCAGGCCCTCATGGCCGGCGTTGTCGCGATGGCGCATGCGGCCTGCAATCATGTAGGTCACGGTTTCGAAACCGCGGTGAGGATGATCCGGAAAGCCGCCGATGTAGTCGTCAGGATTGTCGGTGCCGAACGCATCGAGCATCAAAAACGGGTCGAGCCGGCGTTGCAGCGGCTGCGTAAGCACGCGCGTGAGCTTGACCCCCGCGCCGTCGGAAGTGGCCGTGCCGGCCACCAGCCGCTCGACGCCGCGCGGGCGCGAGACAGCTTCGTTTCGCAAGAATGAGGTAATAATCGGTGTCATGGCGAACTCCTTGTCGTCTGCAGGTAATTGGGGTCGGGTGACGCTCAGGCCAGTACGATTTCGTCGATCTGGTCCCGGGCCGAAGCAAGCGCTTGCTGCTCGGCTTCCGGTCCCATGGCCAGGCCTTCTGCGTACACGAACTGCACATCGGTCATGCCGAGGAACGAGAATACGGTCTTCAGGTACGGCACCTGGGTATCGCTCGGCGTGTTGCGGTACAGGCCGCCGCGCGTCAAGGCGAAATAAACCTTCTTGCCCTTGAGCAGGCCTTCAGGCCCCTTGTCCGTATACTGAAAGGTTACACGACCGCGCGAGATCGCATCGATCCAGTTCTTCAGTTGGGCGGATATACCGAAATTGTACATCGGCGCTCCCACCACCACGGCGTCGGCGGCCTGGATCTCGGCGATGAGCGCATCGTCCAGCGCGACGCGAGCGGCATGCTCCGGCGTACGCAGCTCGGCCGGGGTAAACAGCGCTTGCAGCGCAGCCTCGTCAAGCTCCGGGTGCGGCGCGCTCGACAGATTGCGGACAGTGAGCGTGGTATCGAGTTGGGCGGCACGCAGGCGCTCGACGATGGAATTGGCCAGCCGGGTCGAATGCGAACCATCGATGCGGGCGCTGGAGTTGATTTGCAGAATTTTCATGATGACTTTCCTATGGTTGAGGTAACGGTAAAGCTATTGTAGTTATCCCGAAATCAACCCGGAAGACGTAAAAACGGATAACATTGTTCTTTTGATGGAACAATGAAGCCACCTTGAACCCCGAACCGAACGATCTTTTGCTATATGCCCGCGTGGTGGACGAAGGCAGTTTCAGCCGTGCGGCCGAGCGTATGGGACTGCCGAAGTCAACTGTATCCCGACGCATTGCAGTACTGGAGGCGCAACTGGGCGAACGGCTGCTGCTTCGCACCACGCGCAAGCTGACGGTCACCGATTTCGGCCACAGCGTACTGCAGCACGCCCGCCAAGTCGCGTCCGAGGTGGAGGCCACGACGTCGCTGGCGCAGCACCGTCAAGCCGAGCCGAGCGGACGTTTGCGCGTATCGATGCCAGGTGACTTCGCCAATGTCGTGCTCGGACCGCTGCTGGCCAGGTTCATCGCCGCCCACCCGGCCATCTCGCTGGAACTCGATCTGTCGCCGCGCCGCGTCGACCTGATCGGCGAAAACTTCGACCTCGCCATTCGCATGGGCGACCTGCCCGACGACGCGTCGCTGGCGGCACGCAGTCTGGCCGTGTTTTCCGCCAGTCTGTACGCATCGCCCGGCTACCTGAAGCGGCGCGGTGCGCCGTCCGAGCCCGAGGCACTGATGGAACACGACGCGCTGCGTCTGCTC
>DASYKE010000171.1:0-23382 GCA_035995725.1 Burkholderiaceae bacterium | reverse complement strand
GAAAGCAATTTTGCGCTTCCGGTCCAGCCGTTCGAATCCGTATCCGCGCGCATCCGCAACATGACGCCGGAGCTGCACAAGCGATGGAACATCGACCGCAGCAAGGCCGGTTCGCACACGATGATGGACGCGATGTGGGCGGTGCGCGAGTACGATTCCCTTGGCGTGCTCGCCGCGCTCAAGGTCCCGACTTTCGCGATTCTCGGCTCCAACGGCCCGGTAGGAGACAGCCTCGAACCGCTCGAGAAAAAAATCGGCAAGAAAAACATTGCGGTGATGCAGAACTGCGGCCATTTCCCGATGATCGAAGAGCCGGCAGAATTCGTTCAGCACATTAATGGTTTTATCGCCAGCTTGCGCTGACGGACGTCATTCATTTTTCAGCAAGAAAACGTCACGCAGGCCACGCCGCGGTGTTCCACTCCAGAGCGGGGCCCTGGCGTGGCGCAGGCTGCGCACGAATGCAGGCCCACGCACATAAGCTGGCAAAATCGCAAAATCGATTCAGGCCGGTTGAATTCAGGCCGATTCTCCTGCCGCCTGCAGTTCGAGCGGCGTGCCGTCCGGCGGCATGACCTCAAAGGCATTGATGGTCATCGAAATGAGGGTGTAGTACCCTGCCAGTCCAATCAGGTCGACGACACCATCCTTGCCCAGTATTTCGACGGCCTTCCTGTACAGCGCGCCGGGAATGCGCCGAGTCTTGTGCAGGACTTGCAGTACGTCGTGGACGAGCGCTTCGTCTTTTTGCGCAAAGGCCGGGACCTTGCCAAGGCGGATGGCTTCGACCACTTCGGCAGAAACCCCGGCTTTGAGCGCCAGCGGCTTGTGGGCCCACCATTCGAACTCCGAGTTCCATATCTGCGCCATGACGAGGATTGCCAGTTCCGACAGGCGCGGCGGCAACGAGGAGTCATAGCGGCAGTACTGCCCGAGCGCCTGTGCGTGGCTCGCAAGCTTGGGGCGATGCAGCCATACCGCGAGCGGGCCGCGCACCTGGCCGCGGGGTCCGCTGACTATGGCGTCGTGCACGGTTTTCTGATCGGGCGTCATCTCGTCGGGCGCGAGCGGGGCAAGGCGTGTCATTGGTCGTCCTCCATGGTTTTGACGGCGCATTATGCAAAGCGGAGCCTGTTGCTGTCCAATATATTTTTTGGAAAAGAGTAATTTCGATTTAGGATAAGTTTGCTTATCTCTATTTTGGCGGCAATGCCGTCCGCGCCGAGGTTTTCCCGGGCGGGGGAGCAACCGGTTTCTGTTCCGCTTGCACGAGGAGTGCCGCGCATGGGCTTTCCTTGCCGAGACCAGGATTGGTCACCGCCAGCAGGGCGGCAAATGGCGAGGCCACGGTGCCGAGCGCGACCGCAGCCCCGGCCTTGAGCGCGACGACGCCCTTGTTGACACCGACGTCGGGCTTCTTGAAGGTACCTCTGACGTACAGCGGCGAACGCAGCGAAATGATGCGTATGCCGTTGCTCTGCTCATGGATCCCGAGATCGAGTTCTTCGCGTGCGAGGTTGATGTTGCCGTCCACGCGGATCGTCGCGTCGCTGGTATCGACGATGATGGTACGCGCCTGCATCAGGCCGTTGGTGACGCTAAAGTCGGTCGCCATGCAGTTGAGTTGCACCTGGCGGTCACCGAACAGCTTGGTCACCACCACGCTTCCCACGTTCAGGCCGATCGCTTCCATGATGAACTTGCTGACGGTGCCGTCGCTGATCAACGATTTTATCTCGCCGTTGGCGGACCCCATCAATGCGGCAACCGAATTGCCGGTGGCGCTCAGCTCTGCATCGCCTTGCACTTGACCAAGGCTGGCGCGCATCGCTTCGACAGCCGGGAATAACTGCCTGAGCTTCAGTTCCCTGGCCGAAATTTTCATCTTGGCCTTGGCCGGACTGCTGCGTCCGTCGATGGACAGTTCGGTCGCCAGGTCGCCGCCGGCGATCCCGAAATTGAGCGGTGCAAGCGACAGGACGCCATTATTCATCCGCACGTTGGCATGCAGGTTCTCGATTGGCAAGGTCTCGCCGTGAAGGATTCTCTTGCCGGTGAACTGCACTTCCACATCCATCTTGCCCCAGCGGTCGATCTTGAACGGCGATACCGGCAGCACCTTGCCGGGTGGCTGCTTCACCTGGCCGGTCTTCTGCTTGTTGCTGCTGCCGCCCGCGCCGATCAGCGCGCCCAGGTCGTTGAAGCTCAGGCGGTTCGATACGACCTCGCCGCGCAGCAGCGGGCGTGGATATTTCTGAACGTATTCAAGGGTGCCGCCGATGTCGCTGGACCCGGCCCTGCCTTTGAAGTTTTCATAGCGCAGGCGGATATTGCCGCGTCCCAGCGTGCCGACGACCCGGCCTTCCGTCGAGAACTTGGGTGTTTCGGGAAGCAGCACGCCGCCCAGCGGGAACAGGTCGGCCATGCTTGCGCCGTCTATGTCGAGTTTCACGTCGAGAGCGCTGGGATGCGCCGGATCGGTCAGAGTACCCTTGGCGGAAATGGTGGATTGCCCGATCTTGAGCATCGCTTCGACCGGATAGCGTACGCCGCTCGCCTGCAGCGACAGCAGGGCTCCGGTCTTGCCGCCGCCGCTGAGCTTTTCATCGTTGAATATGCCGCCGAACTTCCAGCCTATGCTGCCGTCGTCGAGCGTATCGACGCGCGCGGTGATGTCGGCGCGCTTTGCGGGATCCACATAGCGCACTGTGCCCCGCGTCATGGCCAGGTCCTGCAGGTCGAACTGCCATGCCGACTTGCTGTCCTTCTTGGGAAAGGTCCAATTGTTCCGCCCCTTCCTGTCCTGTTCCAGCGCCAGCCGCGGCTCGGTCAGGATCACGGACTGGACCCGGATGGTTTTTTGCAGCAGCGCCAACGGATTGATGGTGAAGTCGATCTGCTCGATGCGCGCCATGGCTGGGCCGGTCGTGGCCCAGTCGGGGTTGCCGAGCATGACATTTTTCGCGCGCAGATGGGGCCATGGAACCCAGCGGCGCCAGCCGGTCTGTTCCTGCGCCGGCCTCTGCCAGTTCATCGACAGGTCGCCGTCAATGGAAAATGCGCGCCCGGTGGCAGCGCCGACCTTATCCGAAAGCCAGGGCTTGGCGCGGTTCCAGTCCAGGTTGGTTAACAGTAACAGGGCAAACGCCAGCAGGGCTGCTATGCCGGCCAGTACGACAGCCGCGATCCTTGGTCCTCGCCTCATGTCAATGATTTACTATCTATTTATCCATTCACCATCTTCATGCCTGCTTCGACATACCTTGCGCCGCTTGCTGCTCCCGCCGGAAAAATCGCATCCAGTTCGGCCAGATGCTCGCTGTTCAGCCTCAGATCGACCGCCGCTATATTTTCTTGCAGATAGCTGCGTCGTTTCGTACCGGGGATCGGCACGATGTCGTCTCCCTGCGCCAATACCCACGCCAGCGCCAATTGGCCCGGCGTACAGCGGTAACGTCCCGCCAGCGTTTTCACCTTTTCCACCAGCGCCAGATTTTTGGCGAAATTTTCTCCCTGAAAACGCGGGCTGTGGCGGCGATAATCATCTTCGGGGAACTGTTCCGGTTTCGTGATCGTGCCAGTCAAGAAGCCGCGCCCTAACGGACTGTACGGAACAAAGCCGATGCCTAGCCTGCGGCAAGTGGCAAGCACGCCTTGCTCGGGATCGCGTGTCCATAATGAATACTCACTTTGCAGCGCGGTGATCGGATGCGTCTTGTGTGCACGCTCCAGGGTTTGTGGCGATGCCTCCGACAATCCGATGTAGCGGATCTTGCCGGCCTTGACGAGATCTGCGAGCGCACCGACGGTTTCTTCGATCGGCGTTTTGGGATCGATGCGATGCTGGTAATAAAGATCGATGGTTTCTACCTCCAGCCGCTTCAAGCTGCCTTCCACCGATGTGCGAATGTATTCAGGGCTGCCGTTGACCCCGCGTATAGCCGCGTTGCTCGGGTCGCGCACGATGCCGAATTTGGTCGCCAGAAAAACCTTGTTACGTTTGCCTTTGATGGCTTTGCCAACCAGCTCTTCATTGGTATAGGGGCCATACATATCTGCCGTGTCCAGGAAGTTGACGCCATTCTCAATGGCGTAGTGAATGGTGGCAACGGACTCTTTATCGTCGCGATTGGCATAGAAGTCGCTCATGCCCATGCAGCCTAGGCCGATGCTTGAAACGACAGGGCCGTTGGCGCCGAGCCGGCGTGTTTTTACGGAGGAATTTGTGCGGGTGTTCATGTGATGGTTCCTTTCAGATGGTTGATCTACGGCGCGTGTTGCAAGTTGCTTCAAGTTGCTTGGATACCGGCGTGCACGATGGCTTTCCTGTACATGACCGCCGGATTTCTCTGGAGTTCGACCAGCGCCGCTTTGGCCGCCTTTGATTACGAATATTCAGGGGAAGTAACAGGCGCATGAAGCGCCGCTTTTTTCATGAAACGAATCGATACCTGGGTTGCCATCAGCGCTCCAACGGCCAGTGCGCCGGCAACCAGCGGCACGGCTTGCAGACCGAAACCGTGATCAATGACCTGGCCGCCGACCCACGCGCCCAGCGCGTTGCCGAGATTAAAAGCACCGATATTGAGCGTCGCCACCAAATTCGGGGCTGCCTGGCCGAACGCCATCACATTGATCTGCAGAGCCGGCACCGAAGCGAACCCAGCCATCGCCCACACGAACAGATTCACCTCGGCCGGCAGCAGCGTGCCGCTGGTCCAGCGAAGCGCGGCGGAGGCAAGCGCCATTGCCGTGAAAATACCGGTGAGCGCGACACCGAGCCGCCAATCGGCCAGCCGGCCGCCAAAATAGTTGCCGACAGTCAGGCCGACGCCGATCAGGAACAAAATCCAGGTAACGCCGCGAGGCGTCACCTTCGTGACTTGCTCGAGCAACGGTGCGACATAGGTGAAGAGCGCGAACATTGCTGCCGAAAACAGTACGGTGGTTGTCAGTGCAATCCAGATACCGCCGCTGCGCAGCACATTAAACTCCCGGCGCAGGTCCGGTTTTTCTTGATCGCGCTGTGCCGGCAGCACATACGCTAGTGCGGCCAACGCAAGGATGCCGAGCACGGCGACAGCCCAGAACGGCACACGCCAGCCGTCGAGCTGGCCAAGGGCAGTTCCGAGCGGCACGCCCAGCACATTGGCAAGAGTGAGCCCGGTAAACATGAGTGCCACCGCCGACGCCTTGCGATTAGGTGCCACCAGGCTGGCGGCGGTGACCGATCCGATGCCGAAGAACGCGCCATGGCAAAGCGCGGTGACGATGCGCGCGAACATCAGGAAACCATAGCTGGCGGCAAGCGCGCACATCATATTGCCAACGATGAAGATGCCCATCAATATCAGCAGCGCTCGCTTGCGCGGCAGTGCCGCAGTCGCCGCCGCCATGATCGGAGCGCCGATTGCTACTCCCATTGCATAACCGCTGATCAGATAGCCGGCGGCCGGGATCGACACCGCGAGGCTGCGCGAGACGTCAGGCAGCAGACCCATGATAATGAATTCGGTCGTGCCGATGGCAAAGGCGCTTAGCGCCAGCGCAAGGAGGGGAAGTGGCATGGTCTGTTTCTGGTGGAAGTCAGGCGTCAAGGGAGGCATTGCAGGAAAGTCTGGATCGGGCCGTTTGGAGATCGGTATTCATATGATTGAGAAAAGTGTTGATGACCTCTCGGTTGCGCTTAAAGAAAATCCATTGTCCGGCGCGATTTGTCTGAGTGGATCGAGAATCGTTGCAGCCCTTGACGATGACGCCGGGAAGGGCAGCGTCAACGCAAGAACGGCGGGAATAAAAACGATTTCGTTTCCGTCGTGTACTTCATTAAAAAGAAGGAATGGCGCAGCCCGCAGGTTTGTGAAGAGCTGCAGTCGTACTTTGCACGATGGCGGGTTAAGACTGGGTTGGCAGTTCGTTAACGATTGTTAATCCGATTGTTAATTTTCGCGGTGGGCAGAAGCTGTTCATTAGCGGCCCGTGCCGGCATGGAGTCAGCATCAGTTCGCTCTTGCTCCGCTTCTCGCAGAGATCGGGACGACGGTACGCCACCTGAAAGACCGCATCCGCTGCTTGCATTGATGAATCATGAAGAAAATAAGCGCTAACACGATGCTTGAAAACCTCGGTTGAAGCTGATTAAAAACCGATTTAACAGCGAACCAATTTAACAGCGCCTTCTGTTTTCCTAAGTTCGGTTCCGAACAGACTCGATCTGGTGACAGGCGCACTCTAATGTTTTTAACAGGAGAATAAATATGAGTTATCTGGGGCGCGACACCTTCGGTATCTATAAAGCGCATATCGAAGCGAATCAAGACGCTCCGCTGTATTAGTAGCTATAAATTGTAATTTGCACCGGAAACAATTGTGCGCAGAAACGTGCGCAGCGGCGCAAGTATTCCGCGTACCAGAAATTAATTTATAAAACCTTAATCAGGAGTTACACCGTGAACAAAGACCAAATTCAAGGCGCTGCAAAAGATATCGTCGGTAAAGTGCAAGAAGAAGCAGGTAAATTGGTTGGAAATGATAAACAGCAGATTAAAGGGCTGAATAAACAAATCACCGGAAAAGTGCAGGAATTGGTTGGCGATGTGGAGGAAATAATCAGGTCTAAAGTGCGCTCGATCTAAACAGAGTATTGGCTGATCGGCGTCATCTTTGGATAGAAACCAGCAAAGCTGGCGCCGCTAAATCAAGAAGATCCAACAAAATAATTCTGAGGTCGCTGCCCTTGCAGGCGCGTCTGCGCTATTCGAGCGCCCCCAAGAGGACTTCCGCCCGAAGGAAGTGCACAGCCGAGCTCTGCACTCCCGTTGGTCGGCGCAGGAAGTATGACCGCAGGGAATGTGAGCTCTGCACTCCCGTTGGTCGCCGAAGGGAATGCAACGCCAACGCCACAGCCTTCGGGCGCAGGCGAATTGATTCAAAAAAATAATGTGGCCGGTATGTACGCTGGCGGACAGAGCTGATGGGAG
Source organism: Burkholderiaceae bacterium (assembly GCA_035995725.1). Taxonomy (GTDB): domain Bacteria; phylum Pseudomonadota; class Gammaproteobacteria; order Burkholderiales; family Burkholderiaceae_D; genus JAQGLW01. The sequence continues at coordinate 16,402 of DASYKE010000171.1, read as the reverse complement.
TGAAAGCGGACAATTTTCACATTGAGCGGGATATCAGAATCCGCTTTGCCGCCACAGCAGTGTGCGGTGTGTTTGAGAAAGTCCAACCATTACAGGAATCCGCGATGTTATCCGTCACCACAAATTTTTCTTCGTTGCGTCTAATCATTGCAGCTGCCTTAACCGTTTTATTCTGCGCAGGCGCGGCATTGGCCATTGTCGGCTGGGCGCCTGCAGCATCCAGGCTTCCTGCTGATTTCGTCGCTGTCCAGGAATAAGAATAGAAACTGCAATCTGCAGGCAAAGCAGGTCGGCATGACGATTTTTTTGATCGCGCCAAGGGGAGAAAATGAGCTTAATAATTAACTTGATTGTGTATCTGATTGTCTTTGGATTGATATGGTGGTTAATCGGTATGTTGCCGTTACCGGCGCCGATTGGGCAAATCGTGCGCGTGCTCTTCATCGTTTTGTTGATCATGACGGTACTGGCGGTGGCTGGTATTCTGACTGGGATATCTGTGCCGCTGATACGCGTGTAAAGCGATAAAAATAGCGCGGTTCGGCAAAGCAGCACGTCATGCTGCTGACATAAAGGAAAGGCCCCGGTCGGGGCCTTTCTCTTTTAGCGAATAATAGGAATCTATCCCTGAGGTCCCCCTCAGTTCCATACTCCAAATTGAATCGGGTCTGGCGTGCGTCTGCATGTGTGCTGAATGCTGCGCATCCTTGATTGCCGGGAAGGGGACAATCCATGCATCGTGGCGCCCCGTCCACTGTCCGGGTAAAACTTCAATACATTCCGCAGCAGCTATAGCATATTTCCTTGTTGTAACAAATGTATTTCCTCAATTATAATATTTTCCATTAATACAACGTCCGAGCTATAAAGCACCTTTGGCAACCGTGATATTAATGATGCTGCCTTTTCAGCCTCGATCTTTGCGAATGCAGACTGAGTCCGGCTAATGCCCACAGATGTTTCGAGCACACCTGAGCAGATTTCAGCTGACTGCGAAAAAGGTAAACAGCAGCTTGCTGAGTCTTTCGCAAAGGGTTCAGTCCAGGAATTTAATAGTTTCTGTCTGTGCTATAGAATGCAGCTTGCAGAAGCAGAAAAATGAATGCGATTTACGAGCTCTAACACGTCGCCCAACCTGACTCGCCACGTCGGCGCTTCGCGCCTTGTGGCTCGCAGGTTAGCTCACCGCTCGCTCGGGACGGGGAAGTCCCTTTCATTCGTTAGAGCGCCCATCAGCCTCTGTTTCACAACTGATCAGTCGTATCTGAGGCGCTCGGAGTTTTGGAATGCCAGACGGCACGAAGGGGAATTTTATGAAGACATCAACGATGATGGCTCCACTGGAGCCCCATGTTCCGGAATCGGCATTCGGTAAATGGTTTTTGCAAACCGATACCTGGACCGTTCATGTGCTGGATTGCGCCATAAATGACCTTGTGCGATTGATTCCGGATCGACAGCCCGCTTATCCCGTGGTGGCGGACGTTGGCTGCGGTTGGGGGCGTTCGCTCAGCAAGCTCAATGATCATTTTTCGCCGCAACGCCTGATCGGCATGGATATCGATCCGCAAATGCTTGAGGCCTCTGCAACGGAGGCTGCCAATTCAGGACTGCCGGTTGAATTTATCAACTGCTCAAGCGCACATTTGACTCTTCCGGATAATAGTGTCGATCTGCTCTTCTGCCACCAGACCTTTCATCACTTGATCGATCAGGAACAGGCTATTCGCGAGTTTTTTCGTGTGATCAAGCCCGGCGGCGTGTTGTTGTTTGCAGAATCAACCCGGCGTTATATCCATTCGTGGATCATCAGGCTATTGTTCCGCCATCCAATGGAGGTGCAAAAATCGGCGCCTGAATATCTGGCGCTCATTCGTGCTATTGGCTTTAGCGTACCGCCGGAATCGATCTCTTATCCTTACCTGTGGTGGAGCCGGGAAGATCTGGGCTTGCTTGAAAAATGGTTTGGAGTGCAACCTCCCCGTGAACGAGAGGAAACCCTGATCAATCTTGTCGCCAGCAAGCCACATGTACCATGACTGTGCAGACTCAGACTAATTACCCCGATCCGTTTCTTGCAGAGCTCTTGACGAGGGCAGGAGTGTTCAAGCGCACCGGTTCCTGATCGATCCGGGATTCAGTCGATGAAAGAGCCCGGCCATGTGCCGGGCTCTTTTCATTTCCCGAGCATTGCCCCTATCGTCTCCAGGCTTCACTCCGTCAACCCCAGAAATAACCCTGCGGCCCCTTGGTCAAAAACATGCAGGCAGATATGCTGGCCGGCGCCTCGGCGCGGCCGTGCTCGCTTCGGAGGCGGTGCGGGTATGGCAGCCATGTGTGCTCCTCGCGTTACCGCTTAGGCTGCGGACTCGCGGCAAATGAACCTGGGTGTTGTCGCACGCGTGTTGCCGCCGTGAAAAATGCCGGCGCCAGCGCGCGCACCCATGAAACGGAAAACGCTTGACATTCCGCCGCCCGTCTACTAAATTACCTATTGGTTAATTAACCAATAGGTTTTATATGCAGCAAGATCACCTCAGTACCGCGTTCGCGGCGCTTGCCGATCCGACCCGCAGGGCGATCCTCGCGCGGCTGGCATCGGGCGAGACCTCGGTTACCGAGATGGCCGAACCCTTTCAAATGAGTCTGCCTGCCGTCACGAAGCACCTTAAGGTGCTCGAGCGCGCCGGCCTGATTTCACGCGGACGGCAGGCGCAGTGGCGCCCTTGCAAGCTGGAGGCGCAACCGCTGCGCGACGCCACCGGCTGGATGGAACAGTACCGGCAATTCTGGGACGAGCGCCTCGATCGGCTCGAGAACTATCTCATCGAACTTCAAACCAAGGAGCAGAACAATGAAAAGCCCTGACACCAATGTCGATTTCGTCATCACGCGCGTCTTCAATGCGCCGCGCGATCTCGTATTCAAGACCATGACCGAGACAGAGCACTTGCAAAAATGGTGGGGCCCCAAGGGCTGCACGATCGAGGTTGCCAGGCACGAGCCGCGTGCCGGCGGCGTGTTCCACTACCGGATGGTATTCCCCGGCGGCGTCGACATGTGGGGCAAGTTCCAGTACCGCGAGATCACCGCGCCCGAGCGCATCGTGTTCATTAACGGTTTTGCCGATGCCCAGGGCAACAGCACGCGCAATCCCATGAGCCCGAGCTGGCCGCTCGAAATGCTCATCACCACGACGCTGGCAGAGCAGGGCGGCAAGACCACGCTCACGCTGCGCTCGCAGCCGATCAATGCGAGCGAACTGGAACGCCAGACTTTCCTGGCCGGGCACGCGTCGATGCAGCAGGGCTTTGGCGGCATGTACGACCAGTACGAAGAATACCTGGCAACGCTGTAAGCGCTGCGCCGGCAACAAGGAGAGCAAGATCGCAGAACGAAGCGACCGCTCGGACCGCGAACCGGTCCAGACGCGCCTGGCGCCTGATATCGGGCGCTTCTCGGTCGTCCTCTGGACTATTGCGCGAAACAAGGGCATCTATGGCACCGTTGCGGCGTAACTGAAGTCATCAAACAGCGTTACGCTGTCAGCCTTTGTCCAAACGCCTGCCTTGCCGGCCCCGGAAATATGGCGGTCTTTCGCGTTGATAGCGACTTTTCCGTCAAGCGAGACCTGAATTGCATCACCTTTGTATGTGACCCGTAGAGTGTGCCATGCGTTCGGCGCGACCGGCGCGTTTTTGTACGCAATGGTCTTGCGCGACCCGTCCGCCGTGTAATAGAGCGAGACATTGTTTTCCAGCGCATTGGCCCGGGCGACGTAGTAGTTATTGCCGTCCTTCCAGCGCCAGACCAGTCCTCCGGCCTGGTCCTCCTTGCCGGCAATCGGCTTGAACTTCACTTCCACTGTTCCATCGGTCATGACGCTGTCGTCCTTGACGCACCATGGAAAAGTGGCCGAACCGTCTTGCTTCAAGACATTTGGATGGCTGGGCGCAGTCGCATCGGTTTCAACGGCCCAGCGAGGAGCGCCTTTTCCTGTCGCACCGCAAACCCAGCCGGACGGTGCTTTACCGACGCTGTCCATATCAAAATTGACTGTTTGCGAGAATGCGCACGATGCGAACGAAAAGGAACCGACCACGATCAACAATGCGCCGTCGCGCATTAGTTGCTTATTTGTGAAATAGCGACATTTCATGACCCGCCTCCTTTCGCCTGCGTGGTGACCCTGATTCGCGACAATGCAATACTCGTAAGCCCGGCATACACAACAAATCCCAATGCAATTGCCGCAAAAATTCCCGCTGCTCCAGCCCCCATCCAAAACATTGCGATGACACCCCCACCCGCGGCGAGAAGAAGCCTGATTCCGTTTGCAACCACCGCAAACACCACCTTGCCGTACCCCTGACATGCGAAATACAGCCCTATTCCAAATCCGTATAGAGCATAGGTCGGCCCGACCAGCCGCAAATAGGAAACGCCGATGCGAATGACTTCTTCCTCGCCGGTGAAAATAGTCATCCACAGCCGTGGAAATAGTGCGAAAAACAAACCAACTGCTCCGCAGGCAACCGCGAGGACCGCACCGCCCGTCCAGGCAATAGCCCGGGCACGGGCGTATTGCTTCGCACCCCAGTTTGTTCCCACCAGGGCAACAATTCCGGTGCCGAAGCCGAACCCCAACGGAATGATGATGTATTCCAGGCGTGCACCCATCGCATAACCGATCGCCGTATTCCTGCCCAGGTGACCTGCTACGCCAGTCAGAGTAATCACAGTCATATTCGTGATCGCGACGTTGATCATTCCAGGCACGCCGACGCGGAAAAACTCGCCAAAAAGTTCCCGCTTCAAGCGCATTCCACGGAAAGACAGCGTGACGAGAGAACGCGAACTTCGAAGATATGCCAACAGCACGGCGCTTCCCACGCCGAATGAAGTTACCAACCCCCATCCGGCACCCGCGGTTCCGAGCGCCGGCATTGGCCCGATACCGAAGATCAGCATTGGCGAAATAATGACGTGGCCAAGCACGCTTCCTACGATGACCGTGGCGGGCAACCCCATGTTTCCGGTCCCGCGAACGACATTGCCGAGCAGGTTGAGCATCCAGATCGACAGCACACCGCCGAACGCTACGTTCGAATAGGCAACAGCCGCTTCGAGAATCGCTCCGTGCCCGCCCATCCATCGATAGATGACCGGCCCTGCCAGCAGCATGAGAACTGAAAAGAGCGCCGACAGCATCAGCGCAAGCAGAAAAGCATGAGTCGCCAGATCGTTCGCTCGCTCTCTCTGGCCGGCGCCGAGCGCGCGGGCTATCGCCGATGAGACCGCGCCTCCCATGCCGCTCGCCGCCCCATGCTGCATGAGCATCACCCAGGGGAAGACGAGCGAAATGCCAGCTAAGGCATCCGGCCCGAGACGCCCGACGAACAGCCCGTCGAACGTGATCAATCCAGCGATCGCCAGCAGGTTGAGTACATTGGGTGCCGCCAGCCGCAGGAGCGTCGGAACAATCGGCGCTTCTAAAAGCATCCGGGTGCGCGCCGGAACAACGCGTGCAGGATCACTCGACGATGCTACGGAGGCATTTGAGTCGCTTCCACTGCCCAAACGGCGGAAGAACATAAAATGTGTCATGGCAATCTCCGTGAGGAAGAAGGGGAAAAAGCATCAGTTCATTGCAGGGGGCCAGTTATGGGCCTCCGCCTGGCAGTGGCGACACCAGGCATACAGGGCGTCATACATCACCATGCCGTGCTTGAGCATTTCATGATCGTCTGAAAACACTTGCGATAATCCCAGCGAAAGCGCATATAGCCCAGGCGATTGGGGCGTCAGGTCAAGCCTGGACGTGTCGGCGCCGCGTACGATGACGGCCAGTTGCGCCAACGCTGGATCGGTGAGCTGGTACTTCTTCAGGAAGGCGTCAAAGCTGCACAACTCACCGACATGCGACAGCTCGACATCTGGGATGTCGTATGGGGTCGCGCCGGTATCGGCGGCCACCGCCATCACCTCCTTGGCTGGCACATACAGAAACTCTGGCTCTTTATCAATGAACTTTGCTATCAGCCAAGGGCAGGCAATTCGGTCAATTTTTGGTCGTTCCCGAGTAATCCATTTCATGATGAGCTCCTATATTATTTGGTGATCGTCGGGTAGTTTTCGCCAGTCCACTGCTCGAAGCCGCCTTCAAGATAATTGGAGTGAAAGCCTGCTTGTTCAAGTCGTTCTGCACAGCCTTGGCTGACCTGATGGCCATGAACACAATAAACAATTACGCTTCGACCGGCATCCAGCGAGAAAATCCAGTCTTCGATTTCTTCCGGGTTGCGCCAAACGGCATTCACGATCATCCGTTGACTTGCATCGAAAACAGGTTGACGCCGGACATCAATCACTTGCGGTATTGCAGAACTTTGGATTGCGTCTGCAAGGGCTTTACCAGAAATAGGTATTGGCATAGTTATGATCGTTCTGACTGTCCCGTGTTTATGATTTCAATAACGGATAGATGATTAAACCAAGCACTGCTGCTGCAGCGACGATTACAGGTTCTCGCAGTTTCTTGAATTTCCATAGCAACGTCACCGTCGCCAACGCAATCAATGCGGTCGGAATGTCGATGATCGAACGCTTCGCAATCACGATCACCGATCCGGCGATGGCGCCGATTGCGGCCGCAGTAATGCCGTCCACAAAAGCAATGACGCCAGGCAGCTTGCCGTACTTTTTAAAGTAAGGCGCAGGGATAATGGTGAACAGGTAGCATGGAATGAAAGTAGCCAGCGCTGCGACTGTGGCGCCGGACATCCCGGCAACCAGATAACCAATGAACCCGACCGTAATGACGACTGGTCCCGGTGTAATCATGGCGACCGCCACGGCATCGACAAACTGTTTGTCGGTCAGCCAGTGATATTCGGTTACGACGCCGCCGTACAGGAAGGGCACGATTGCAAGCCCCGAACCGAAGACGAATGCGCCGGCCTTGGCAAAGAAAATCCCGATTTGCGTCAGCAGCGATATGTCCAGACTGCCAATGACGCTACCGGCCATGGGAAGCTGCGCAAAGGCTGCTGCGTTGAGGCTCCCTTTGCTCAGCCACCTGGGCGGCGCGCGCAACAGCCATACCAGTACGCCTGCCGCAATGAACAGCCATGCGACCTCGGATTCCGTTATCACCGTCGCTGCAGCCAGCAGCAAATAAATTGCCCACAAAAGCTTGTCTTTCCCTACGCTCTTTTGTGTGAGCTTTTTGGCGCTCATGGCGATGATGCCGATAACGGCAGCGCCTACGCCATAAAAGACTGCTTGCATCCACGACAGTCCGCCGAACCGCACATAGGCCCAGCCAAGGGCAACCACCATCAGAAACGACGGAATGACGAAGGCCAGGCCGGCAAGAGTGGCGCCGAGAATCCGATAATGGACGTAGCCCATGTAAATGCCGAGCTGGGCGGCCAGCGGGCCGGGAGCAAGCTGTGCCAGTGCGAGTCCCTCCTTGTAATCTGCTTCGCTAATCCACTGGCGCTCCTCAACCAGGTCGCGGTGCATGTAGCCTACGAGCGCTACAGGGCCGCCAAAGCCGAGCGTGCCGAGCCGGAGCATGTACAGAACCATCTGCCAAAGGGTATAACGAGGCGAGGATGCGGAGTCGCTCATGTGGTTTACGTGGTTCATGCTGCGCTCTCTTTATTGAAATGGGCGTGCAGCGAGTCGAGGACGCCGCCAATCTCGGCCAGCAGCGCATCGTCGTTCAGCCGGGACCTGGCTCCGGACAGGATTGCCTCGAAGCCGGCTCCTTCCGCAGTCGAAGCCCCACCGACATCCAGCGCGTGGACCAGCGAAGCGAGCTTTGCCAGACCCCGGTCTTCTTCGAGGCCAAAACTTGCCAGCAGCACCTCGAACGTCACCTTTTCGCCAATATGCGTGAATGCTGCTTCGTCAAAGTCGAATCCCAACGCATCCGTCGGGCAATCGGCCGGACTGGCGAGCCACAGGAACTTTGCGTTCCGGTCGATGAAGCGCCGTATCAACCAGGCGCTCGCGACCCGGTCGACCCACAGATGGCGCCGGGTTGCCCACGTGCGGCCTTGGTAATTGTCGATATCCAGCCGAGGAATCGATCGAGCTTCGGCATGCGGTTCGTCCGGCGAAAGAATTGCATTGGCAGCCTCCTCGAAGTCGGCCCAGGAGGATTGTGCGGCGACAGACGCATCATCTGGAAAGAAGTCGATACGCTGAAGGTTTTCCAGCTCCTTGCGCAGACGTTTGACCGTTTTTGCGACTTCGGCAGGGGTTTGGGCAGCCAGGGCCTTGCGGGCCTGGCTCAGCCGGCTGCCAAGCTCGGCGTAATCACCGGCACGGTCAAACAGGGAGGTAAATGCGGCACTGTCTTCCGGCGACCGAGGCAATACATCCACTACCCACGCCTGGCCGCCTTCGGAATTGGTCTGTTCCGATAGTTCTACCAAAGCCGCGGCATGCTCTTTGCCGTCAGGTAACAGATAAGCGCCGTCTCGAAGAGGGACGCAGCCAAGTGCCTTGATGCCACGCCAAAGGCGCATTCTAGGCGTGGTTCCAGCGGACGGCAGGCTCGCAATCAGAAGAAGCCATTTATCAATTTTAGTATTCATGTAGAGTATTCTACATAATGTAATGATATTTACAAGTAAACTTTGCCATATGCTTCCGTCCTGTTGAACATTGCAATGGCTGGGCCCGGCCTTTCGCGAATGATGCAGCTCTGCTAAAACCGGACTTTCGACTACAGGCCCGCGCGCATGCTGCCTCGACGGTCGCTATCAGCTCGTCGAGCTCGAAAAAAACGCCTGCTAATTGCAGGCGTTAAAAAGCAGGAAATTCTGGATTTCCCGGTTGCTGCAGACAAGGGTGTAAAAGACTTGATAGCGGTGCTTGTCTGCAGTGTGTCGCTTAAACTACCTAATCGTGTTGCGTCCTGAATAAGGCGGCTCACGTCTTTCGATTATTCGGGTAGCTTGGTAACCACAGAAGGTTGTGGTCCAATATGCTGTCCGAGGACGTCCTTAAATACCACGTCGACCGGTCATGCCAATCCGGTTTCGCTACATGAAGATATATTTTTGAAAATGGCGAATGGCCTCGCACGTAATACCTGCAATGCTTCTTTTCGATATCGTCAATTGCCTGCGCGCGGGATCTCTCCCAACGCGGATTATCGCCTCCGATGGCTATGATATGTGCGTATAAGAAACCTCCTTCAGACATCAATCTGTAGTGCACTTCAAGTTCTGGAATAGCCAATGGAATATTCATTATTGAAAAATGGCATTTTTTATCAAAACAGAAGGAAGTGAGCTGGTAGCGAAGAAACTGTCTGCTGTGAGTAGATAGATGGCGCTGATTGCCCGCCTGACCTGCCAATAAGACAATCAAGTCAATATTATTTGGTCAAGCCTTGCGGTTCTGGATTTCGGAGCGCCAGTCGAGAGGTAATCCGACTTTTCGGCCTATGGAGTCGAGTGTTGCCACAAGTTGTTCGTAGCTTCGGTCCGCGGCATCTGCCTCTGCTCCCGGACGAAAATAGCGATCGTTGCGTTCTTCTTTTGGCGTCAACGCTTTTTCAAGGTCGATCAGACACAGGCGAAGCCATGCAGTGGTTGGCTGCCGCATTGAATCCACGTTCAGTGCAAGCGAATTGATTGCATTTCCAAAATGGTCTTTTTCCCAGTGATCAAGCGAATCCCTGAGCGGATAGAGGTTTTGGAAGATCATCAGGACGAGTTGTACCCTGAAGGCGGAAATATTGGCTAGATCGTTGACTTGGAGAAACAGTGAATCAAAAGCTTGCATAATGCCCGGTGGCCACAAAAATGTGACATTAGAGCACCTTGCGATGTAACAATCTTTAGGAATATTCCTAAATTTGCACTACTAATGGTTTAGTTGGCTTGAATATCGGTTATTTAATTTGCGATTCAAAAAACGCCTGAATTTTCTAGGAATATTCCTAACCTTGCGCTACTAATGGTTTAGTTGTCTTGAATATCGGTTATTTAATCTGCGATTCAAAAAAACGCCTGAATTTGCAACCGTCGGCAAGCGTGAAATACCGGATTTCCTGGCTTATTGCCGGTTGGGGCGTAGGGCCAACTGACTTGCTTGGGTACCTGCCTGAGGCAAAATTGGCCGTCGCGACACGCGCATAGTCCGAGGCTGCACGCAGAGTTATAAAGACAAAGGCCGGCGATCAAGCCGAAGCAGATCGTCAACCCGGAGTCGAAAGGAAGACATGAAAATCAAGAACAACAATGAATCAAGAACAACAATGCGTGGACTGGCATTGTTGCGTCAGCGACGATTCCATCGGACAGCGCAGTACGGTTTGACGGACTGAGGCCGCGCAATCATGCTCAGTGCAGATTCTTCGTGATAATTGCTTCGGCGGCAAATTCCGCTTCCTGCACAGGTTGATTCAGCGCCTGAGTTGAATACACCGCGCCAACCGGCGTCGACGCGCCAAGCGTTGCGCCATCCGTCTGGTGAGTGTCCACTGTGACTACGGTCGATAACCCTATCCGCAACGGATGTTCCGCCAGTTCTTTGGCATCAAGCGAAATGCGCACCGGCACCCGCTGCACCACCTTGATCCAGTTGCCGGTCGCATTTTGCGCCGGCAGCAAAGAGAATGCGCTGCCGGTACCCGCCGACAGGCCGAGCACTTTGCCATGATATGCGACCTTGCCGCCGTACATGTCCGCTTCCACGCTCGCCGCCTGCCCGACGCGGATGTTCTGAAGTTCGGACTCCTTGAAGTTGGCCTCGACCCAAAGCTGGTCGAGAGGCACGATCGACATTAAGGGCGTGCCAGGCGTTACGTGGCCTCCGACTTGCACGCTGCGTTTGGCGACGTAGCCCGACACCGGTGCCAGGATCGCGTTACGACGCACGGCAAGCCATGCCTGCATAAAATCGGCCTTGGCCGCCAGCACGCCCGGATGGCTCGCCAAACTGACGCCTGCGATCCCGGCACGGGCAGCATCTGCCTGCTTGATCGCTACGTCGAGCGATGCTTTGGCGTTTTCCACGGCGTGCCGGGCATGTGCAATATCTTCGCCGGAAAGGGTATGGTCAGCCGCCAGCGGAAGCCGGCGCTCGAGATCATCCGTGGCGTCTTTCAAACCCAGCTTCTTCAATTCAATCGTTGCATCATATTGCGCGACGCCGGAATAGCGCTCTCGCAGTTGCCGAACCGTCGCGCCCAAGCGTGCTTGAGCTTGGACAAGGGCGACATCGGCATCAACCGGATCGAGCTTGATCAATTCCGCGCCGGCTTTTACCATCTGTGTTTCGTCGGCCCGTATTTCCTGCACGTTGCCCGCAACTTGCGAAGACAGCGTGACCAGGTTTCCGCCTATGTAAGCATCATCGGTTTGTTCCTGTTTCGATAAGACAAGCGCGTAATAAATAGCGTAAGCGCCCCCCGCAAGGATGAAAAGCAGGGTAATGCCGAGTAAAACCAACTTGCGCTTATTGGAATCCGGTATGTTTTGATTGTCGATCGTCATGGCTGATGTTCCGTTTATTTTGATAGCTGGGTAAGTGCAGCGTCCGTGCCGGTCGGGTCCGTCCGGTAGCCGCCGCCCAATGCCTTGATCAGCGATACTTCCGCGATCAACTGCTGATTTTCAAGTTGAAGCTCCGCGTCCCGTTGTTTTGACAGGGCCAACTCGGCAGCCAGCACCGTGCCGCGCTCTGCCAGCCCTTGTTTGAATTTTGCTTGCGCCGTTCGCAGCAATTCGTTACTCGCTTGCATGGCGCCGGCCTGATGCTTCATCTGGCTTTCGATGCCTTGCAAGGCTGCGCCTTGCTGCGCCACGTCACGCACCACGTTGAAGATAGTCTGGTTATAGTCGGCGATCATCTCGTTACGTTCAGAGCGTGCCGTTCCGAGAAGCGCCTCCAGGCGTTTGCTGTCAAATAATGGCAAGGACAGCGTCGGGCCTATGAACAGAGTGCGGCTGCCCGCACTGAACAGATTGTTCAGCGAAAGAGCGTCCAGACCAATAGAACCAGTCAGATTGATATCCGGATAAAACGCCGCTTGAGCCACCTCGATGCGGCTTAGCGAAGCTTCGACCCGCCAACGCGCCGCTTGCAGGTCGGGGCGCCGCGCCAGCAACTCCATGCCGAGCCTTGACGGCAACGTGTGCGGAATGTCAGCAATCCGTTGCTGCTTCAGGTCGGCCAGCGCATTGCTGTCGGCACCCAGTAACGCACGCAGCGCTTCTCGTTCTGCTGCAATTTGCGCGTCGAGCTGCGCGACTTGCCTGTTCAGATAACTGAGTTCGGTTTCAGCCATGCGTTGTTCATCGATGGCAGCTACACCATGAGCGATGCGCTTGACCTTGTCTGCCACGAGTTCGCTCTGCGTTGCGACGCTCTTGTGCATGTTTGCGAGCCGTTCCCAACTGCTTTGCAGGTTGAAATAGCTCTGCGTGATCGCGGCCGCCAATACCTGTTCCGCTTGCGCGTAATCGGCGCGGCGTGCGTTGACTTCGCCGAGCGCGGCGGCAATTTGCGCCCGGTGCTTGCCCCACCAGTCGAAGTCGTAACGCGCTTGCACCTGCAAGGTCGATTCGTTGAAATAGCTGCCGCCGATCGGCGCCGGAAACAGCCCGTTGGCCGAATAGCGTTGACGACTTTCGGCGGCATTGAAATTCACGTTCGGCCCTTTATCGGCACCGTTGAATGCCAGCACGGCCCGCGCCGACCCGATGCGGGCAGCGGCAACTTCCAGTGTCGGGCTGTTTGCCAGCGCCTGTTCGATCAAACCATTCAACTGCAGGTCGCCGTATTGGGCCCACCATTGCCTGTCCGGCCACCCGTCGTGTGCCAGTTTGATGTCTGCCGTGAGCTGGGCGCGTGCCATATCCTGTTGCGGCAATATGTTCCGGTCGGCGGGAATGCCGGCGCAGCCTGCGATGACAAGCATGAGTGCAAACAGGCTGGCGGATGTAAAAATTTTTGATTTATGCACAGTTGGAATTTCTCGCGATGAGAGGCGGGTTCACGTAAATGGATGATTCATGGGGTTATTCCATCGCTGCATGATCTATGGTCGCCGGCACATTTTTTTTGGGCGGTCGAATGAGAAACAAAAGCGGAATGACTGCCAAGGTCAGAATAAACATGAGCCAAAAATCATCGATGTAAGCGATCATTGATGCCTGCCGCGTGATCTCGCCGTTTAACGCTGCCAAGCCCCCCGAATTAGCCAGGTTGTAGACAGAGGCAATCGCTGAGTCTTGCAAGGCAGGACTGGCAGTGGTCACTTTCTCGACCAGCGATGCATGAACGATTTGCGTGTTACGCACCAATAAAGTTTGTACCAGGGCGATGCCAATGCTGCTGCCGATATTGCGGACCAGGCTGTAGATGGCGGTTCCGTCGGCGCGCATGGCGGGCGACAGGGTGGCGAAAGTGGCTGCACTCAAGGGTACGAAGACCAGCCCAAGTCCGATCCCCTGGATTACGCCCGGCCAAACGATATCGCTCTCTGCAAGCGTCAGTGTATACAGAGACATCTGCCACAACGAGAATGCGGTAATGGAAAAGCCGATTGCCAATAGCACGCGCAGATCCACCCGCCCGACCAGGCGACCGACGATCATCATTGCAATCATGGTGCCGAAACCGCTGGGAGCGGTAACCAGCCCGGCGATCTTCGCCGGGTAATTCATCAAGCCCTGCAGCATGGATGGCGTCAGCGCACGGGTCGCAAACAACACCAAGCCGACAATGAAGATAAATAACAGGCCGGTAACATAGTTGGAGTTCTTCAGCAATCGATAATCGAAGAAAGACTTGCCTGCCGGGCGCAATGCAGTATGCGCGATGAAATAAGAGAGGCTCATCGCGAGGACGATGGCTTCGATCCAGGTTTCGCGCGAGGAGAACCAATCGTTTTGCTCGCCGCGATCCAGCAGCATTTGCAGCGCGCCGATGGCAATGCTTAAGGTAGCAAAGCCGAACATGTCGAAACTCATGCTCCGCGCAGCGGGAACCTGCCGTATGTATTTCCAGATGCCATAAAAAGCCAAGGAGCCTACCGGCACATTGATGAAGAATACCCAGCGCCAGTTATAGCTATCGGTTAGCCAGCCGCCCAGCGTCGGTCCGAGAATCGGACCGATCATCACTCCCATACCCCACACTGCCATGGCGGAACCATGCTTTTCGCGCGGGTTGATGTCCAGCAGAACGGCTTGCGACAGAGGAACCAGTGCGGCGCCGAATACGCCTTGCAGCAGGCGGGCCGCGACAATCTGCGCCAGCGAGCCGGAAATGCCGCATAACACCGATGCGCCGGTAAACCCGGCGATGGAAACCAGGAATATGTTTTTTTGGCCAAAGCGATCGCACAGCCAACCTGTCAACGGGGTGGCAATTGCCGCCGCGACGATGAATGACGTCAGTACCCAGGTGATCTGGTCCTGCGACGCCGACAGGCTGCCCTGCATATGCGGCAAGGCGACATTGGCGATGGTGCCGTCGAGCGCCTGGATAATCGTAGCCAGCATGATCGAAATGGTGATCATGCGGCGATTGATGCCGGCGTCGGGACTGTTGGTGGTGCCGGTTGATGCGCTACTGCTCATATGGCCGATTCAGCATAGGGTCGATTCACCGGCGGCTGCTTGCAGCGTTTCCAGCAATTCGGTGGCCGCGCGCAACTTGTCCGCGTCGATATTCGCCAAAAATTCCGCACGGCAAGCATCCGCCTCGGTTTTTACCTTGCCGTAAAGCTCATTGCCGGCCGTGGTCAAGACAACCAGTTTGACGCGTCGATCGGTTGGCGATGGTACGCGCGATACATATCCGGCTTTTACTAACCGGTCAATCATCGCCACTACGGTTGGGTCTTCGAGGGTCAGCCAGTGAGCCAGCTCGGTTTGCGACAAGGGATGACTGGCCTTGGCGATAACGGCAATTGCCATCCATCCTGCTTGCCCCACGCCCAGATGCTTCAGACGGCGGTCTAAAGCCTGGCGCCAGGAGCGTGCAGTTTTATGCAATGCCGTAGAAAACCGTTCTTCAATAGTCGGCAAAATATAAGCCCCCTAATCATTAGGTATCGAACTATTAGTTTAGCATAATGTTATCGGAAAGCAAGGATCTTCCATTTCAGTTGCTCAAGCTTGGCAAAGATGCAATTAAAGACATCTGCAGGTATTTTTTTAAAGGCGAATTTCAGGGGCGTGCCGCATGTTTTGTGCTAAAAAATATGTTGTGGTAATGCGGCTTCGAAAATGCCTTGCCCTGCTGATTGTCGGGAAAGAGAGCAACTGCCTCATAATGATCATTCAGTGTTGCCTTACAACAAAGAAAACCATGGCCGATATTCAGACGACGCTTTCCAGGACATTCACCAATTTTTTCGAGTCGGAGAAGTCGAGCGCTATTTTCCTGATCCTCTGCACGCTTGTGTCGCTTGTCATTGCCAATTCACCGCTGGGACCGGCGTACTTGGATTTCTGGCATGTCAAGGTTGCCGGCCTGAGCGTGGAACACTGGGTCAACGACGCGCTGATGGCAGTGTTTTTCCTGTTTGTCGGCCTGGAGCTGGAGCGCGAGCTGTACAACGGCGAACTGTCCAACTTCAAAAATGCGCTGTTGCCGATTTTTGCCGCAATCGGCGGCATCGCTGTACCGGCATTGATTCATTTCACGTTGAATGCCGGCACGCCGACACAGGCCGGAACCGGCATTCCAATGGCGACCGACATTGCCTTTGCGCTTGGCGTTCTGGCATTGCTGGGCAGCCGGGTTCCTGCATCGCTCAAGGTCTTCCTGACCGCGCTGGCGGTGATGGACGACCTTGGCGCAATTATCGTGATTGCCGTGTTTTATACCGCACAGTTTTCCCTGGCCTATTTGCTCGGTGCGCTCGCCGTATTGGCCGTGCTGGCCGTGCTCAATCGCGTATTCAGGGTGATGTCGCTGTTTCCCTACCTGCTGGCCGGCGCTTTGATGTGGTTTTTGATGTTCAAGTCCGGTGTTCATGCCACCATTGCCGGCGTATTGCTTGCGTTCGCCATCCCGTTTTCCGCCAGGGCTGAGGACGAGAAGTCCCCTTCCCATCGCCTGGAACACTTCCTGCACAAGCCGGTTGCGTTCATCATTTTGCCGATTTTCGCCCTGGCCAATACCGGGATTGTGATTGGCTCGGGATGGCAACGGGACCTGCTAAGCACCAATAGTGCGGGCATCATCGGCGGCCTGGTATTGGGCAAACCGCTCGGCATTACCTTGTTGAGCTTTCTTGCCGTGACTATCGGCGTGTGCCGGCTTCCGGCCGATCTGAACTGGCGCCACATCTTCGGAGCGGGCCTGTTGGGCGGCATTGGCTTTACGATGTCCATCTTCATCACCAATCTGGCCTTTG
>DASYKE010000170.1:0-3583 GCA_035995725.1 Burkholderiaceae bacterium | reverse complement strand
CGACGAAGAAGGTTAACCACCATCAGCAATACCAATGCGCCCAGGAAAGACACGAACAACGAGGAAATGCTGAAGTCGTTCTGATTGATGGTTCCTGTACCCAACAGAGGTGCAAGCAGCCATCCGCCAAGCAATGCTCCGACAATGCCGACCACTACATTCAGAAACATGCCTTGTTGCGCGTCGGTTTTCATCACTAGGCTGGCAAGCCAGCCGATGATGCCGCCAACAACGATCCAGATCAGAAAATTCATTTTCATCTCCTTTATCAACACCGACGGCATAAGGATCATGCCTATGCGACAAAGGTTAACAGCGAGGTTTTTTCCATGCTATAGGACAGCTACTGAATACGCTGTAGGAAAACGCGAAGAGAAAAGCACTGCAAATGCGCATTGGAAATCCCGATGCGGCATTGCAGACCATTGTGTAAGGACAATGAAACCGTGCGCTCCACGCTATATCGGGAAACTTTGCCAAGCCGGACATGTCATCTCAGTTAATGGAATTGGAAAAATGCAATGCCAGCACAAACGGATAGAAAATGGCCGGAACGACTGTGGATTGTGCGTCATGGACAAAGCGCAGGCAATGTCGCACGCGACAAGGCGGAGGCCGCAAGCCTGCCGTTGATCGATATTGCGACACGTGACGTCGATGTGCCTCTGTCCCCGCTAGGCGAGCAGCAGGCGCGGGCGCTCGGGCAATGGTTCGGCCGGATGCCGGAACCGCAGCGGCCGACGGTGGTCTTGTTTTCTCCATATGCACGCGCACGCGCCACCGCGCAACGCATACTCGATGATGCCGGTATCGAACCCGATGCGGTAACGTTCATTGCCGACGAGCGTTTGCGCGAGAAGGAATTCGGCATTCTCGATCGTCTGACCAGGTTCGGCATCGTCCAGAAATATCCCGAACTCGGTGAACAGCGTACGCATGTCGGCAAATTCTATTTTCGTCCGCCCGGTGGCGAGAGCTGGTGCGATGTGATTCTGCGCCTGCGCAGTATGCTCGACACCGTCATCCGCGAATACCGCGGCGAACGTGTACTGATCGTTGCGCACCAAGTGACCGTCAACTGTTTTCGCTATTTGCTTGAACGGATGGATGAACAACAGGTTCTTTCCCTTGATCGGGCGGGCGACATACCGAACTGTGCGGTCACCTCATATGAATTCGATGCGACCCGCGGCAGGAACGGCAAGCTGGTTCCGCGCCTGATCAATTTTGTCGTCCCGCTGCTGGAAGCGGGCGCTCCGATTACCGCCGAACCGGACGTGCCGGCTGCGCCCAAATCATAACTTGACATATTCCAGATGCAAAACGACTCTTCCGACACCGGCGTCACGCTGCTAACCACCGATGCGTTGCGCCGGTGGCCGCTGCCGATGCCGTCGGCCGACGGTGACAAGGAAGAGCGCGGCCGCGTTCTGGTCATCGGCGGTTCGCGCGAAATGCCCGGCGCGGCGATACTGGCGGCATGCGCCGCGTTACGCGCTGGCGCCGGCAAGCTGACAATCGCCACCGGCGCCAGCGTCGCGCAATTGATGGCGCTGGCAATTCCGGAGTCGCGTGTGATCGCGCTGCCGGAAACGACCGAAGGCGGCATCGCAGCGTCGGCTGCCGATAGACTCGATGGCCTGGCCCAGAAAATCGATGCGGTATTGATCGGACCCGGCATGCAGGATGAACCGGCGATATGCGGTTTCGTTCTTGCATTGCTGCCTAAGCTGGTTGGGGTGAAAGTGATACTCGACGCCTGCGCGATGGGCGTAGTGTGCGGTGCTGATCAATCCAACCTTGCGTTCGACGGCGCGGTCGACGGTAATACGCGCTCCCGGATACACACTGCGCACCGGCAGTTCCTGGACCGATTCGATGCAAGCGTACTACTGACGCCGCACGCCGGCGAGATGGCGCATCTGAGCGGTGCCGGCAAGGACGACATCGAGGCCGATGGATGCGCCAAGGCTCAGGTTGCCGCACGCCGCTGGAACGCAGTGGTGGCGCTAAAAGGAGCGGCCACTTTTATCGCTGCGCCCGACGGGCGTCTATGGAGACACGACGGCGGCAATGTCGGTCTGGCAATTTCAGGCTCCGGCGATACGCTAGCGGGCATCATCGCCGGTCTCGCCGCCCGCGGCGCATCGCTGGAACAGGCCGGCGCCTGGGGTGTCGCGCTGCACGCCCGCGCCGGCGAACAACTCGCCGCCCGCATCGGCCCGCTGGGCTACCTGGCGCGCGAAATCGCCGCTGAAGTGCCGATGCTGATGCACACGCTCGGCCAGCGCTAATCCTTCCGCATTATCGAAATATCCAGGCGCTGCGCAAATGCGGGCAGCACAATCCCGATGTTTCGCATTTCCGACGAACCTATAACAAATTATGCAACACTAGCCCGCTAGCTGTTATTCTTGCATCTGCAGTAACATTGCACATAAGAAAGCGATTGCTGGGATGGCTGAAAAGGTCGACGCGGATTTATCCGGCATTATCGGGCGCGGCGACTGGCTTGCTTGCCATTCCTGCAGATTGCGGATTATTCCCGTTAGGGTTTAAGGCAGCCATGACTACCGTTGCGATATTCAATCAGAAAGGCGGCGTGGGGAAAACCACCACCGCTCTTAACCTCGCCGCCGCCTTGGCGCGCCGCGGGCGCATGCCCTATGGCATTGACCTCGATCCGCAAGCGCACTTGAGCGGCGTCAGCGGCATAACCGTTTCTTCCGGCGACGACACGGTACTGAGCCTGTTCCAGCGCAACCGGCCGGTACGTGAACTGGTACGCGAATCGGCCAGCGGCATCGGTATCATTCCTTCGCATACGGAGCTGTCGAAAGTCGACACACTGTTCGGTAAAAGCTATAACGTCGTCAATCGGCTCAACACCGCGCTGCGCGTGGAAAACATCGGTGATCGCGACAGGCCGGTGGTCATTGATTGCTGCCCGATGATCGGCGTATTGTCGCTGAATGCGATTTTCGCCTGCGATGCCATGATCGTCCCGATTGCGGCCGATCACTTGTCCGCCAAAGGCGCGCTCCAGATTGAAAAAACCCTGAAAGCACTGGAGCCGGTGCTGAAACGCCGTATCAAGCGGCGTTACCTGCTGACCCGCTTCGACGGGCGCCGCACCATGGCGTGGGACATTTTACGCATGCTGGAAGAGAGATTCGGCGAGGAAGTGTGCCGCACCCGCATTGCAGAAGACGTCAGCCTGGCGGAAAGCCCTGCCTACAACAAGACAGTGTTCGAACATGACCCCGAGGGTCGCGGTGCACACGATTACGACGAGCTGCTGGAAGAGCTGCTGGCTGACGGCTTTATCGAGCGGCGTGCTTCAGTGAGAGATTAACGACAAAATATCTTCCAGCGAATTCGCTTGGCCTTTCAGTTTCGGACCGCCGGTTTTTATCGTACAGCTCAGCACTTCGCAGTGACGGTACATCTGGAGCAGCTTGCGCTCCGCATCCGGCTGATCCACCCCGGCTATCACAAGGCTTTCTATTTTCTGCCCTTCCCGATTCCTGATGGAAAATTCATACTTCACCATAACGGCCTCCCTGGCGGTTAATTAGTATTC
>DASYKE010000169.1:0-5286 GCA_035995725.1 Burkholderiaceae bacterium | reverse complement strand
ACAGGAACTTGACCCGGCGAATTTGCGCACCAAGTTCTTATTCAGTAGACGCCGGGATAAAGAGCCTTGCGCGAGCGCAGGGCTTAGAGTGAGATATAGCCCGTCATATCAGTTAGAAATATATTTTATAACGACATATTTCCATTCCTCTGCTTGGCAGATCTTGAAATCGATGTCGGCTGTTACCGCTTTGCCGCAGTCATTTCTAACCGGACAAAATGGTCACGCATCGCTGCCGGCATTTCGCAGCGTCCTGTAATCCGTCATTTTTAATCTATAAAGCAAGCTGGATATCGTCGTATTACAAGAAGTCCCATGATTCCAACTGACAAACCGATCAAAGTGCAGCGCGTCCGATGCCAGGTATGCCACAAGGAAATCCCCAAGTCCGAAGCAATCGTTCCAGAGGCAACGGACTATCTGCTGTACTTTTGCGGCCTGGACTGCTACGAAAAATGGAAGAATCGGGGCTGATCGCCGGATGAGCGTTTCGAATGACTTGGTCGCCAGAAGCGACTGACCGGGATGCGCCCAAGTTCGGCAGGACGATAGCGCAGCGTCCGTGCGTGTGATGCCCAGCCCTTGTGACGCATAATTCGTCAGGAAATAATTCCCATGCGGGGAAAACAGCAATCGGCTCCCTATTTTTTAGCAACCGAAAGCATGTCGCTATCGTTGCGACAGTACCTTCTCTATGTCGGCGGCCAGGCGTTTGTCATCCGGTGTGATCCGGCTCGAGTAGTTGCCTACCACGTTGCCGCTTCGATCGATCAGATACTTGTGGAAGTTCCATTTCGGCGCTGTTCCGCTGGATTTTGCCAGCGCTGCATAGAGCGGATTGGCATTTTGGCCGACAACCGTGGTCTTCGCGAACATCGGAAATTTGACACCGTACGTATTAAAGCAGAGATCGGCGATTTGCTTGCTGTTGCCGGGTTCCTGGTTACCGAAATCATTGGAAGGGAAGCCGAGCACCACCAGACCCTTCGGGCCATATTTTGAATACAGACTCTCCAGCCCTTCATACTGGTTGGTGAAGCCGCAATAGCTAGCGGTGTTCACCACCAGCACCGCCGAACCTGCGTACTTGCACAGGTCCTGCGGCGCGTCGTCTTGAAGGCGCTTGAAGCGCTGGTCGAGAATTGACGGGCAAGCGGCGGAAGTCTGCGCCCACGCGGAAGCCACTGTGCCGCAAAGAGCTACGATGAGGACAAGGTTTTTTAACATGATGATTTCCGTGGCAGATGGAAGAGTATGTACCAGAATATCAAAGGTCTACGGCGAATTATCGTTCATTTTAATTGCCCGGAAGCCTTGCTGTCACTGGTTTGCTTAGGGAAGAGGGAAATAGCAGCAGGTCTGGCGCGCATGCCGGCGACGACCTCATTTTGCTGCAAGCTCTTAAGGGACGCCCGAAGTCACCTCGGCAAAAAACGATATGGCCGGCGCACTGCGGTAGAAGTTAACTGTACTGGAATCCGGCTCGGCATGGGTTTGACTATAAAGGCAATTAAAAGCCTGTCCCAGCAGGAAACAGAGCTGCGTTGTGGCCAGAAAATTCACTCATCTCATTACTGAAACCGCGGCTATGGCTGTTCCGTATTTTTATGCGGTACGGCGTCCCGAAACCAGTGCGACACCGGCACATGTGATGCCGATTCCGACTGCACTCAGCCAGGTAGGTACGACATTGAACATCGCCCATTCGAGCAATACCGCGACAATCGGTGTCAGAAAAAACAGGCTTGTCACCTTGGTCGCATGTCCGCGCCGCATCAGGATATGAAGCGCATTGACCGCCATGATCGATGCAAGTATCACCACGAACATGATTGAAAGAATCAGTGCCCAGCTCCAGCGGACAACGAACCCTTCGATGGTCCACGCCAGTGGCACCACTACCAGCAAGGATGCGACGAACTGGATCAGCGCGGAGCTGTGCAAGTCTGCGGTCTTGCAAAAGACTCGCTGATACAGCGTGCCCGTGGTGATTGCCGCGAGCGAGATGCCGACCGCAACGAGACTTGCGACCGTCACGGCGGATATGTTGATTTTGTGCCAGACCACCAGCATCACCCCGGCCAGCCCGAGCGCGACGCCGAGCCACTGCGAAACAGCCAGTCTTTGCGCCATCATTCGATGGGCAAACACGGCAGTCAACAAGGGCTGCGTTGCCAGAATCAGCGCGGTGACGCCGGCCGACATGCCGAGATATTGTGCATAATGGCTGCCTCCCAGATTGATCGCATGCATCAGCAGTCCGCCGATACAGATGTGAAAAAACTCCCGTTTTCCGGTCGGCCATCTGGGACGTGAAACAGCCAGCCACGGGATCAGGCAGACTATTCCGAAGATGTATCGCAGCGAAAGAAAGGTAAAAGGCGCGGCATATTGCAACCCCGTCTTGCTCGCCAGAAAGCCGGAACCCCATATGATCACGAAGTACCATGCGAGAAGCGCGTCGAAACGGTTTTCGGCACGCATCGAAGATAGGGCAGGGGTGTCAATCGGCTTCAAGAAATACCTAACGGGTTATGCATCGATATTGAATATCGGCTGGTGTGATTCTAAGTGAGAAATACCGCTACTTCATCCGCTATCGAACGTGCTTCGCCAATGACCCAGATATGGCCGTTGGTAGTCGGGCCCAGCGTTTCGGAAATCACCAAGCTTTAAGATTTTTGTTAAACTCTAGCATGTGTTTGCAACGTATCGCGCCATCCTTGACGCGCGCCTGGCATTTGTGCGGTGAGCGTCTATCCATTCCAATCCGGACAAAAATGAGCAACAAACCATCTCGCACGCTCACGTTCAAGTGCAAAAAATGTTCGAAGCCGGTGCAGGTATTTTTGCAAAAGATATCTGCATGCTCGCATATTCAGCCCTACCAGGGCATATGCAAATGCGGCGAGATCATGCGCCATGCGACAGGGCAAAAGGACGCGGTTGAATCCTATGTGACTTCTGCCGAGGGGAGCTGGTCGCACTATCATTGACTGGCGGCGTACAAGGCGAAAGACAAATTATTTTTCTGTTTGTCGTTAGCCCTCTTCGTTGAAAGATACATCTCTGCCCCGGTATTCAGGGGCCATGATCGGATACGCTACGCCAGTTTCGACTTGATGTCGGAACAAACACGGTCGCGCCCGCCTGATTTGGCTGCGTAAAGTGCTTTGTCCGCAGCCTCGATCAGTTCCAATGAAGTATTGCCCTTGCCTGGCACGAAAGCATCGACGCCGGCACTGATCGTTACCAGACCGCCCCGGTTACCGGAATGCTCGATCTTCAAATCGTGAATCGCGCCGCGAATCTTTTCGGCTACTGCGACCGCTCCCGCCATGTCGGTGTTGGGAAGCAGCACAGCAAGCTCCTCGCCGCCGTAGCGGGCGGATAAATCGCCAGGACGATTTTGGCCCGCTTTGACCACCTGGCCGATCCTGCGCAGGCATTCGTCGCCTTCCGGATGGCCATAGATGTCGTTGTACTGCTTGAAGCAATCGACATCGATCATCACCAGGGCCAACGGGCTTGCGTCCCGCACTGCCCGTCTGAATTCGTTTTTTAGCGCAATATCGAACTGGCGGCGATTGGCGAGTCCGGTGAGACCATCCTGCAGTGCCAGTTCTTCCAGATTCTGGTTGAGCGTCTGCAGGACACCCTGCGCCCGAAGCAACTCTTTCTCGGCGTGCACGCGAAGTCCGATCTGGCGGACCAGGCGGTATCCCAGCAGGCCGAGTGCGAGCACCAGCACCATGATTCCGATCGAATGCAGGTAAGCTTCTCTGCGCCAATCCGCGAGAATTTCGTCCTTTGACAGGGCGACGGCGAGTACCAGGGGATAGCGCTCCAGATGATGATAGCCGTACAGCCGCTCAACGCCGTCAACAACCGACGTGATCATGGCGGTGCCGACCGGCGTCTTTGAAAGGTAATCGCGGAACAGCATGCCACCTGCTATGCTCTCCCCGATAACAGCGTCGCTGAAAGGGCGACGGACGAGCAGGGTGCCGTTATTCAGTGCCAGGAAAATGGCTCCGTCACGGCCAATGTCGAAGCTGCTGTGAAACTTCCTGAAATAGTCCATATTGATCGTGGCCAGCGCAACTCCGGCGAAACTGCCGTCGGCATAGTTAATCCGCCGTGTCACCGTGATGATCCACGCGCCGGTTGTCCGGCTGCGCACTGGTGGCCCGATATGCGGACCCCGATCCGGATGGCTGCGGTGAAATGCAAAGTATTCCCGATCCGAGTTGTTGAAGGCTTTCGCTCCGGTTTGCTGCGAATCCACAGCGTAGTACCCATTTTCATCAAAGATAAATAGTCCATGGAGCTGAGGCAATTCTGCGGCGCTCGCCACTAACAGCTTATGCAGCCGGCCCAGCGAAGCGAAACTCATTCCGCCCACCTCAACCCGCTCGACCAGACCGACCAGTACGGTATCAGCCTGTTTGATCGTATCGTCGGCATGCTGGGCCAGCGAGCGCGCCAAATTGGATGTGGCAGTTTCCGCTTCCTGCAATCGGGTTTCACGCATTGTCCAGGTTCGCCAGCCATCAATGGCAACGGGCAAGAAACAGACGAGAACGACAAATACTGTTGCCCATACCGTGATCGGTAGCCGCTTATGACGCAGGAGAGAGAGGGGAGTCGATATATGGTGCAAAATTGCCATGACACTTTATACCGCAAAAATGCCCAGTAAAACCTCACTTGCGGCACGAATGTTACAACCTCCGCAGTTTTTGCAGCGCTTGGCAGACACTTGCTATTATTATGTCTTTTATTATTCTGAGACAGACGGGGGCCAATTGCGCCTTGTGTCATTGCGGCCGTTTTTTAGGTTCCAGTTGGCCAAGACAACGGGGTTTTCCGGCTGCGGAAACCGGGCGTGCGATGAGTTTGTCCTGACGGAGGGAACCATGATCGAAACCAACAGCCAGCCGGATTGGCGTGACAACGGCGTGCGCGTAGTCCGCGCAGATAATCTCGACACCAACACGCCGCAAACGCCGGGCATGAACCGCGCCGCCGCCATCAATTACGCAAGGGTCGGCGCACAGAAGCTATGGGCCGGCACAGTCACCATCCACCCGAACGCAAAGACCGGCGCCCATCATCATGGCGCATTGGAAAGCGTGATCTACGTCCTGCGCGGACGCGCCCGCATGCGCTGGGGCAACCAGCTGGAATATGTCGCCGAGGCCGGCCCCGGCGATTTCATCTACGTGCCACCATATGTGCCGCACCAGGAAATCAATGCCAGCACGCAGGAACCGCTGGAGTGCG
>DASYKE010000168.1:0-9001 GCA_035995725.1 Burkholderiaceae bacterium | reverse complement strand
GCGCTGCCAATTTGCCGCCGATCAGGCAAGCTCCCGTTGCCAATGACCGGATCACATTTGCCAATAACATTGTCACCATTCCTGATTGACCGAATGGCTCGCGGTGGAGAATGCGTTTCCGTACCGGGGTCTCCGGCGCGCGTGCCGCGTTATGTCGGCCCACGCACCGGCTGAAGCTCTGCTGAGGCGTTAATGCCCGCAAACCGCGCATGCGGCGTTGCGCGCAATCCTGATGCTGGTCCACTCCATATTGCGCGCATCGAGCAGCAGCAGGCGTCCGGCCAGCGACTGACCTGTCTGCACAACCAGCTTCAACGCTTCGGCTGCCTGCATCGTGCCGATGATGCCGACCAATGGCGCAAATACACCCATTGTCGCGCATTGCACTTCCTCGAACTGCTGGTCCGGCGGAAACAGGCACGCGTAGCAGGGCGCATCGCCGTCGCGCGGATCGAATACCGAAATCTGTCCGTCAAAGCGGATCGCGGCGCCCGACACCAGCGGCACCTTGCTCGCGACACAGGCGCGGTTGATCGCATGGCGCGTGGCGAAGTTGTCGCTGCAATCGAGTACCACGTCCGCTTGCCGCACCAATTCATTCAGGCGCTCTCCTTCGGCGCGCTCGGTCAATGCGACGATATCGATTTCGGGATTGATCTGGGTCAGTGCCTGTCTGCCCGATTGCACCTTGGGCTGACCGACACGCTCGGTGGTATGCAGGATCTGGCGTTGCAGGTTGGTGAGGTCGACGCTGTCGTTATCGACCAGCGTAATCCTGCCGATGCCGGCCGAGGCCAGATAGTACGCGGCAGGCGAGCCCAAGCCGCCGGCACCGATGACAAGCGCACGCGCCGCCAGCAGCTTTTCCTGGCCTTCTATGCCGATGTCGTCAAGCAGGATGTGGCGCGAGTAGCGCAGTAGCTGAAGATCGTTCATGGAGACTTGTGCTGCTTCCTATCGGAGTCGATTGTTTATTTGCGAGCTGTCCTCTGTCGCTGGCAGAGAGGACGTTTAAAACGGCTCCAAAAGAAAAAGGCCGCATTGCTGCGGCCTTAGTTTAGCGCGAATTGAGGTTATTTTTTATCGCCGTTTTTCTTGTCGTTCTTGTCATTGATGGTCGGTTCTTTCTTGCTCTCGACTTTTACCTTGGACAACTGTACCGGCAAGCCTTTCAAATGATTGATCGCCTGTGCCAGCTGGAAGTCATCCTTGCCGCCGAATTCAAGCGGTTTGCGCTTTTTCTCGAGAGCTGCCAGCCGTTGCGCTTCTTCCAGCTCATCGACCTTGTTCTTGGCTTCTTCGGATTTATCCTTGTCGTTGGACAAGTGTTTGGTCAGATCGGCTTCGCGCAAGCGCATGCCGTTCAAGCCATCGCCATCGGCATTCTCGTCGACCATCAGATCGGGCACGATGCCTCTGGCCTGGATCGAACGGCCATTGGGCGTGTAGTAGCGTGCAGTGGTCAGCTTGACGGCGGTATCGCTGGATAGCTGGCGTATCGTCTGCACCGAACCCTTGCCGAAGGTTTGCGTGCCCATGATGGTCGCGCGCTTGTAATCCTGCAGCGCGCCGGCAACGATTTCAGATGCCGATGCGGAACCGGTGTTGACCAGTACCACCATCTTGACCTTTTTGATTGCGTCCGGCAGCTTCGCCAGCGGATCGCCGATTGCACGTGAACCATAGTATTCGCGTCGGGCGTAGAACGTCTGTTTGGAATCGGGCAACTGACCGTTGGTCGACACGATCACCACATCTTTCGGCAAGAATGCGGCGGATACGCCGATCGCGCCCGGCAGCACGCCGCCCGGGTCGTTGCGCAAATCGAGCACCAATCCTTTCAGGTTGGGATCCTGCGCGTAGATTGCATTGATTTTCTTGGCCATGTCGTCAACCGTCGGTTCCTGGAATTGCGATACGCGCAGCCACGCATAACCGGGTTCGACGACTTTCGACTTCACGCTTTGCACCCGGATTTCCTGACGGATGATCGTGATAAGCAGCGGCTTGTCTTCTTCCTTGCGCGCAATGGTCAGCGTGATCTTGGTATTGGGCTCGCCGCGCATTTTCTTGACGGCTTCATCGAGCGTCATACCCTTGACCGGCGTGTTATCCAGGCGTGTGATCAGATCGCCGGCTTTGAGTCCTGCTTTATGCGCGGGCGAATCCTCGATCGGCGAAATGACCTTGACGTATCCGTCTTCCATGCCGACTTCGATGCCGAGGCCGACGAACCTGCCCTGAGTGCCTTCACGCAATTCCTTGAACGCTTTTTTGTCCAGATAGGCTGAGTGCGGATCAAGCGACGCGACCATGCCTGAAATCGCTTCGGTCAGCAGCTTTTTATCCTCGACCGACTCGACATAATCGGATTTGATCAACCCGAACACATCGGCCAGCTGCCGCAACTCGTCAACCGGCAGCGGCGTCCCCGCATTTTTCTGCGCCATTGCATCGAATTGCATGGATGCCGCGATACCGGCGATTACGCCAAAACCGATAAGACTGAAGCTTTTTAATTTGCTGCCCATGTATCACCTGATAGTTACCCACCCGAGCGGGTCAAACGCACGGCCTTGATGCCGCATTTCGAAGTATAAACCGGATTGTTCATTGCCGCCGGTATTACCGGCATTGGCAATCACGTCGCCGGCCTTGATTGCATCGCCGGCGCGCTTGAGGATGGCCTGGTTGTTGCCATAGATGGTCATGTACTGGCTGCCATGGTCGACGATGATCAGATTGCCAAAGCCGCGCAGCCATTCGGCAAAAACTACCCTTCCGGCAGCGACCGCCTTGACTTCAGCACCTTCTTCGGCCCGGATGAACAAGCCTTTCCAGCTCGCTCCGTCTCCCCGTTTGCTGCCGTATTTTGCCACCAGTTCACCGCGCACCGGCAAGCGCAATTTCCCTCGCAACGTACTGAATGACGTCGCAAAGACGTCACTTTGGACATCGGCTTCGGGAGTGAGTTCATTGCGTGCCAGTAATTTCGACGGATTTTTGTCGTTTTCGATCCCATTGGGCTTGTTGCGCTCCTCCGATGAGGTTCTTTTTGACCGATTTTTGGCCAGCGCCTGCTGTTTTTCCCTTTCGGCCCTGGCGCGCGCCGCCTGCTGCTGACGCCGCCTAGCTTCGGCGGCTTCGGCCTTGCGTTGTTGATCGATCAATTTGGCCAATTTGTCAACCAGGCTGCCGAGCCGTTGTTCATTACGCTGAATATTGCCGGCCTGTTTGCGCTGGGTTGCCAGCGTATTCGACAGCTGGGACAAAAGCGTCATGCGTTTGGCCTTTTCTTTTTCCAGCAAGGCCTTCTGGGTTCGTTCTTCCTGCGCGATTTCATCCAGTTCATCCTGCGCATTCTGGGTGTCGGCCTTGTTTTTTTCGACTGCCTGCAAGTTGGTGCGCAACATTTCGATCGATTTGGCCTGCGCCTGCGACACATAGCCGAGGTATAGCAGATCGCGGCTGATGCGGCTCGGGTTATCGCCGGAAAGCAAAAGCTTGATACGATCATCATTGCCGTTGACATATTGTTTGCGTAACAATTCGGCCATTTTCCGATGCTGCGCATCGACGGTTGTGGTCAGCTCGGCTTGTTCTTTCGATAATACATTGAGCCTGGCGGCAGTATGCTTCCGTTCTTCTGCCAATTCGCGTAACGAGCGGTTGGCGTCCGAGATCGCCGCTTCCGAATAGGCCAGCGCGTCAGTCGCCTGGTCTTTGGCTGCCTCGATTCGATTGATATCGCGTTTGAGGGCGTCGAGCTTCTGGCGTAGCGCAGCGCGTTCGGTTTCGGCCAACTGTTTTTGCTTGCTGCGTTCGGTGATTTTGGCCGCCTGAGCGGCAGACGCTCCGCTCAAAAACAGCATTGTCATTCCGAGCACCGCGAACATCTTCCATGGTTTACGCTGCATCGGACGGCTGCCGGCTGGAGATTTTCGGTAACCCATCCCTATCCCTTTCCCCTAAGGGAGAAGGCTGCAATGAGTTTCCCTCTTCTTTTCAGAAGAAGGATTGGGGGATGAAGCCGGGAATTCGAGCGGCATGGGAGCTTTATTTCGCTTTCCCTTGGCCGGCGACGGCTTTCATCGCTGCCTCGATCGCTGCCGGATCGCCCAGATAGTAACTCCTGATCGGCTTCAGGTCGGCATCCAGTTCATAGATCAACGGCTGGCCGTTCGGGACGTTGACCCCGACGATATCCTTGTCGCTGATGCCGTCGAGCGACTTGATCAGTGCGCGCAAGCTGTTGCCATGGGCCGAAATAATGATGCGTTTGCCGGCGCGGATAGCCGGTGCGATCGACTCGTTCCAGATCGGCATTACACGGTGGACCGTGTCTTTCAGGCATTCGGTCAGCGGAATTTCCTCTCGTTTCAGCTTCGCGTAGCGCGGGTCGTCGTAGGATGTGCGCGGATCGTTCGGTTCGAGCGGGCTGGGCGGCGTATCGTAGCTGCGGCGCCATATCAGCACCTGTTGATCGCCATACAAAGCCGCGGTTTCCGCCTTGTTGAGCCCTTGCAGCGCACCATAATGGCGCTCGTTCAAGCGCCAGCTATGCACTACCGGCAGCCACATCAGGTCCATTTCATCCAAGGTGACCCACAGTGTGCGGATGGCACGTTTGAGTACCGACGTATAAGCGAGATCGAACGTGAAGCCGGCTTCCTGCAGCAGCTTGCCGGCATGTCTTGCCTCGGCCACGCCTTTCTCGGTCAGATCGACGTCGACCCAGCCGGTAAAGCGATTTTCGAGATTCCAGGTGGATTCGCCGTGGCGCATCAATACGATTTTGTACATGATGGAGATAAGATGTGGATAAGTAAATTGTTGAGGTGAAAATCGCGATTTGAATTGTATTCCCTCTTCTATTTTATAATGTGCGGATTGACTTAAACCACTGGAACCTCGTGAAATTCATCATTGACAACATCTGGCTGTTCGGATTGGCACTCATTTCGGGTGGAGCGCTGCTGTGGCGAGCCTTGCAGCATCGCGGCACCAAGGTGTCGTTGCTGCAGGCGACGCAGATGATCAATCAGGGCAAAACCGTGATTCTGGACGTGCGCGAACCTACCGAATTCGCCGCCGGCCATGTTCGCGAAGCGAAGAATATTCCGCTCAAAGAATTGCCGAAAAGAGTAGGCGAGCTCGACAAATTCAAATCGAAATCGGTGATTGTCGTCTGCTCGGCAGGCGCGCAATCATCGAAAGCCACGGCACAATTGAAGAACGCCGGCTTTAATGACGTATATACCTTGAACGGCGGTTTGGCAGCTTGGCGGGCGCAAGGGCTGCCGATGGCCAAATAGAGAAGGGGCAGATCATGACCGTGCGTGTTTTAATGTATAGCTCCGGCGTGTGTCCGTATTGCGTCATGGCCGAACGTCTGCTGAAGGCGAAAGGCGTCGCCGTGATCGACAAAATCCGGATCGACCTGGAACCCGAGCAGCGCGCCGCAATGATGCAGAAAACCGGCCGCCGTACCGTACCGCAAATCTATATCGGCGATACCCATGTCGGCGGCTTCGACGATCTGAGTGCACTGGATCGGCTCGGCAAGCTCGACAGCCTGCTTCAGGGCGCGTGACTATCGTCCCCAATCCGGCGTTCATGCAAAACATCAGCGGACGGTGCAGTCGCCGTCCTCATTCACCCATCTTATCGAGAGCGCATCATGGCAGACGAAAACCAGCAACCCGTGTTTCAAATCCAGCGTGTGTATCTGAAGGACATGTCGCTCGAGCAGCCCAATTCTCCGGCGATTTTTCTGGAGCAGGAAACTCCTAACATGGAAGTGGCGGTCGATGTCGGCGCCGAACCGCTGGCCGAGGGTATTTTCGAATCGACCGTTACCATTACCGTGACCGCGAAAGTCAACGGCAAGATCGCGTTTCTGGTCGAAGGCAAGCAGGCAGGCATTTTTGAAGCGCGCAATATCCCGGCCGAACAGCTCGATCCGCTGCTTGGTATCGGCTGCCCGAATATCGTGTATCCGTATCTGCGCGCCAATATTGCGGATATCATCACGCGCGCAGGATTCCCGCCGGTGCATTTGTCCGAGATTAATTTCGAAGTGTTTTACCAGCAGCGCCAGCAAGCGATCGCGGAGCAGCAACGGCAAGGCAATTCGGGTATCGTGATGCCGGACGGTTCCGCGGCTGCGCATTGACCGAGCGAGTCCTTGCCGCTGTCGACCGCAGCCGTTTAACTGTGCGGGCGGAACGGATCCGCACCGCAGCGCACAATTACGCTCAATTCCGGAGGTGCCGATGAGATTCGCCCGTTTGATTACTTTCACCGCATGCCTGTTCCCGCTGGCAGCAGGTACCGCCCACGCGATCGAATTCAAGTCGGTGGGCGGGGCTCCTGCGATACTCTACGACGCGCCTTCCGAAAAAGGCCGGAAAGCCTTCGTTGCGCCGCGCGAGATGCCGGTCGAGGTGGTACTGACCTATGGCGAATGGACCAAGGTGCGGGACGTCGCCGGGGATCTGCTGTGGATCGAATCGAAAGCGCTGAATCCGAAGCGATACGTCATGGCCAATGTGCCGAACATCAAGGTACGCGCGGCGGCTGACGAAAAAAGCGCAGTGGTGTTCACCGCCAACAGGTACGTGCTATTCGAATTGGCGGAACCGGTCGTGTCCGGTTGGGTCAAGGTCAGGCATCGCGACGGCCAGGAGGGTTATCTCAAGGCGGCCGAGATCTGGGGTGAATAAGGTATGTATGGATATCCTGTCTAGAGCCTGTTATGAACTGTTTCAGGCTCGCATTTAAGCCATGAAGATCACGATACTGGGCGCCGGTGCCTGGGGCAGTGCACTGGCAATAGCGCTGTCGGATCGGCATAACGTCGTGCTGTGGGGGCGCGATGAGAGCGCGATGCGCGACGCGGCGGCGCGGCGCGAAAATGTCGCTTATTTTCCCGGTTTCGTTTTGCCTGACAGATTGGGCGTCACATCGGATTTCGACGCGGCGATAACGCATGTCGCTTCCGGTGGTGGCGGGGCAGCTGATTCTCTGTTGATCATTGCTTCTTCGGTCGCCGGTTTGCGTCCGTTGCTGCTAAGGCTGCAATCGCGCCCGATCCCCAATATAGTCTGGCTGTGCAAGGGCTTTGAAGAAAACACCCATCTGCTGCCGCATCAGATCGTGCGTGCCATACTCGGCGACAGCGTTGCCGCCGGCGTTTTATCCGGTCCGTCTTTTGCGCAGGAAGTCGCGCGCGGGCTGCCGTGCGCACTCACCGTTGCTTCCGCTACTGCCTCGCTGCGCGAGCGGGTTGTCAGTGCCGTGCATGGCGGTACCGGCGGTACCATTCGCGTTTATTCGACCGACGATTTGATCGGTGTGGAGGTGGGCGCTGCGGTCAAGAACATTCTTGCGATTGCAACCGGCGTGATTGACGGCATGGGGCTCGGTTTGAACGCGCGTGCCGCGCTGATCACGCGCGGATTGGCGGAAATTACCCGGCTGGGCACTTCATTGGGCGGCCGTATGGAAACATTCATGGGATTGACCGGTATCGGCGATTTGATTCTGACCTGTACCGGCGATTTGTCACGCAACCGCAAAGTCGGCCTCGGTCTGGCGCAAGGCAAGCCGCTCGATGCGATCGTGGCCGAACTCGGCCATGTGGCTGAAGGGGTGCGTTGCGCGCAAGCAGTGCGGGCGCTGGCGATGGATTGCCAGATTGAGATGCCGATTACGAATGCAGTGGCCGCCGTACTGTTCGATGGCGATTCGCCGCGCGACATGGTGGCGCGGCTGCTGGCACGCGATCCGCGTGAAGAGGCGGCAACCAGACGCTGACCCGCGATTGACTTGCCGAGCTTTGCATAAATGATTGGCTACAGGATGGAAATGGCTGCCGGCCATTTTCGTAAAGCTTAATGATTGCCCGGCGCTTCAGGTTCCAGAGAAGCGTCTGCCTCGATTTCAAGCAGGACTTTCGGAGCAATCAGTCCGTGCGCCTCAACCATGCTGGTGGCCGGACGGGTATCCCGAAAAATTTGTGAAGCTCAAGCCGGTATCGACTTGATGTTCCGAAGAAGGATGCTTGTGCCATCACGAATGTTTTAATAATACCGTGTACAAAACGGAAGCGTCTTCCACCGCCCGTAGCGCATGCGGTTCGTTGCCCGCCAGATAAACCATTTGACCCGCGCGCAGCATTTGCATTTTCTGATGCGCCTCGAGTTCGATTGCGCCTTCCAGGCACTGAATCGTAACTTCGCCCGGGACCTTGTGTTCGGGCATCCATTTGCCGGCTATAAGCACCAATCGCATGACTTCGAGATCGGTTGTCTTGAGCAGCGCAGTGGAAACCGCTTCTCTGAGTTTTTCATCCAGCGGGCGAATATTGATCACTTCGCCGGAGGTGGCATGATGTAGGGACATTGATAAGCTCCTTTATTGATTGCGTGCTGCGCGCTCGGCCGTTATTCAAAATGCCGCATTCAGGAATAGGCTGACCATACCGTATAACGATAGGCAATTGTTATTTTTTTATTGCGCTGCCCGGATTTTGCAATCCACCGGTCGCGCAATTCATGGAAAATATTATGGTTAATCATCGTGGTCGGCAATGGCGCTGCTCAAACATGTCTGATGTCTGCCGTCGCGATTTGACCCGGCATCGGGGTTGCCGGCATGACATGCACAAGGGGAGTTGCCTGCGGCCATGCAGAAGCTATCCGTCTTATTTATGCAAATGTAGTACCCTTCCGCAAAGAAAGACATATTTTCCGGCACTTTCCGGCACTTTTGGCGTCGGAGAAAGGTTTAATAGTAACCGGCGTTGCATCAGATTAATTTTTATCAATCCAATGGCTTTATATGCCAGCCCTAATGAGCTTTATACTTGCAGCTCATTTGTTAACTACAAGACCTGATTTATTATGCGCAATACTTTTTTCCCCAGTACTCGCCGTACTTTGTCCCATGCTGCATCTCGCGGTTTTACCTTGATCGAAATCATGGTCGTGGTCGTAAT
>DASYKE010000167.1:0-9916 GCA_035995725.1 Burkholderiaceae bacterium | reverse complement strand
ATTGAACCGCTCCCTGTCCTGACGTATATAAAAAATGCCGCGCGGATTCGCACCGACGGCTGCTTCTAGCAATGTGTATGCCAGCGTGGTAGAGCAGTGCAGCACCAGTTTGGGGCAGCGACATGCGGTAATACAGATCGGTCGGCCACGATCCGCTATCCGGTTCGGTCAGGTTGTGGGTGGCGCATGCTGCCGATTCATTTTAGCAGCCGATGGGAAGTCGGCAGTGACAAGCCATTCAGGTGAGTGCGGCGGTTGGAAAACCGTCGACGCGGTCAAGCGCGTCCGCGGCAAGGATATTGGGATTTCCAACCAATCACAAACCAGGTAAAGCGAATAATCCGTTGGTTGCGGGTTATTGTCAATTGTTGTATTTCCCTCGCGGGAACCGGTATCGTTTTCGTCAGCAAGCTTTCTCCATCTGTGACCTTCTCAGACATGCCCTAACACGGGGTGCGGTTCGTATCCTGCTTCCAGACGATGGATGTCGTCTTCAGTAAGGGTCACGTTGACCGCATCGAGCGCTTGGTCCAACTGGTATGCTTTACTGGCGCCCACAATCGGCGCAGTCACGCCTTTGTGCAGCAGCCATGCATAGGCCAGCGTCGCGCGACTGAGCCCTTTTTCCTCTGACAGCTTGCCCAGGCTTTCCAGGACTTTGAAATCACTGTCGCGATAGTAGTATTTCCTGGCCGTGTCGTCTGCCTTGGCTCGCGCCGTCTGGTCGCTGCCGCCGACCGATCGGTTGCCGGCCAAGAAGCCGCGTGCAAGCGGGCTCCAGGGCAGCAGGGCGACACCGGAGTCCTTGCAGAAAGGGATCATTTCCCGCTCTTCTTCGCGGTAGGTGAGGTTGTAGTGATTCTGCATGCTCACGAAACGCGTCCAGCCATGCTCTTTCGCCACTTGCTGCGCCTTTGCAAATTGCCACGCCCACATACTGCTGGCGCCAATGTAACGGACCTTGCCTGCCTTCACGACGTCGTGCAGCGCCTCCATGGTTTCCTCGAGCGCCGTCTCTTTATCGAAGCGGTGAATCTGGTACAAGTCGATGTAGTCGGTGCCCAAGCGCTTTAGCGATGCGTCGACCGCATGAAAAATCCTTTTCCGGCTCAAACCATCCATGTTCGGCCGTCGCGAGAATGTGGCGGCGGCGGCCGGCATTCCTTCGAATGCAAGGTCCACCGGGTTGAATACTTTGGTGGCGACCACCGCTTCTTCGCGTCGGCCGCGGGGAAACATCTCGTTAAGGAATTTGCCGGTCACTACTTCCGACTCGCCCCCGGAATAGGTGTCGGCCGTGTCAAAAAAATTGATGCCCAAATCGACCGCGTGTCGAACCAAGGGCCGTGAGGCCGCCTCGTCCATAACCCAAGGCCGCCATGCCGGCGTACCAAACGTCATCATTCCCAGACAGATGCGCGAAACTTTGAGGCCACTCGTGCCGAGGCGAACATATTGCATGATTTTTTATGGGTAAATGCGAGGGCCGCGTCGCTGAGGCGGCCCTCGCCGGGTGCGTCGGTTACTGCGGCTGGATGTTGGCCGCCTTGATGATCTTCTCATATACGGCGGCATCCTTGCGGATCGCATCCGAATAGTCCTTCGGTGTGCCGCCGATCGGGTCGAGGCTCAGCTCAGTGAGTTGTTTGCCCACCTCACCGTTCAGCACCTTTTGAATTTCAGCGTTGAGTTGGTCGACAATCGCCTTGGGCGTCCCGGCCGGCGCCAGCATGCCGATCCAGGTCACCGATTCATAACCGCTGACGCCAGCCTCGCTTACGGTAGGAAGATCGGGAAGCAGGCTGGAGCGTTTCGCGCTCGTGATCGCGAGTCCCTTGAGTTTTCCCTGCTTGACGTAGGGCATGGCCGTCGGCGCGGTCTCGAACATCGCATCGATCTGACCGCCAAGCAGGTCGGTCAGTGCGGGCGCCCCGCCTTTGTAAGGCACATTCAGGACGTCGGTACCGGTCATCATCGTGAACTGCCGGGCCGCAATGTCCTGGCCGGTGCCAATGCCCGCGCTGCCGAAGGCCAGCTTTCCCGGACGGGACTTTGCCAGGGCGATTAACTCCTTGACATTCGAGGCCTGGACGGATGGATGCACCATCAGGATGTTCGGCTGATTGACCAGGCGAATCACCGGCGAAAAATCCTTGGCTGGATCAAACGGAAGTTTTTTATAAAGATGGCTATTGGCCACCAGCACGCCCGGCCCGGTGACCAACAGCGTGTAGCCGTCCGGGGCCGACTTGGCCGCGATCTCGGCACCGATATTGCCCGACGCGCCGGCACGATTGTCGATAATGAAGGGCTGGCCGAGCGTCTCGCTCAGCCTTTTGCCCACCAGGCGTGCCACCATGTCCACACTGCCGCCGGGCGAGAACGGGACGATTATTTTGACCGGCTTTGTCGGGTAGGTTTGTGCGGACACGCCGGCCGCGGCCAGCATCGCCAATAACAAGAAACTGCGTCGGATACCGTTCAACATTATTTTCTCTTCCGGACGGGTAAAGAGCGGCGCTTACTGCGGCTGGATGTTGGCTGCCTTGATGATTTTTGCAAGATCGGCAGAATCCTTGCGGATCGCATCCTCAATGTCCTTCGGCGTGCCGCCGATCGGGTCGAGGCTCAGCTCGGCGAGCTGTTTGCCCATATCGCCGCCGAGCGCCTTTTGAAGTTCAGCATTGAGCAGGTCGACAATCGCCTTGGGCGTCCCGGCCGGTGCCACCACGCCGATCCAGGTCACCGATTCATAACCGCTGACGCCGGCCTCGCTTACGGTAGGGAGGTCGGGGAGCAGCTTGGAGCGTTTCGCGCTCGTGATCGCGAGCCCCTTGAGTTTTTCCTGCTTGACGTAAGGAATGGCTGTCGGCGAGGTTTCGAACATCGCATTGATCTGACCGCCAAGCAGGTCGCTCAGGGCGGGCGCTCCGCCCTTGTAAGGCACATGCAGGACATCCACGCCGGTCATCATCGTGAACTGCTGGGCAGCAATATCCTGGCCGGTGCCGATGCCCGCGCTGCCGAAGGTCAGCTTTCCCGGACGGGACTTTGCCAGGGCGATTAACTCCTTGACATTCGAGGCCTGGACGGATGGGTGCACCATCAGGATGTTCGGCTGGCTGACCAGACGGATCACCGGCGAGAAGTCCTTGAACGGGTCAAACGGGAGCTTTTTATAAAGATGCATATTTGCCGCCAGCACGCCCGAACTGGTGACGAAAATCGTGTAGCCGTCCGGGACCGACTTGGCCGCGATCTCGGCACCGATATTGCCCGAGGCGCCGGCGCGATTGTCAATGAAGAAAGGCTGACCGAGCGTATCGGCCAGCTTTTTTCCCACCATGCGTGCCACCATATCCACGCTGCCGCCGGGCGGGAACGGGACGATTATTTTGACCGGCTTTGTCGGATAGGTTTGTGCGGACGCCCCGGTCGCGGCCAGCATCGTGAACAACAGGAGACTGCGTCGGATACGGTTCAACATTATTTTCTCCTACGGATTGGTAAAGTGGCCCAGGTTTTGTTCAGATCATTTACGCTTGGTCGCTCACACTTGCGCCATGCGCGTGTGCCAGTCAGTAGCGGTTTGGTACGCTATGCCGATTTGTAAAGCGGTATGTTCGTCACCGCCCCGGCATATCACTTGGATGGAGCAAGGCAACCCTTTCGCATCAAAGCCGCTTGGCAGGGACAGGCCGCAAAGCTCCAGCAGGTTGACCACGCGTGTATAACGGACAGGCGGCTTGCTGTGGTCCACTTCCGCCACCGGAATGGCGGTCGACAACGTCGTCGGCGTGAGAATGGCGTCGATTCCGTGCATCGAATCCAGGAATACGCGTTTCCAATGATCGCGCTGGCGGAAGGCCTCTATATATTCGGTAGCCGGAATGGTTGTTCCCTTCAGCAGACGGGGACGAACCGAACCGTCGACCTGTAATGCCATGTCCTGTGCCTTGGCCCCGTATTCGGCCGCGCCTTCGGCGAGCATGATGGCGCTGGCGATGGACGCGAAATCGTCAAAGTCGCAAGGCATCTTCATCGTCACGATTTCCGCGCCGAGTCTTGCCAGTACCTCTAGCGATGCTTCGTAAGCGGCGCGCACATCTCGCTCGACGTTTCCGAAATCGTTTTCCGCCAGCCGAGCAATGCGATAGCCGCCGAGACTGGCCGTTTTCTGTTTGCTGCGCTGCTGTGCCGTCACCGCCATGCACCCGTCCGGGCTTGTCAATACCTCGTACAGCAAAGCCGCATCCGCCGCGGACACGGACAGAATGCCGACGCTGTCGAGCGTGCGGCTCAAAGGCATCACACCCTCAACACCGATGTTGTTCACGGTTGGCTTGAGGCCCGTGATACCGCAATACCCGGCCGGCACGCGTATCGATCCGCCGGTATCGGTCCCGAGCGCGAATGGCGCCATGCGCGCGGCGACGGCGACAGCCGACCCGCTGCTCGATCCGCCCGGGACCCGATGCACCTTCATGTCCCACGGGTTCCATGGCGTCCCCATATGTTCGTTCGTACCCCATGCCCCGAGCGCAAACTGCACCATGTGTGTTTTGCCGATGACGACCGCGCCCGCGCGGACAAGGCGCCGGGCCACGTCTGCGGTCGAAGTCGCAATCCGGTCGGCAAATAAGGGCGAACCGCAGGTCGTGACCTTTCCCTCTATGTCGACAAGATCCTTTATGGCGATCGGAATCCCATGTAGCGGACCGAGGGAATAGCCTGCGCCGATCATCTTGGCGGCCGCCTCCGCTGCAGCCCGGGCGTCGGACTCGTAGACCTCGGTGTAGGCGTGAAGCTTGGAATCCAGTTTGGCGATCCTTTCCAGGTATGCTTCGAGCACCTCGACTGGTGACAACTTGCCGGAATGAATTGACCGCGAGAGGGATGCGAGGTCCGCTGTATACAGCATGCGAGTCCTTATAAAAAAACAAAACCTGCGGAGGAATGGTGTGGGCAGCCGGTTCGGCTAGCCGCCGTTTTTTACATTTTTCATGACGATCGGCGTCGTGCCCACGATGTCCGGATACTTTTCGCCGGCATCCAGCCGGGCCAGCGTCAATTTTTCGGCTTTTTGCATCTGAATCGCGCGAGTGGCGGCTGTCTCGATATCCCGCGGATTGAGTACGAGTACGCCGTTCTCATCGGCGATGATGGCGTCGCCCGGATTCACGGCGACACCGCCGCAACTGACCGGGATGCAGAACTCGCCGCCGATGCCGAGGACTTTTGTGGTGATGGCACAGGAGCCGCGCGACCATACCGGTACGCCATATTGGCGCAGTTCGCCGAGGTCGGTGACCAGCCCGTCGACGATGATGCCGGCGACACCGGCTTTTTTTGCGGCATAGGCCACGGCACCACCCATGCATGCAATGGTCGATTCGCCGCAACGGTCAATGACCAGCACGTCACCCGGGCGGACCTGCCCCAGCGCGTAATGCACGATTCCCCCATCCATTCCGGGCGCCCGGACGGTCACCGCCGTGCCCGCGATACGCACGTCCTGGAAGTGGGCTCGGATCGCCGAATTCATGAAGCCGGTGTGCAGGAAGTGTCCGATGGTAGCGGGCTCCGCCTGGACCAGGAGTTCGATCGAAGCTTTGTCTATGGCGCGAGGAAGGGGATTTAACAGATACATAGAATGCTCCTTACTGAGGGGAAGGTCCAAAAAGCGCGTTGGTCTGATTTCATGATTTTTTCGAAGTGAACTTACAACGCGATACAACGCGAAAAAACTTTTTCATTGAAACCGCTCCCTGTCTTGGCATATAAAAAATGCCGCGCACGGATGCGCGCACCGACGGCTGCATCTAGCAATGTGTATGCCAGTGTGGTAGGGCAATGCAGCACCAGTTTGGGGCGGCGGCATGCAGTAATACAGATCGGTCGGCCACGATTCGCTATCTGGTTGGATCAGACTATTGTGGTTGGCGCATTATTCGCAATTCCATTGGCACACATCCTGCTTAAAGATGCCCGCTCAACGATGGATGGGCGAATCGCCACCACGGTACGCCGGTTGGTGGTGCGCGCGCTGCATGGTCGCATCAAAAAAGAGCATCGCTTGAAGTCCAACCCGCTATAACTTACAAATCGAATCGTTTGCGAGGAAATTCAATGAAGTCGCCTGTCAAAATAAATACATATCTCCTCTTCACAGTATTTTTGGTCTTTGGAGTTTTGCAGCTCCCTGCCTACGCCACACCCTTCGTTCTCGAGGAAGCCACCGTGGAGAGCATCCACGCTGCATTCGCGAATAACACGCTCACTTGCACCAACCTGGTCAAAAGTTACCTCGCCCGCATCGACGCCTATGACAAAAAAGGTCCTGCTCTCCGCGCCATCATTACCGTCAATCCTGATGCCCTGAGCGTCGCGGCGAAGCTCGATAAACAGTACAAAGACAGCAATGGCCGCGTCGGTTCGCTGCATTGCATCCCGATCATCCTCAAGGACAACTTCAATACGTCCGACATGCCGACCACCGGAGGCAACGTGGCCATGAAAGGTTCGATGCCGACCTCCGACGCTTTCACGGTCGACAAAATGCGCAAGGCCGGGGCGATCATCCTTGCAAAATCCAACCTGCAGGAGTTCGCGCGCGGCGGCGTATCCATCAGCAGCCTCGGCGGCCAGGTCCTGAACCCGTATGACTTCACCCGTACGCCAGGCGGTTCCAGCGGCGGAACCGGCGCGGCAATTACCTC
This sequence comes from Burkholderiaceae bacterium, assembly GCA_035995725.1. GTDB lineage: Bacteria > Pseudomonadota > Gammaproteobacteria > Burkholderiales > Burkholderiaceae_D > JAQGLW01. Next base: position 3,197 of record DASYKE010000167.1, on the reverse strand, counting down.
CAACTTCGCTGTGCTGGGAACGGGCAGCGATACCGGCCAATCGATCCGCTCTCCCGCATCCGCCAACAGCTTGGTCGGCGTTCGCCCGACCAGGGGGTTGGTCAGCCGTGCCGGCGTCGTTCCGAACAGCTTCACGCAAGACGAGGTTGGCCCGATCACCCGCACCGTGACGGACGCCGCAAAGCTGCTCGACGTCATGGCCGGCTATGACCCCAATGATCCGATCACCGCATTCGGCGTCGGCAAGACCCCGGTCAGCTATGCGGCCGGGTTGAATGCGAATGCCTTGAAGGGCGCGCGGATCGGCGTCATGACCAACCTGTACGGCAAGGAAGAACGCCACGCAGAGGTCAATAAAGTCATGGAGCAAGTGATCAAAACGATGGAAACCAAGGGTGCGACCGTCATCCGCTTCACCCTGCCGGAATACGACACGCTGGCTCCGGTCCTCGCCACCAACCAGTGGGAAGCCCGCTCGGCCATGGATAAATATTTTGCCGAACTCGGACCTGGCGTTCCCGTGAAAAGCTTTAAACAACTGGTGGATTCCAAAACCGCGTCGCCGGATATCCAGAAAACGCTCGAATCCGAAATTGCCATGGAAGACGGCCTGAACAACCAGACGTATAAGGATCGCACACTGAGCCGCGACAAACTGCGCTTGGCCGTATCTTCGAAGATGGCTGAACTCAAGCTTGACGCGATCCTGTATCCGCTGCAGAAGGTGATCGTCGCGCCGACCGGCCAAGCGGACCAGCCGGAGCGCAACGGTACACTGTCCAACGGCACCGGCTTCCCGGCCGTCACATTCCCTGGCGGCTTCTCGACCCCGACCGCTACCGCACCGCTCGGTATCCCGATCGGCGCCGAATTGCTCGGCCGCGATTACTGCGAACCGCTGCTGCTCTCGCTTGCTTACTCCTTTGAGCAGGCGGCGAAGATTCGTAAGGCTCCGCTCAGCACTCCGGCTCTTAAGTAAGCATAAGCAGCAATCGAACAACAGGGGGGCAAGCCCCCTGAGGCTCACGACGAAAAGTCTAAATAAGAACCCATAAAGGAAAAAACCCCCGCCATGGGCGGGGGTTTTTGGAGTCCGTCGGCAGACTGAGGCACCCGAAGGTGCCTGTTTGCTGATTGTGTTCCTAACACAATAAGCTTAAGTCCGCGAAGTACTTAGAACGAATGGCGAAAGCCGGCTTGGACCTCGCGGTCGTTTTGGCCATTTGCCGCAGCATTCAGACGTACGCCGCTGTCATTCTTCGTATATGCAACAGAGGTGTAGAGGAGAGTACGCTTGGACAACGGATATGAATAACCGATTGCATACTGATTCGATGCACCTGCATTAATTTCTTTAATGTCGTTGCGGTTCCACGAGCCGTAAACGCTGCCTGCGCCAACAGGAGCAGTGACACCGACCAGGTAGTTACGAATCTTCAGTTCGCCAATCGCACCAGCTTTGGTATTGCCATAGCCGAGGTGGGCTTTCGCTACGCCGAAGTCATAAGTCGTGCCAATGAAGGCAGTTTTCACCTTGGCGATCGCAGTTCCCAGGCCAGTCGGGGCCACAATCGCGCCGAGCTGCGTTGTTGTCGCGCCAAAGTCTACGCCGTCCGTATTTTGATAAGCCGCCACGACGTTGAGCGCGCCCTTGGCATAGTTTGCGCCCACGAATTTGCTGCTGCCAGTGTTCAAAGAACCCGCGGTCTCGCCAAACTTGTAACCAGCCTGCGCACTGAATCCAGCAAAATCCTGAGTGCTGTAGGTGACGGTATTGTCCGAACGGGACATTGGGTCAACTTTGCCCAGACCGTAACCGTAGACACGCTGCGCATCGCCGGCCTGATTGATGCCGAACGGGTCGATTAATGCCAGTGCGTTATACAACACGCTGTATTGGCGACCGAGTTTGACGGAGCCGAAGCCGCCATTCAGGCCAACCCATGCCTGACGGCCGAACAAACGTCCACCGTTGCCCAGCGTGCCATCGTCAACGTTGAAGCCGTTTTCCAAAGTGAAGATTGCCGACAGGCCGCTACCGAGGTCTTCGGAGCCTTTGAAACCAAGGCGGCTGCCATTGTACTGGCCAGATGCCAGCGACCATTTTTTGCCGGCAGCGGACTTGCCATTGTCAAAATTGATGCCGGCATCAACAATACCGTAGATGGTCACGTTGGTTTGAGCTGACGCCACGCCAGCGAAAGTACCCAGTACTGCGAGTGCGAGAAGCGATTTTTTCATTATCTAATAGCCCGAAAATTTGATTGAGAACACCCCTGAAAAAACGCCGAGGATTGCTGTCGCGATCTTCGGCGTTTGTAGTGAATAATCGCAATTCTTGTGCCAGACATTTTTAACGGAAATATCTAGAAATCGGTGCATACAGTAATGTTTTGCACCAAGCAAGGGGGCCGTGTGAATGCATTCAGATCGATCGGCGCCGAACAGGTGCAAAAAGCAATAAAGCGGAAAACAATTTTTTACCTATAATGTGACAATATCGGTGCGACCGGTCGCAGCCGCACCGCAGCCGCATCGTTTATCGAATTTGACTGGATCATTGCAGCAATGACGAAACTGAAGAACACGGCCAGTGCGGCCACCACAGTCAAACGAAAAGCGCTCAACGACAAGGATGTCAGCCCGTTGCCCGGCCCGGCTACCGCCCCGGCGCTTGAGCGCGGCCCTGGCGATGCCGTCTACGAACGCATCCTTGCCTCGCTCATGGAGCACAGGCTCACGCCAGGCACCAAACTGGTCGAGGAAAAGCTGGCTGGCATATTCAACGTCAGCCGAACCCGGATACGGGAAGTCCTGGCGCGGCTGGGCCATGAAGGCGTGGTCGTCACCGTGCCCAATCGGGGCGCCTTCGTGGCCAGTCCTACGGTCGAGCAAGCGCGTGCCGTTTTTGGTGCGCGCAGACTGGTTGAGCCGGCGCTGCTGCGGCAGCTGTGCGAACGTGCATGCGGCAATGACATCAGTCGGTTGAAGGCCCATGTCGAGCGCGAGGCGTCAGCGCGGCTGGCCAACGACCGGCGCTCGATCATCCGCCTGTCCGGCGAATTTCATATTTTGATCGCTGAACTGGTTGGCAATCCGATAATGACCAAGCTCATGCGCGAGCTCGCTTCACTGACCTGCCTGATTATCGTGCTCTACGATTCTCCGTCTGTACCATCGTGTCCGCATCATGAGCA
>DASYKE010000166.1:0-30864 GCA_035995725.1 Burkholderiaceae bacterium | reverse complement strand
CGGCCTTTCGGATTCGGCACATGCGGAATCCGGATCGATGCGGAGCGGTTGCGCGAAGAGTAGGCCAGCTTGACCGGTGCCTCATAGCCCGGCACCAGGCGCTTGTACGAGTTGGTGCCAGGGTTGGTGATCGCGTTCAATGCACGGGCGTGCTTGATGATGCCGCCGATGTAATACAGCGCGAATTCAGACAGGCCGGCATAGCCGTCGCCTGCAAACAGGTTTTTGCCGCCTTTCCATACCGATTGGTGCACATGCATGCCGGAACCATTGTCGCCGACGATCGGTTTCGGCATGAAGGTTGCCGTCTTGCCGTAGGTGTGAGCCACGTTCTGCACCACGTACTTCAGATTCTGGGTCCAGTCCGCACGCTGTACCAGCGTCGAGAACTTGGTGCCGATTTCATTCTGGCCGGCGCCAGCAACTTCGTGGTGGTGCACTTCGACCGGGATGCCGAGGGATTCGAGAATCAGGCACATTTCCGAGCGCATGTCCTGAAAGCTGTCGACTGGCGGCACCGGAAAATAGCCGCCCTTGACGGTAGGACGATGGCCGGTATTACCGCCTTCGAGCTCCTCGCCGCTGCTCCACGACGCTTCTTCGGAACCGATTTTGACGAAGCAGCCCGACATGTCGATTTTCCAGCGTACGCTGTCGAAAATGAAAAATTCCGGCTCCGGACCGAAGTAGGCGGTATCGCCCAGGCCGGAGGATTTGAGGTAGGCTTCGGCGCGCTTGGCGATGGAACGCGGATCGCGGTCGTAGCCCTTGCCATCGGATGGCTCGATCACATCGCATTGCATGAACAGCGTAGTCTCTTCCATGAACGGATCGATGTTGGCGGTATTCGGATCCGGCATCAAAATCATGTCGGATGCTTCGATACCCTTCCAGCCGGCGATCGACGAACCGTCAAATGCATGGCCGGACTCGAACTTGTCCATGTCAAAATGAGAAACGGGCACTGTGACGTGCTGTTCCTTGCCTCGTGTATCAGCAAAGCGAAAATCAACGAATTTGACTTCGTTTTCTTTCGCCATCTTCAAGACCTCTGCGGCCGTCATTGCCATGCGAATCTCCTAAATGAGCAAAATAAATTGGTGAAGTGGTTGTGAGCCGACTGTGCGCGTACCACGTGCAGACCGCAATTCAGATAAAGTGCGACCGGAACTCAACGCGAAATAATAGCAGATTCCATGCCATCAACTGCGTCAATGACGCGCGCGAAGCGCTGTGTTGATGCCGCTTGTTTAATGTTAATAAGGGTGATTTTGAAGCTATTTGGAAACTTTTATAGCCGAACATGGATATCCCTATTTTGGTGCAAAAATTGGATATAGCACTACATTGGTGCATTTTTACAGTTTTCTTCTAAAACTGCACCATATCGAACCATAATTGTTGCCTAGTTTTTACCTGCCGCAGGAAAACACTTACGTGGCTACTTACGTATGCGGCCCGAAAGTACGACGTTATAATGACTAATTGTCATATTGTTGCGCAAATCGAGATCATGAAATCCGACGACATACTCGCACTAGCGCGCCAGCGCGGCCAGTCCGGCCAATTACCCTATGCCGGCGCCGTCACGCCGCAAGAGGCATATGCGCTGCTGCAAGCGGACCCCAACGTCAAACTGGTGGATGTACGGACCAATGCCGAACGGGACTGGATCGGCCGTGTCCGTATTCCCGACACTCAGCACGCCGCAGTGCAATGGAATCTATACCCCGGCGCCACAGTCAATCCGGATTTTGTGCCGCAACTGGCGCAAGTCGCCGGCAAAGATAATGTGCTGCTATTTTTGTGCCGCTCAGGCGTGCGCTCGCGCCATGCCGCCAAGCGAGCGACGGAAGAAGGCTACATGCACTGCTTCGATATCCTGGAAGGATTTGAAGGCGACAAGGATGCGGAAGGACATCGCAATACCGTGGCTGGCTGGCGCAAGGCGAAGCTGCCGTGGATAGGGGCGTAAGAGCCTCTAACAACCGACGCGAATTCTGCCGACGATCTGCAGTCTGCATTGTTGGTCGAATGCGCAATACCTTTTAACGCGACGTCGCTTTGCCGCGTTTGCAACCACAGGTGAATAAGGCATGCGTTGGCATGCGTTGTCATGCGTTGCCTTGTCTTTCGAATTTTCTGATGGCCTACTGCTCTTTCATCAGCCACATCACCCGCTTGCGCACAAAATTGATGTGGCTGCGCAGACCATATAGCTCTTCCGCAAACGACAGCGGAATCGAAATCTGGTTTACTTTTTCTTCGATGTCGTTCAGACGTGCCAGCTGCGCCGGATATACATCGGCCCGCCTGTGCTGCGGCACGTCCTCGACGGTCTGCTCGACGGTGCGCAGTTGTCCATACCAGCGGTACACCCGCGAGCGGACCTTCCACACGTAGAGTGGCGGAACAATACGCGATATCGGCAAGATCAATGCACCGAGCGCGACAATCACAACCCACATCCGCTCAAAGAAATTGGCCAGCCAGAAAGGCATATAGCGCTGTAAAAAAGGCGGACCGTTCTTGTAGAACTTTTCCGCATCGCGCGAAACCGGAATTTCGGTATAGCTGGCCGTAGGAAATTCCCCCTGTTTGCGGAACCAGCCGGCGCCGCCATGGATGTCCGAAGCTGCCTGCACAAACAGGTCTATCAACGCGGGATGGAGATTCTCGCGTGCCACCAAGGTCGCCGTCGGTGCAATCAGATGATAGTCCTTGGGCGGTAAATCGCGGCCCAGATCGACGATGCCGCGCGGCAGTACCACATGCGACAAAAATGGAAATCGCCGTGTATATGCCTCTGCCTGCGCGAAGTCGAACAGCCTGATACCGGGCGTTTGCAACAGCATCTGGATCAGCAACTGTTCGGGAGCAGCGCTAAATACTAGACCGTCGATACGTCCTTCCAGCAATTCCACCGTCGCCGGCGTGTTTTCCAGCGTGCCAAGCGTCAGATCGGCCGGCTCGACCCCGTTGACCGACATGATTTTCTTGAACAATTGGGGCACGCCAGTGCCTTCGGGACCTACATTGATCTTGAGGCCTTTCAGCTGGTTCAGTTGCGTGATGTTTTTGGTGTCGCGCAAGAACAGCCACACCGGCTCGGTAAATAAACTGCCGAGCGAAATCAGTCCCTTGCGCTCGGCGTCGGCCTGCTCGGTCGAGCCGCTTTGCACGAAGGCGATGTCCACTCCCGACTGGGGGGTATTCAGGCGTTGCAGATTTTCCTGCGAACCGAGTGATCGCTTCAGCGTCACGCTGATGTGCTGTTTTGCCAGCACGTCGGCATATTTTTTCCCGAATTCTTCATACGCGCTGTTTTCCTGCCCGGTTGAAATAGTCACGCGTCGCGGCGGCGACGGGTCAACCAGCCAGTAGGCAATAAAACACACCAGCACAATCACGACGGTGGCGGGTGCCGCAGTGACCACCAGATCGCGCAGAGAAAACCTGGTGAACTTGAAAATTTTCGGCATGGATGGCTTGTGGAAACGCATAAGGCCACACGATGCCAAGAAACAGCGCACTATGCAAGGGGAAATCCCTTGCTTGTCCGGGAAACATTGTTTTGACGGCCGGATATACAATACCGGCCATGGCTAGTCGATCAGCCGTTGCGCTCCTTTCAGCGGATTGCAGCAAACGGGAACCGCCTCATGCCGGCCCAAGCCGGTGCAGCACATGAATCAGAAAGAATTAAATTATAAACAAGCGGTCGAAGCGGGTGGCGGCAAAAGACGCGGCCCGGTATTGCATACGTACCGTTTCCGTTTATCCTTTGCAGCATCATGCGACAGGAAACTGGCAGCAATGGCAAACCACTCTTCGAGCGATATTACGCGCTGCGCGATCTGAAGCAGTTCTTCTTCCTTGACCAGGCGTTGGTAGAGATTATTGCAATAGAGCTCCATCGAGCTGCATAACTCTTCGATTTTTACTGCCCCCTGCTCAAAGGCCATGCGCAGCCGATCCCGCACCGATCGCAGAATACTGAAACCCATGGCACTGAGCGACTCCAATTCGGCCAACAGACAGTCCGCCTCTCTGGTTGCCTTGCGGATTGCAGGAATCACGTAAACTTCCACTTTGCGCTGGTGACAATATTGATCGAATTCGGACAATTTATCGACTGCCGATTCAAGACAAGTCGAATCGGCATCCTTCAATTCCCGGGAGCTGTTTTTAATGTACTGACGGAGCGCCGACAAGGTGCCGCACGCTTTTTGTTGCTCGACCGATAGGGCAACGAGAGAGTATGTGGCGGTTAACATTTTGGTTCCTTAAATCATCCAATGTCTGGGCCACCTCCAATATGGTTGAAGGATTCGACTGACCCGTGACTGAACCGGATTGCTTCGAAGGAGAATGGCGGGGGTGAACCAGTTGATAAACGAATGCGTGTAAGTATAGGAAAGCTCACTGCCAGCTGTTTGATATAGCGCAAAAGCGCCGGAAATAACGCGCGTTGAGCGGGAATTCAAATGTAAGACGTTGCAAATTGTCTGCAATTTTTTGGAGAGCTCGACGCGGCTCCCAGCAATACGCCGTGCAAGCGACTATGCAAGCCGCAACACCGATGTAACCGGCACCTTATCCCAGCTTCGCCGCGTGCTCGCGCGTCGCATGGAATGTCACCTTGGGCCAACGTTCCTGCGTCAGCTTCAAGTTGACGCCCGACGTGGCCAAATATGCCATGTTGCCGGCGGCATCGTAGGCAAGATTGTGCCCGGCCGAAGACTTTTCGAAATCGGCCAGCATGCGCTTGTCGTCACACGATATCCAGCGGGCACTGCTGATGCTGGTGCCTTCGAATACCGCATCGACGCCATATTCGTTCAGCAGACGGCTGGCGACCACTTCGAATTGAAGCACGCCGACCGCACCGAGAATCAAATCGCCGCTGTTCACCGGTTTGAATACCTGGACCGCGCCTTCTTCGCCAAGCTGCTGCAGGCCCTTGTGCAATTGCTTGATTTTCAAGGGGTTGCGGATACGCACGGCGCGGAAGAAGTCCGGTGCGAAATACGGGATGCCGGTGAATTGCAGCAATTCCCCTTCCGAGAAACTGTCGCCGATCTGCATGTTGCCGTGGTTCGGCAAGCCGATGATATCGCCGGCATAGGCTTCTTCAACCTGCTCGCGGCTGGAGGCCATGAAGGTAACGACGCTCGACATCTTGATTTCGCGGTTCAGGCGCAGGTGCTTGATTTTCATGCCGCGCTCGAAACGCCCGGAACAGACACGCAAAAAAGCGATACGGTCGCGATGCGCCGGATCCATATTGGCCTGGATTTTGAATACGAAACCGGAAAACGCTGCTTCGGTCGGCGCAACGGAACGCACCGTCGCATCGCGTTCGCGCGGAGGCTGCGCCCAATCGAGTAGTGCGTTGAGAATTTCGCGCACGCCGAAATTGTTGATCGCGGAACCGAAAAATACCGGGGTCTGGGTGCCAGCCAGAAAAGCGGCAAGATCGAACGGATGCGACGCGCCATGAACCAATTCGACTTCCATCTTCAATTGCTCTATTTCGAGCGGAAACATGTCGGCCAGGCGCGGATTGTCGATGCCCTTGATGATTTCAAACGTCTGATCGGCCTTTTCGCTGCCAGCCGCAAACAGCATGATCTCGTCGCGCAGCAAATGATACACGCCGCGGAACGATTTTCCCATGCCGATCGGCCATGTCACCGGCGCACACTGGATGTTGAGCACCGATTCGAGCTCATCGAGCAATTCCAGCGGATCGCGGGTCTCGCGGTCCATCTTGTTCATGAAGGTAATGATCGGCGTGTTGCGCATCCGGCAGACGTTAAGCAGCTTGATGGTCTGCGCTTCCACACCTTTCGCCGCATCGATCACCATCAGTGCCGAGTCGACTGCGGTAAGCACACGGTAAGTATCTTCCGAGAAATCCTGGTGGCCGGGAGTGTCAAGCAGATTGACCACATGATCGCGGTATTCGAATTGCATGACCGAACTCGCCACTGAAATACCGCGCTGCTTCTCAATCTCCATCCAGTCCGACGTCGCATGGCGGCCGCTCTTGCGCGCCTTGACGGTACCGGCGAGCTGGATCGCGCCGGAAAACAGCAGCAGCTTTTCAGTCAGCGTGGTCTTGCCGGCATCGGGATGGGAAATAATGCCGAAGGTACGACGGCGCGCCACTTCCCGCGCAATGAGCTCGGTCGACACGTTGCGGGGATTGGGTACGGAAACATTATCCGTACCGTTCGATGGCAAATCGGCAATGGTGGCCATGATGAGCCCTTGCAAAAAGGCGTAAAGTCTACCGGCTCTTGGTGTCGAAGTCTAATATCTTGACGGAAAAATGAAAATTTCGCATTTCTCTTGAAAAACGAACGTTGCCGAAGGCGGGCGGGTTGACTGAGATTGATTTCGACCAAGCCTTTCAATCTGCGGCCGGTATTCGAGGTAGTGGATTGAAACAGGCAAATGCAAGCGTTATCCGGACCTATTTTTTGACGTTTTGCCGAAAACCTGCGCACGGTTCGGACGCATTACATGCTTTGACGATACGAAAGAATATCGATAGTGCACGGCGACTGAAAATGACCGCGATCCGTATCAAGCCGGGCGACAGCATGAACAACGCTACATGGTTTCCACGTTGAATCGGTTATTGCGGGCAATGCTTGAATCAGTGACGGTCGTGGCGCAATTCCGGACCGGTCGTCAGGGTATTGAAATCGAGCTGCATACTCAGCATTTGCTCGGCCTGACCCAGGCGCACCAGTCCGCGCAACGCTTTCCGATAAACATCCTTGTCATACTCGGACAGCTTTTCGCCACACATCGCATCGATCATTGCCTCGATCACGTCATCAGAATAAACTAGCGGTCGCATGTGATCCTTGACAAAAAACATTCCCCATCAAACGATGCCAGCCAGGCATTGCTGGTGTGGCGGCGGGAAATAGTGCTCGAAATTTCGTTTGAGAGCACAACATAACGATAGTTCATGTCGGGCATGCGGTCTTTGAGTTGACACAACAAAGCGGGTCTGAGAATCGGCAGATCACGGCAAATCATGAACTTTAATTGATCCGGTGATCACACGGTTTCAAGCAGATCACTATTTAACATCAGCGACCGGCTGTGATTCACAATGGCGCCGTTTGCCTCGTGTTTTATTATTGCCTGCGGCGCAACTTCATGCTTGCCTCGGTCAGTTTCTTACCAAGCTAATTGGCACTTCGTCGGACGATATATTGTTTTTTGCGGCCAGTTAACGATTTGTTGCTCATGTCATTACTTATCCAAAAGCAGCGGCGGCGCCGATGATTCTGGAAGTCGACTCATACGATGGATATTCGGGCGAGCAAAAGCCTCGTGCCTTTGTTCTGGGCGACCGGCGGCTCTTGATTACCGAGATTGTCGACCGCTGGCTGTCAACCGGGCACAGCTATTTCAAGGTCCGGACGGATGATGCGGCCACGTGGATCTTGCGTCATGATGGGAACACTGGGCATTGGGAGCTCATTCTGTTTCAGGCATCGCAGAAATAATATCTCCGAAAGCGATGACCGGTAAAAGCGGTAAACCGACTATCAATCAAGATGCGGGCGCAAGCTTCAGGCCAGGCATTAGCGTATCGCACCCATTACTTGTCGGATCTGATATTCGAAACCTGGTTGCGCCCTTTTCGCTTTGCATCATACAACGCATTATCTGCCGCAATTACCAGCCCGCTTTGGTCCGCCATATCGGGACTCAACGCCGATACGCCGACACTGATTGTCACCTGATGCGGGTAGTGATACAGTTCCTTGGCAGTCCACCGCAAGCGCTCTGCCAGGTGAAATGCGACCTTGCTGTCGGTATTGGGCAGGATTACGGCAAACTCATCGCCGCCATAACGTGCTGTCACGTCGTTTGCACGAGCATTTTCTTTCAGCATGCGCGCTATTGAACGCAGCAAATCATCGCCCGCACAATGGCCGAGTGTATCGTTGACGTTCTTGAAATTGTCTGCGTCCAGCATCAGCAACGATAGCGGCAGATTATAGCGGCGGGCACGCTCGAATTCGCCTTCAAGTTTTTCCTCGAAAGCGCGCCTGTTATACAGGCCGGTAAGACTGTCCGTCACACTAAGAACTTCCATTGTTGCAAGCGTCTTTTGTAAATTTTCCTGGTATTTCATCAGCTGCTGCTCGTATAGCTTGGCTTTGGTGATGTCCAGTCCCATGCTCCCGAGCAAGCGGCGCTGAGCTTGCAACAGGAATTCCGAAACTTGCCAGTAGCTGGTCTTTCGATCGGGCAGAGAGACGATTTCTATATCGGTGACGGATTTTTCTTCTGCCAATACACGCCGGTCGCGTTCCTGCAAGCGGCGTGCTATATTTTCCGGCCACAATTCGAAATCGTCCTTCCCGATGATATCGTGCAGCTGCAAGTTGGCCTGCTGTAAAAAAGGCTGATTCACATAAATGTAACGGCCGTGCTCATCCTTCAGCGACGCCACAACGGGACTATTGTCCATGAACGCCTTGAAGCGAATTTCGCTTTCTTGTAATGCGGCAACCTGGTGACTGATTCCGACTTGCGCTATGGCTTGGCGTGACAAAGCGCGCAACGCTTCCTCTTGTACCTCGGTTAAATCCCGCGGGACGCGATCGACCACGCACAGAATTCCCAATGCCCGCCCCTCCTTGGTGACCAGAGGCATGCCGGCATAAAACCGAACATGCGGTTCGGATGTTACCCACAGACTGTTCGCAAAGCGTTCATCGCCGCACGCATCGTGCACAATAAGAAGCTCATTCGGTTGCAGGATAGTCTGATTGCAGAATAACGGGTCGAGCGGAGCTTGCGCGGTTTCCAGTCCCGCCCTGGCCTTGAACCACTGCCGATCTTCGTTAATCAGGCCGATCAAGGCGATTGGCGTGTTGCAGATGAAGGACGCGAGAAATACAATGTCGTCGTATCCCTGCTCCGCCGAGGTGTCGAGAACCGTATATTTGCCGAGCCTGCGAAGGTGCTCAACCTCGCTGGCTGGCAATAGGGCTTTCATGTTCGGCTTCTTTTGTTCCACTTCAAACAACCTGATGAATTTTTGATACGCCAGCCATAATGCCGCTGGGACTTCGAGCCGGATCGAACTGCTGCTGGCGTGATTCAGCAGATGAGCAATGTAGCCACCACCTACTGCGCTTTGGCCGGGGGTAAATCGAGTGTTACAAGCAGAAACCTCGGTAACCTTTAGTTACACTTTAATGAGCGAAACACGAACGACTTTGCGCCAGAACATAAGTCCGTTTTTTAGTGCAGTGATTATTGAAGCAGGCGCCATTGATTCCGGGCGCCTTGCCGCGCCCTGCAGCGCTCGGCGGTATGCCGAATCGGCGCTGTGCGGATGGTTGCCGCGCTGTCGCCAATATGGCTCTGCGACATTGACACCAAAGTACTTCGCTGTCTCTTACCGAGCTTTACTTGGTTCGACAATGCAAGCTGCGCTTGCACCCGCAAGGGTGGCTCGTCCTCGCCTTTCGGCTGGAGATTGAACGGTGGGATTAGGACTGAGGACTTCCGACCGAAGGAAGTGCATAGCCGAGCTCTGCACTCCCCGTTGGTCGCCGAAGAAGTGTGACCGAAGGGAATGCAAGGCCAACGTCACAGTCTTCGGGGCGTCCCCCAAGAGGACTTCCTTCGGGGCGTCCCCCAAGAGGACTTCCTTCGGGGCGTATCGGCAGCGGGTTGCGTGCTCAATAGAGAAGCGGAGGAAATGCCATTGCCTTAAAAAAAACCCGCAAGGCATTCGCATTGCGGGCAAGTCGCTGTCTACAACCAGAGTCACAGGGAAATGACTCCAATTAAATACTAATGAGTGAATTCAGAATCAGTTTGCGCAAGAACAAGGCGCCTGCCGTTAAAAACGCCTTTTGCCGGAGACCGGTTCACCATTGCACCGTTTAACATGCAACGGCTTATGGTTTTCGCAATAAAAGCTGAACATTCGGCAGGTCAGACCTCCAAATGAAGTATTTCATGTTCCTCGACGATGTACCGCCAATGGCGCTCACCGGACGCATCCAATCCGCCCGGCTCACCTGCGTGAGCAAGCAGGCGCGAGACTTTCAGCCTTTATTACAAAACCGCGCTTGGTGAATTCTACTTAGGTGAATTCGATTAAGCAGCCTTGGGCTTGAATTGCTTGTCGCTGATACGGAATTTATTACGACGATCACCCATCAAGTGGCGCAATTCCTTGATACTCAGATCGGTAACTTCGTGCATGCGAATCAATAGCGATGCGCCGACGGGCAGCCTGCGATGGCGGATCTTGCTGATCACCGGCGGTGCCACTTCAAGTGCACGCGACAGAGCCGCATCGTTCTTGAGATGAAGTTTTCCGATCAATGACGCCAGCAAATTGTCTGGATCATAGGGCATTTGCTCATTCAGTTTTTCATTGTTCATGGTTCGCTTTCACTTGGATTGTAATAAGTTAATTGTGACCAATTGTAACGGTCTGTTTTTGATAAATCGCAATAGAGTTTATCTATCATATTGTTCACTCGCTCGAACTCTTGTAAAGGATTGCCGCCTTGTCTTGCGTACGGCAGCTTCGGCGCTTGTTCGAAAAACGCAGAGAACCGATTAAAGCCCACGCGGAACCGAGACTAAGGGAACAAAAGCGATAGACATCAGCGCATTATCAGGAGTTCACGAACACGATCTTCCGCATCGTCGATCGGCAAAAAGCTGAGCGCGTGCGCGGCGAAGATGAATTTTCAACCCCTGCGAACCGGGAAGCTGGCGGCAACGCAAACGATAAAGGACACGTTCAGGTTCAAGGAAAGGCCGCAATCAGTGCCCTGACGAGCCAGACGATCACTCCGGCAGATACAGCAAACACAAGCACCCATGCGGCGGTGGGCAATTTCTTTTTGCGCATGGCGCGTTTCCATAAAGAAGACGGGATGAAGCTTCAGTTTATGGTAACGCGGCACGAAGCAATTGCGCCCCATCAAGTCGCTGGACATACATGGGCAAACCGCGAGTGCAAGTATATTCAGCGTTGAAAAAGCACTCCGCTATTGCGGGCACATCAAGCGATTAACGCGATGCGCGACATAGTCCCCGTCCCATAGTCGCCGTCCATTAACCGCACGCGCAACCCGCCAATGGAACCTGTCTCGCAGCCATGGCAAGGATTAAAATTCGTGCTCTTTAAGTGCCCTGGTCGCTCGCTGTTCGGCCGCCGCCCATGCTTCCGCTTCTGTCGCGCATATTCCGGCTGGAATATATGTTTCGGCGATTTCCGGCTCGCGCGCAAGCCGGACAAATACCTGAGCTTCATACGTGCCATCAGGCTGCTGAAGCGCAGCGATTCTGGCAATATGGGTACCGCTTTGCAAAATGCGTGCTGTCATCTGCATCTCCTTGTTCAAGTGGCGCGTCGTTTCGGCACATAACCGGTTGTCGATGTCGATCGCCCTGTTTTGCCGGCGATGAAAGCCCGGACAACACAGTCAGGCATGACCATAAAAGCGTCAGGTTGGATCCGAGCCTGCAACCGATATCCTCTCTCGGTTGATGCCTTTGTGCCGATCAGGCAGCATCGACCTATTTTTTGAGCATATCCACCAAAGCATAGCCTTTGGCAAAACCGGCCTGCACAGCGTCATCCTCGGTGGAATAATCATCGTCATCCCCCGAAGCGGCCGCCAACGCGCTCATCGTACTGGAATCGATACCTGGGTCCGTGACCCGAACGGTATAGTCCCATTTGCATTTGGCGTCGCCGTGCGGCAAAGCCGTTACGTGGACATCCATTCCCTTGTATTCCTCGGTCCTCCAGCTTTGTCGGTCAGTCATTTCCGCTCCGGGCCATATTGATTATTACAGCTCCTCATTTAAGACATTCTGACTGGCAAAAAAATCCGCCGGGCACGCTTGATGTCTAACCAAGGTATGCCCATGGCTTAGATCTGGCACCGTTGCGAATATTAAACGCATGAGCCGGTGCCAAGTCGTTTTGCTTTCAGGAAAAATAAAATCCGGAACATTGGGCGCTTCACCTATGATTAGTGGCTGCACATATTTGTTCTGTTACCCGCTTTACATATCCGGGAAATACTGGCGTACGATTGCTATCCGCGTGCCCACTTCTATTCGCCAATTTGTATCGTCCGGGTCAATTCTTGGCAAACAATTGCAATGCATTAATTCCAGCATTCCATACAGATCGAGTATCACAAATTGGCACGGACGATTACATTTGCTGAACCTGCCGGATTAAGGATTGTCTATATAAAAGATGGGCGTCGATAGCGGGCATGCGAAATGACTGTCCGCAACGTATTGTGCTGTGCTTCGGGCAACAACGCGGTCGCTGCCTGATTCTTTTTGGTTCGATTCGGTGCCCGAGTGCGTTCTGACTAAACTTTACATCAATGCAGCCCAAGACTCATATTCACTATTCGCCCGTCCCGCCCGGCTTTGTCTCGGCATTGTTCTATATCGAGTTCAATGACGATGTCTATGGCTGGTATGCGCTGGCGGAAGGCCATCGCTTTTCGGCAGCGTTTTTTATGCTCGAAAATTTCTACGCCAAGCGCTCTGCCGTGTTGTATCGAAGCGTGGCGGATGATGTATATGGACCGTGGGTGACCGATTCCATGCAGGCCGAGAATGAAATCCGCTGCCCCGTGCCTGAGCCGGTGCGCCATGAGCTGGAACGAATTCAATCCAATTTTGTGGAAGACTGGCTGTTCTTCGAAAACGATCCTGCTGCGGCGCTAGAGCTTGCTGCCTATGACAGCCAGCGGCTTTCGATTCATGCCGTCAATATCAAATCGAGAAAGCTCAATCGGCTCGAAAAAAGCAGAACCAGCTGGGAGCATGGTACGTCCGGCATCGATTTGAATGTCATCGATTTTCTTCAGAAGCATTGGGACCTCAACGAGAAGGTGCCGCAACGGCAATATTTTTAGACAATCGATATTCTGCCCAATCGATATTCCGCCGGAAAACTATGCAACAGCCGCTGCAAATCGTCTTTAAAGATGTCCCGCCTTCCCAAGCACTCGATGCCGATATCCGGAAGCGGGCAGAAAAGCTTCAGCGAATATGCCATGAAATGATCAGTTGTCGCGTGACGGTCGGACCGGACGGCAAACATAAGCATCAAGGCAACCTTTATAAAGCGCGCGTCGATATTTCCGTTCCCGGAAGCGAGATCGTCGCCGATAGCCGTCCAATGCACGAAGATGTGTACATATCGATACACGATGCGTTCGACGCGGCGACTCGGCAACTAGAAGAATATGTTCAGCGGCGACGATAAGACTACCCGCGTCATTCATCATAGAACCGGACGGAGCGTGCGATCACAGCTTCCAGATTGCTTGAGGATTTGACGGCAACAAATACGCACCTGCGCAGTATCGGTTTTCGCGTTAACCGGTACAAACGTTCGCCGAATGCTGCCAATAAACGACAATCACTCGAACAGTTCTCACTATTTTTGTGCAAAGCGAACAAGTAGCAGCCGCTCCCTCAGGCGCCCCCAGGTCATCAGTGTTGCATCTGAGTCAGAAAATCCCGTCTGAATCTGTATGCCGGATCATTTCCCGCCCATATTTGACATAATAAAACCAGAATGGACCAAAATCGGAGACACACTCCGATCAATACCCCGTCTCTCATTTAATGCCAATAAAACAGATTTAATATATATTTGGAAAAATGTGAAATTTTGTTACGTTGCCGGGAAGGTCCAAGCATGCAAACCAACAACTGCGCCTCCCATTATAGATTCCAAATAACGGCTTGAAGCCGAGGAGTACATAGATATGCGCCTGACCGCCAAGGAGCGGTAACCAAGTGATACAGCAGTTTTAACGGCAAACTCAGGCATAGGAGCGATCGACCACAGCTTGAAGAACAACTGATAGCGGGAGTCGTCAATGGCAGATACTTTGGTAAAAGAAGAAAGCCGGTCCATAAAGAATGCACTTGTAGTCGACGACGGCTTGGTCGAGCGACTGCTGGGAAAAGCGATGCTGGAAAAGCTCGGATTTTCAGTATCGATTGCTGCCAGCGGCGAAGAAGCGCTGGAAATGCTCGCCCGTAATCCGATTGATCTTGTCTTGTGCGACATCGCAATGCCCGGCATGGGTGGCCTGGAATTGCTGGATACGGCGCGTACCAGTCCCCAACCGCCGCTATTTATCATGTCGACCAATCACGACGATGCCGAACATGCGCTGGCCTCCATGCGCCGCGGCGCCTACGGTTACCTGATCAAACCGCTGCGCTTCGAGCACCTGCGCGAAACCGTGACACAGGTCATGACGAAGTACAGAACCGATCGCGACCTGGCGCTGGAAGCCGAAAAACTGGCGCAGCTGGACCCGCTGACCAGCCTGATCAACAAAGGCGAGTTTTTGCGCCGCTTGTCCAATCGACTGCAAACAACGCGTTCGGGTGCCGATTGCGGCGCGCTGATACTGGTCAAAATCAATGGATTGAATTACATCAACCACAGTTATGGCCGTATCGCCGGCAACAAAGTGTTGCAGTTCGCGGCAACATCGCTGACGAGGCTGATCCGTCCGTCCGACGTACTGTCGCGCTTCGGCGGCGACTTGTTCGCAATCTATCTTGGCGGTGTCGCGCGCGCGCAGGCCGAAGAAAGAACCCAGAGCATCATGGCCGAGATGGAGACAGCCAAGATGGTACTGGCGGGAGAAGCCTTCAGCCTCAACCTGATAGTGGGCGGTGCATGCGCCCACCCCGCGATCGAAGTGGAAGACTTGCTCAACCGGGCCGATTTCTCACTGCATCTTGCGCGCGAGCATAGCCGCAATCGCATCCATATCTATAGTGGCGCCGACGAGCATCACAAACGCGAGCTGGCGCATCAGTTGAATACCCTGGCGCTGGTGCGCGCCGCGCTGGACGATCACAGTCGCATGACGATGCATTACCAGCCGATCATCGATCTGAACACCGGCCGGGTCAGTCACCATGAAGGTTTGCTGCGCTTGCTGGACGAGAACGGAAAGCCGTGCAACACGGGCGAGTTGGTCAAGACCTGCGAAGTATTTGGCTTGATCGGACGACTCGACCGGGCCGTGGTCGAGTCCTGCCTCGAAAACATGGCGCGGTTACCGGAAGGCACCGGGATCGCCATCAACCTGTCAGGCAAATCGATCGGCGATCCTGAATTGCTGCAATTTATCGAAGCCCGGATCAAGAGCTTGGCCATCGATACGTCACGCCTTATTTTCGAGCTGACCGAGACTGCCGCCTTCTACAATCTGGGCGAAGTGAGGCACTTCGTGCAACGGATCAAAAGTCTGGGCTGCCGCTTTGCGCTGGACGATTTCGGCGTCGGATTCTCGTCGTTCTATTACATCAAGGAGCTGGACTTCGACTATCTGAAGCTGGACGGTTCTTTCATCGCCAAGCTTCCGCATAATCCACACGACCAGGTATTTGTGCGCGCAATGGTCGAAATATCGAAGGTCTTCGGACTCCGCGTCATTGCCGAATGGGTCGAAGATCGCGAAACCGCTGAAATGTTGCGCGACTTCGGTGTCGCCATGGGCCAAGGATATTACTTCGGCAAGCCTGTACCGCTGGCGTAATGACATTGGCGGTCTTGGCCGTCGCTGCGGGTAAAATATGGCAGATGGCATCAACCGCAGTTGCCGGATTGGACTGATCAGAAGCGGATGCATTTCCCCTATAAAAATTACGGAACCGGGTTGACGGTAAAAAAATCGTCGCCGGTGTCCGCGGCTTCTCCAAAGACAAAGCAATGAGGTAGTCATGGATCTGAACTTCACCGCCGAAGAAATTGCGTTCCGCCAGCAGATACGAGCATTTGTTGTGCGGTCTCTGCCTGCCGACATACAGCATAAGGTATTGAACGGTCTGATTCTGGAGCGGGACGATTACGTGCGCTGGCAGTGCATTCTTCACGCGCAAGGCTGGGGCGGCGCATCGTGGCCCGCAGAGTTCGGCGGGACCGGCTGGACTCCGGCGCAGCAGTACATCTTTGAAGAAGAATGCGCCGCCGCCGGCGCACCGCGCACGGTTCCGTTCGGCCTCAAGATGGTGGCACCTGTCATCATGGCGTTCGGATCGCCGGCGCAGCAACAGCGTTTTCTGCCGCGCATCTTGTCCGCTGAAGACTGGTGGTGCCAGGGTTATTCGGAACCGGGCGCCGGGTCCGATCTGGCATCGCTAAAAACCCGCGCCATACTGACTCGAAGCGCAGACGGCGACTGTTACGTGGTCAATGGACAAAAAACCTGGACCACGTTCGGCCAATACGCAGACTGGATTTTCTGCCTGGTGCGCACCGACCCGGAAGCAAAGGCGCAGCGCGGCATTTCCTTCCTGTTGATCGACATGAAAACGCCTGGCATTACCGTACGCCCTATCGTCACGATGGATGGCGCGCAAGAAGTCAATGAAGTGTGGTTCGAGGATGTACGCGTGCCCGTTGAAAACCTGGTCGGTGAAGAAAACCGGGGCTGGACTTATGCGAAATTTTTACTCGGCCATGAACGCGCCAATATCGCCGGCATCGGCATTGCGAAGCGCGAACTGGCGCGTCTGAAGCACATCGCCGCGCAAGAGGTCAAGAATGGCAAGCCCCTGATCAAGGACCCGATGTTCGCCGCGCGCATTGCGCAGATCGATATCGATTTGATGGCGCTGGAAATCACCAATCTGCGCGTGCTATCGGCTGAAGCCGAGCGCCGAGCGCCGGGTCCGGAAGCGTCGATCTTGAAAATCAAGGGCACCGAAATTCAGCAGGCGATCACGGAACTGCTGGTGCAGGCGGTCGGTCTTTACGCGCTGCCATTGCGACGCGAAGCGATGGCTGCCAGCTATGACGGCGATGCCGCCGGGCCGCAGTATGCAGCGCCGCTCGGTGCCCATTATCTGAACATGCGCAAGCTGTCGATCTACGGCGGCTCCAATGAGATTCAAAAAAACATCATCGCCCAGATGATTCTGGGACTATAGAGCCTGCTTAGGACCGCCGCGATGGATTTTACATTCACTCAAGAACAGCAAATGCTGCTGGAAACTACCCGCCGCTTCATCGCGAAAGATTATGGCTTCGAAGCGCGGCGTCGAATCATGGAAAACTCGGCACACGGCTTCAGCCGGGATGCCTGGCAAACGCTGGCCGACCTCGGACTGCTGGCCCTTAATGTACCGGAGCAGCAGGGAGGCCTGGGCGGCAGCCCGATAGAAACAATGCTGGTGATGACTGCAATCGGCGAAGGCCTGCTGCTGGAGCCGTATCTGGCCAGCGCAGTAGTCGCTACCAGAACGATTGCCACCCTGGGCACCGCGCAACAGCGTGCAGCGATGCTGCCGGCGATGGCGTCGGGCGAACTGATCGCGGTATTGGCGCATGACGAACCAGCCACTCGCTTCGATTGGCAGGCGGTTGCAGCCAGCGCCTCGCCGGGCAACGGCAGCTATGTATTGAACGGCCACAAGAGTGTGATTCCACACGGTGCAGCAGCCGACATTCTGCTCGTTACCGCCCGCCTGAGGCTGCCGAACAAGCCGGGGCGGCTGTGCGTGTTTGCGGTACCACGCGATGCGCAAGGAATACGGCAGGTTTCGTACACCGCAATCGACGGCATACGCGCCAGTGAAATCCGGCTGGATCAGGTCACGGTGCCGGCTGACGCGCTGCTCGATGGGAGCGACGATACCGAGACCCGCCTGCCGGAAATTCTCGATGTCGGACTGGCTGCAGCATGCGCGGAAGCGGTCGGCGCGTTGGATCGCCTGCTGGCGGCGACCGTCGAATATGCGCGCACCCGCAAGCAATTCGGCGTACCGATAGGAAACTTCCAGGCGCTCCAGCATCGGATGGCAGACATGGTGCTGCACATTGAACAGGCGCGGTCGATGAGCTATCTGGCGGCGGTACGCTGCACGGAACCCGATCCTGCACTGCGCAGCCGGGCGATGTCAGCCGCGAAAGTCGTCATCGGCCAGGCCTGCCGCTTCGTCGGCCAGCAAGCGGTACAACTGCATGGCGGCATGGGCGTCACCAACGAACTCAATGTCAGCCATTATTTCAAGCGCCTGATGGCGATCGAACTGCAATTCGGTAGCACCGACTATCATCTCGAATCATTTGCCGGTCGGTTGAGCTGATATTCGCTGTTCGGTCAATGCATGTTTCAATTACGTCGATCGTCGCAGCGTACAGCTGAATACATACGTTGTCGCAGCAGCCGGTTGACATCCTGGATATTCAAAGGCGGACGGCATATCTTCGCTCATGCCCAAAAGTAAATCGAATATTTTGAAAGCTTATATTTATGCCATTAAAAAATCTGCGGCAAGCCGAAGCGCACCATTTGCCATGATAAAAATTACATCGGCCACCAACGGTGCCAGGCCCGAAAACTGTAACAAGACTTGGAGTTATCGCGATGTCCGAGGTTATAATAGCCGTGAATCTGAATAGCGGGTATAACGTAATTACATTCAGTCCATACACAACTGGACCCAAATAGTTACTTCAACATTTCGGGCCGCCTCCAATGCGGCCCGTTTTTGTTTTGAGGATATTCGCTGCTTTACTTCAATGGATCTCTGACCGGCGGCAGCCGCAGCACAACCCGCTGCGGTCCGACGATCGATTTATCGACAGGCTCTGGACGCATTCACCACATTGGTTTTTATGTTAAAAACAAAAATCCGCAAGCCGATGGAAATCAAGATTTCAACCGTTGTCGCCGTTTCCGCCATTCTGCGGGAATCCGACCCCGCTGTACTGGACGCGGCCATGCGGGAAATAACATGCGGCGAATCGGATTACTTTGACGAAGAGTTCGCGATTATCGACGTCGGCGATTTCGTGCCGGCGGACGGCGACATCGATTGGCAGGCACTGATCAATCTCTTCAAGTCCTACCACCTCAATCCGGTAGCGGTGCGCAATGCGCCCGCGGATATGCAACCGGATATCCTCGCGCATGGGCTCAGCCTGGATATCGTGGCCAAACCGCGTCCGGCGGCGTCCCGGGATGAGGAACGCGCTGCCATCTCCGACCCGGTCGCAACGGCTGCCGCGGCGCCTTCGATGGCGACCGGCCCGATGGTGATCGATACTCCCGTGCGCGGCGGGCAGCGAATTTATGCGCAAGGCTGCGATCTGATCGTGACTGCCGCCGTCAACAATGGCGCAGAAGTAATCGCCGACGGCAGCATTCATATTTACGCACCACTGCGCGGACGCGCGCTGGCCGGCGCCAATGGCAATGTCCAGGCTAGAATTTTCGCAATCAGCATGGAAGCCGAGCTGGTATCGATCGCCGGAGTCTACCGTACCTTTGAACATGGATTACCAAAAGATCTGGCCCGGCGTGCGGCTCAGATCCGACTGGTCGGCGACCGGATTGACGTGTCGCCGATGAAATTTTAGAGATTTTTAAAGGGGTTTGATTTGGCAAAAATAATCGTTGTAACGTCCGGCAAAGGCGGGGTCGGCAAAACCACCTCCAGTGCCAGTTTTGCATCGGGTTTGGCTATGCGCGGACACAAGACAGCCGTTGTCGATTTTGACGTCGGCCTGCGCAATCTCGACCTGATCATGGGTTGCGAACGGCGTGTGGTGTACGACCTGATCAATGTCATCAACAAGGAAGCCACCCTCAATCAGGCACTGATCAAGGACAAGCATTGCGACAATCTGTTTGTGCTGCCGGCGTCCCAGACCCGCGACAAGGATGCGTTGTCCGAAGAGGGCGTCGAGCGTGTGCTGACCGATCTGGCCGGGATGGGCTTCGAATATATCATCTGCGACTCCCCTGCCGGAATCGAACGCGGCGCGGTGATGGCGCTGACGTTTGCCGACGAAGCGATAGTGGTCACCAATCCGGAAGTATCTTCGGTGCGTGATTCGGACCGCATCCTGGGCATTATCCAGGCCAAGTCGCGGCGCGCACAGAACGGCGGCGAGCCGGTCAAGGAACATCTGTTGATTACGCGCTATGTACCGAAGCGGGTCGAGGCCGGCGAGATGCTGTCCTACACCGACGTCCAGGAGATTCTACGCATACCGTTGATCGGCATTATTCCCGAATCGGAATCGGTTCTGCATGCGTCCAATCAGGGCAATCCCGTCATTCATGTCGAAGGCAGCGATGTGTCGGAAGCCTACAAGGACGTCGTGGCACGCTTCCTCGGAGATGAGATTTCGCTGCGATTCACAACCTATGAAAAACCTGGTTTTCTCCAGAGAATTTTTAAAGGTTAGTAAGATGGCGCTACTATCATTTTTATTCAACACCAAGCCGAAAACCGCGGTTGCCGCCAAGGAACGCCTTCAGATCATCATCGCGCGCGAGCGCAATGGCCGTTCTGGTCCCGACTTTCTGCCTGCACTGCACAAGGAATTGATCGCCGTGATCTCGAAATATACCAAGGTCAATGCCGAAGACATCAAGATATCGCTCGACCGCCAGGGCAATCTGGAAATACTGGACGTGAATGTGATACTGCCCGATACGGTATCGAGCAGATAGCGGCGTTCAGGGATGTTCGCTCAGCTGCGTGATGACGCGAAATGCTCGACACGTTTCTCGACAAATGCGAGACCGATATCCAGAATAAATGCCAGGCCGAACAGCACAATAAGGATTGCCCACATATGCGTCATCAAAAAATTCGAAGAGAAAATTTCGAATAGCTGGCCGAATCCAACCACCGATACGAGTAACTGCCCGATGATTACGCCCTTGACTGCACGCAGCAGGCCCATCCGTACACCGGTCAGGATTTCCGGCATAGCGGACCAGATATAAATCTTGCGGAAAGCTTGAAAATTGCTTGCTCCATATATGCGGGCCATTTCGACCAGCGACGGAGAGATGGCGTGGGCTCCGGCCCGCGCATCGAGAATGATGATCCATATCGCAAATACGACAACCGTGAGGATAATGGTCGTATCTCCAAATCCGAACAGCGCCATGATTACCGGAACGAGAGCTGAAAGCGGCGCGCTGATGAATGTATTTACCCATGGGAGCAGCAGCCTGTCGAGTAACTGAATCCTTCCCATCAAAATACCCAGCGGAACGCCGATCACGACGGCAATCGCGCTGCCCCAGAAAAAAGCGCGCGCGGTTATCCCGATCGCCTCCCAGAACGATTCGGTTTTTGCAAGTTCGCCCAGCGTAAGCAGCGTCGCAGACAACGGCGGCACCAACATCGTAAGCTTGAGCTGCCCGACAGCCTCCCACAGCACAGCCCACAGAAGCAAAGATGCCGACTGGGGAATTTCAAACCCGCGTATCTTCATGAGCCGGCTCAGTCAACGTAGTGTTTAAGGGTTTGCCAGATCGATTCAACCTTGTCGAGATACTCGGGATGACGTCTGATCTGATCGGGCGATGAATCGCGCGGAAGCCTGACATCGATAATCTCGGATACCCGGCTCGGGCGGCGCGACAGCAAAATGATTCGATTGGAAACGTAAACCGCCTCCTCGATGCTATGTGTCACAAAGATAAATGTTTTCCTGTGATTGGCGACCAGCTCGAGCAGGTCTTCCTGAAAACGGCGGCGGGTCTGCTCATCGACTGCCGAAAAGGGTTCATCCATCAGCACCACATCCGCATTGACCGCCAGCGCACGGGCCAAACCAACGCGCTGCCGCATGCCTCCCGACAGCTGATGCGGATATTTCTGCTCAAACCCTTTCAAGCCGACATCGGCGATATATCTTTCCGCGATCGCCTCGCGCTCGCTTTTCGAGACCCCGGACAGTTCAAGTCCGAACGCCACGTTACGCATCACGGTCGCCCATGGCATCAGCGCAAAATCCTGAAATACAAAAGAACGCTCGGGTCCCGGTGCACTCACCTGCCTGCCCTTGACAAATACCTGGCCGCTGGTGGCGGGAATCAACCCTGCAATAATCTTCAGCAGCGTCGTCTTGCCACATCCGGACGGGCCGAGCAGCGACGTCAGCTGCCCTTCGGGAAAGCCAAGCGAAATGCCGTTGAGCGCCTCCACCCCTCCCGGATAGATCTTGGATATATTCCTGACTTCCACGATCAGGTTACTACCTGCCTGCTCGGTCGAAAGCTGAGCTCGTGCATCTGCCACAGTGTTCATTCGGAACCTCTTTTTTCTGGGCGAAGGAACCGCTGTTCAATCCATCCCAGCAGTTCAATAAAAGCGACGGACACTACAATGATGGAGGCTATCGCGGCATACATCTTCGGGTATTCGGCAACCGACTGGCTGTAGGTAATGATGTCGCCGATACCGGTCGGCGTGACAAGCAGCTCGGACAGAACGGCGCCAACGAATCCCGCTGCCGCGCCCAGCCTGAGTCCCGCGAATATGACCGGAGTTGCGGACGGCAACATGACTTTGCAAATCAGGTCGAGCCGGCTTCCCATAAAGCTGGTACCCATCTCGATCAGCGAGCTCGGCGTATGTCGTATCGCCTTGAAAGAATTCAGCACGATCACAGGCATTGCCATGATACAAATAATCAGTACCTTGGTGACGATCCCGATACCGTAAGCCAGTATCAGAAGAGGAATGACAGCGGCAAGCGGCGCCGCCTGCAGAACGATAAATACCGGAACGCCGATCCATTCGGCTCGATGGTTCAGCCCCATGATCACACCAAGCGCGACTCCCGACAGCGCCGATATGGTTACACCGATTGCAAGCGGTACCAGGGTGATCGAGAACGCTTTAACCAGGCTGCCGTCGACGATCATCCCGATCAATGCGCGAAATGTATCGGAAAAGGGCGGAAAAGACGGGCTGACCGGAATGTTTCCGGCAAATTCCCAGGCTCCGAATACGATGAGAAACGATAGTATCCGCAGGACGACCGGGCCCGCCAGAAATCTGGACGCAGATTCGGGGAATTGAAAAGCCATAGAAGAGAAACTTCGTTAACGAAACGTCGAGGCCATGAAGATCCGGCGACCGAGATCAGCCGCCGGGTTCGCCGGGGAAAGCCGACTTATACAGTACGGGCGTTTACTTTGCCTTCTTCCTGGCCCGTTCGAGCGGTCCGAAGTCCCAATAGTCCGCAACCTTCAGATCGGCTGCATTGCCTGCCATCTGCCCAGCCTGGGTATAAAACTTGAAATCAAGTTCGGTGGTCGACTGACTCCCGCCGCTGCGATCGTACATGCCGCTCTTTATGGCTTCAACGTAAAACTTGGTGACGTCGGCGAGAACTTCTTTCGGCATATCCTTGAGCAGATTGCGCTTCACACGCTCACGCTCGATCACTGCCGGATCTTTTGCCATTTCCTGCCAAAGGCGATAAAACTCTTCAACGATGATGTCGGCGGATTTCTGGTTCTTGCTCAGCCAATCCGTACGCGCAAAAAGAATCTCGTCACTAGGCAGTTCCGTCAAACCGGGCAACACATGAAAGCGATCCCCCGCCTTGGCCATCAGGAGATTTTTGTTGGCAAGGTCGACAATGGTTGCTTTGATCTGGCCGTTCATCATGGCGACGATGCGGTTCTCGGACCCTGCAAGATAGGTGCGCTGGCCAAACTTGATTTTTTCACGATCGGCAATGATGTTTCCGACAGCTTCGGTACTGGTACCGCGGGCATGAAACGCGAAGGGCTGACCGTCCAGGTCTTTCCAGGTTTTATAGGACTTGTCAGCTACAGGGAAAAACACGGCACGGGTTACCTGGAATAATCCTCGCACCGGAGCCTTGGACTTTTGGATGACTGAGTAAGGGGTCGCAATTCCAATATCGGCCTGCCCGTTCACGACCGCCTGAATCGCCAGATCCTCCTTGGAAAAGGAAGTCAGTTTGTAGTCGACGCCGCGATCTTTCGCGCGTTCCAGCGCGATCACATAAGAAAGAGTTTCTACCGATAAGGTATCACCGAGCGCAACCTGAATGGGGGCTGCGTATGCTTGTGAAGTGCCGTTCAGCACGAGTCCAAAACCACCTAGCAGCAACGCACGTCGAAATAATGAAAATGCTTTCATCTTGTCTCCATATTTTTTATCGTTGATGACACGCCGGTTCTTTTTTGCAGCCCGGAATTGTAAAGCTGACAAACAATATATCGGCGGATTAACATAGTCAATAACTTTATCGGCATGGCTGAATAGTGTGCAGGACGTCTGATATTAACGATCCGGCAGCTCGAATAAGACAGAAGAATTTTGCCGTGCGAACGTATTGCTGCTTCACAACCGTTTTGTACGCAGATTGCCTGTCTGTCGAACAAATGGTACGTAGAAAACGCACAATATAGTCGCGCTTTTTATCTTAATGAAACCGTTTGCATTTCCTTCCGACAATCTCTTGCGTCTCTTACACAAACCATGATTTTTAGCACTAATAAACTGCTAGAACACATAGTTATATGTTAGCTACCGAACGGAAATCCCGTTTCATTTGTCATATCGTAGTGGGCAACACATCAAAACAATTGCGGTAATCGCAGCAATCAGTCGTATCCGATGCTGCCGCACAATTACACGTTGCCACGTATAGCAGTATCCGCAATCAGTTCTTACTCTCTATTATCGATATTTATAAAGGATAATTATGGACTCTCCAAAAATATTACCGGCCGGCACCAACGGTTCAAATGGTGCATGGGATCGCACTGTCGACCAGGCAAGTACTACTGTCCACAAGACGATCGACAAGCTCGCCGATGCGGCACGTCCGGCGGTGGACAGACTTTCTTCGGGTGCGCACCAGGCCGTCGACAGAATTTCCGGCGCGGCGACGCAAGCGGCAATGACGCTGTCCGAAAAAATCGGACCGATCCAGAATCTGCAGGAACAACTAATTGAAGACGTTCGCGTTCATGTCCGTGAAAAACCTGTGGCCGCGTTGGCTATCGCAATCGCAGCAGGCTTTCTGCTGTCCCAGCTGTTGCGGTCGCGTTAAAGCGGTCCTGGCAAATACAACTTGTGGTGAACGCGGTACTCGATGAATCAGCCACTTTTATGAGGTAAATATGCATATGCTGCGTTTTGTGACTGCAAGCGTTTTGCTTGCCGTGTCGGTTGCCGGTTGCCAGAAATCACCACAATCGCCGGCACCGACTTCATCGAATGGCACGTCAAAACCGGTCGATCAATCCGTGGCGGCTCCACCCGGTACGGTGCCATCGTCGGACGCTGCAATCAAGCCGGCGCCGCCGCCTGATTCCGCTCCACCGGCCGTTGCAAGCCAGGCAAGCCCGAAAGAGTTAAGCAAGCAGCAGGAAGCCACTTCGATGCCGTTGCCTGGACAAGTCAATAATCACTCCACTCCTGCTCCGCTGGACAAGAAATAGCAAGAGTCAGAGTAAGATGTGACCACAGGAGGGAGCGCGGCATTGATGCCAGTGCTGCGGACCGGCAGCTGCTTTGTCGCGCCAGGCACTTCGCCCCGTATCACGGTCAAGTTCATACAGTCAGGTTCATGCAGCCAAGTTCAACGGGCGACGCGAGATTCAGTTGACAGACAGTCCTGGTGTCGGAATACCGATGCCGAATCCCGCGTACCCCAGCGGCGATGAATGAGTCCATCCTTGACTTCGAACCATTCGATTGCCACCGCCTCATAAGTGCCGTCGCCAGCCGGTTCGGTGCGAAAAGGCGTGAACGATTTTTCCCGCTCGGTATATCGCACTGCCACTACATCGTCTTCTTCAATGATAGCGTCTACCTGCAGGTTCATGCCGAAGCTATTGGCCATCGCCCGCCAGATCGGCTTGGCCTGAGCGACACGGCCCCAGCCAAGCACGCCATGAACCAATGCATCAGGCGCAAACAACGCGCAAAGCGCATCGATATCGCCGCGATTGAACGCATCGACGTAAGCGAGCACTGTCTGCTTATTTTTTTTCGTCATGATTTCCCTCTCAATGAGACGTCGGAGCAATCAGACAGCATTGGCAAATGACTCCATAGGTGACAACAGGACAAGCACATTACTTCAGTCACCGCCCTGCCGGCTTTGACTACTGGACGGCGCACATGACTGTTGACAATTGAAGGGTTGCGACCGATTGATTTTTCTTGCTGAAGCGTACTCGTCTCAGCGTCCACTTCAGGTTAAAAAATCAATGCAGCTGATGCTTTGAATCCGACAATTCCAGATGCGCTTGCATGACGACGCTTTTGAGCTTGTCATCAACGTTGTCGGCCCGCTGACAGGCATCTTTCGCGCGGTCTCCAGGTTGCTCAAGATCGTCCACGCATCGCCGGACAGTATCTTCATCGTCAAACCGCTGCATGACTTTTCTTGCCTGCTCGGATTTCTGATCGAGCTGTTGAAGGCTGTCTTTCAAACCCATCGGTACCGTGGCGGTGGATTGACAGACCTGCGCGGCCTGATCAATGGCTTGCTTTTCATGATTGAAGCGCCGTTGAATTTCGCTGGATTGCATCGCGCATCGAACTCCTTTTCAAACGTGCTGTGCTGAATGAAAATAGCGAAGATTTCTTTCGATTAAAAGCCAGAAACATGGTTCCACAACATGACAAGACCAGTCTGATTGAATAAAGCAATCAGACGCAATCCGACGGTAGCATGGCATGATATGCCGACGACGAACGCACGCCAAAGTGCGCGATAGCTCACGCTGGATCGCTACTACAGTCATAACCAGCGAGATCAGCATACAGGCCATCAACGGGAAGTGAAAGCCGAATCTTGCCCGCATGATGTTGATGTCGCCCGGCAAGCGCCCAAACGGAACCTTGGAAATCCACGACCGGCCTATCGATGACCAGCTAGACTTTTCCGGCAAGGATCAAAAACCGCTGCATCGCTATATTAATCTTTGCTGATAACATGTCGGATTCATCAATCCGGCGTTATGTTATATATCGCCTATGGCCCACATGCGCCGGTCAACCCTCAATCGTCGTCAGATTGTCGATCTCGCTTTTCGCATGTTCGATACTGTCGCCACAAGCGGCGTCGGAATAAAAAAATCCGGGAAAGATATTTTCCCTGGCGCGTATCGTGGTGCCGCCTTTCGATATTTCATATCCACCATACCATCTGCCGCCACTTCCACCGCTCAGTTTCGGCAAAATTACGTAGCCTTTGTATTCGACACGTTGATTGTGCATGGCGGTTTTTTGATAAGGAAGTATGAAGATAAAATAAGCCGCGCATTGTGTACGGCATATTCCACAACGCTTACTGAATCGCAAGCTGTTTAGGTTGTGGAGGCTGCTTTTTCGGCAGGGTCAAAGTCAACACGCCGTTTTCGAATTTGGCTTGTGCGCCGGCATCGTCGACTTCGGACGGTAGCGTAAAGCTGCGCGCATACTTCGTTGCATTGCGCTCAGCGTAGATCAGGCGCTCTCCTTCTTTTTGATCCTGCTCGCGTTTTTCCTCGGCCTCGATCATGACCCGTCGATTGTCGACTGCGACCTTGATGTCTTCTTTCGACACGCCAGGAAGTTCGACCTCCACCCGATATGCATCAGCCGTCTCGGCCACGTTGATCGGTGGACTCGCCGTACCATCAGGTTCCCCTCCCGCTAGAGCGGAATATGGGGTAAAGGGCGCAAAAAAATCTTCAAACATATTTTCAACCACGCGCCCAAGCTGATCATTTATCGGCATTGGGACCGGCATTGGGCGATAAATGCTTGTAAGAGGTGAGTCATTTCGTCTAGCGATATTCATAATGCTTCCTTTCATCAATGCATGAATGCTTGCATCCATGTTTCCGAGCCTTCCCTAAAAGCGAAAAGGGAAGCTTCCCTCCCGTAAAGCGGGAGGTTCCATAAATATATAGGATATTCAAACAGTGATTTCAAGAGGATGGGCGCATCGAGTCGATATAAAAGGGGGATCCCGAGTTTCGACGCTGGAAATCTCCGACGGGCAAAATTACGCTGCCGTCACTTACTGATGCGGCACAAAAAAGCGCGGGCCGCATCAATAAACGTGCGTCAGGCGACGCGTCCGGTCCGCAAGTGCAACCAGCATTTTATGGATGAATGCCCGGCTCGCCGTTTATCGATGAGATTGCCGTTGTCGTCGAATCTGGTATGCGCCAAAAAGATCATTACTTCGGGCCGATTGGTTTCCACGATTTGTCGTCAAAAGACTGATTCGGCGGCCACGACGCCCAATCGATCGCGTTCTTCAGCAGTCCGGAAATCGAAGCTGTAATCCTGTGAAACAATCAGCATGGCGTCCGCTAAGGCAATCCGATGCCTGAACTGTTGCACCGGTTGCGGAAAGTCTTGCTCGCGGACATCATCGTTGTACATCGGTATTGGGGCCGGGCGAATATTTCTATGTGACGTCTTCCGGCAGCAATTGTTGGACGGCATGCAACACGGCGGTGGTATGCGATTTCTTGTGCAGGCTGCCCGATATACCGAGGATGTGCAGAGGCGTAGCCATGAAAGGTTTCTTTCTGCTGATGGCGATTGCTGCTACTTGATGAACCACCGTGCGGCTTTCCGCTGCGATCCAAGCCGCATGCCATCGCAACGGCAGTGAAACCTTATCGACGGCCCTGCGTCTGATGATGTCGGCAAATTTCCGGCAAAACTCATGCACGCCATGGATTACGCACTCCGCCAGTACCGCGCACCCCGGTCAATGCAACAAAGGATTGCAATCGTCGGCTGTCTTTGTCAGCAGGACGCGGCCAAAGCGATTGCGATGCTCAATGGAGAACTGGCAGCAGTGGACAGGATATTTTGAAATTCAAGAAACTCTTGAATTCGAAACACCCATCGTCAAATCGATCAATGCAATATCTTGCCCGACGCGGAGGGTGGTTGCGCAACATCCTTGGGCGAATTGCCGTTTTCGATGAAATTCTTCATCCGCAGCAAATTATCTTCGAGCTCTCTCTGCGGATCGCTGCCCAGCAATCTGGCCAGACTTTTCCCCACTACCCCCGCCGGCGGGCTGTATGACATCTGCACTGTTGCGCGCGTGCCGCCAGTCGATGACGGTTCGAGTCGCACCGATCCGGCGTTTTCCACTTCGGCGCCCGGCTCGCATTCCCAGGCCAGCACGCTCGGGCGCGTGGACTCGGTCAGCACCGAAACCCATTCGATATTGGCGCCCGCCGGTCCCTTGACGACCCAATGCGACCGCTGATCACCCAGATCGCGTACTTCCACTACATGCGACATGAAATGCGGGAAATTCTCGTATTTGCTCCAGATATCGAACACAGTCTCGGGTGATGCGTTTATCTCGATCGTTTTCTGCAAGTCGACCGGCTGGGTGCCGTCGCCTGATCCAAACAACCGCTTCATGTCTGTGCTGCCCAAGGTGCGCGCGAGAAAACCGAGTCCGGCTACCGCCGCCAGCTCTCCCGACGAGGTGCGTCGCGTCATTGCATAGTATCCCAACACGCCACCGCCCAGAGCCGCCAGCAACCATGTGGCAGGGGGCCAGCTTTGCGGCGCGAGCCAGCCGCGGCTTTGCGACCTTGACATGCCGCCCGCCTGATCATGGACTTGAAGCCGGTCCTTGACTTCGAGAACACCCGGAATTGCCTGTGCCGCTTTCATCAGTTGCGCCTTTTCTTCTGCACCGACCGATCCGCCCAGTACGACGCTTCCCTGCTGCGCCGTTATGTCGACGGGAGGCGAATTCATCAGCATCCGTCCAAGCCTGGAGCGCACGCGCGCCTCCAGCACGTGGTTATCGATTGGTTTGCTTCTGCTGCCCTGCGCCAGCAGCCGGTTCGCCTGCGCCTGAAGACCGGCCAACCGGTTGCCAGCATCCCGCACTGCGACATTAATGGCATCGCCGGTTTTATGCGTCATGCCGCGTATTTTGTCTTGTGCCATCGCGCGCCGCCGCCTGCCCTGTGCCGGATCAGCCAGATACATTGCAATCGCGCCCAGAGCTATGCCGCCTATCAGTTTTGCCAGTTGCTTAGTTCCCGTTGAGTCTTGTCGCACAATAATCTCCTTTTCAGATGAGTCCGATTTGAATAAGCGTTTCCTGCTCCATAAGTCTTGCTGTTTGATGTCAGCGTGAACGGGCTGCTTGCCCGCCGGTTGTATCGGATGCGGCAGAAAGCGGTGTCTGAAGAATGCAGTGCCGTCGCATCCCTTCAAATGGCAAGCCCAAGTCCGCGCGGTATACAGCTATCCCGTGAAAGCGGGATTAACAGGCCTTACCGAGGATGTGACAAGAGGCATTGATTTTCGTTGCATCCGGAGTTGCCGTTCAGATGTTCTTTTCATGCACAATCCGGTTGGCGTGCCATATGCCAGCGGAGAAAGGCAAGTTACATGCAGGGTTGCTCCAGGCAGACAAGCTTTTCCGAATCGCTGCTGCTTTCATATTGCAAGCCCTATGCCATCCACATAGGGTGGCTGGGCCAAGCTGCGCAGCGATTTTGTTGTGGCGATCGTACAAGCGTCGCAAAATCAGGCACCGATTTGTCAGCAAATGCATTTGACTTTCCGGCCAAAAAATTGACCGCCGGCATCGTAATGCTTATCGTGAACTTCGGTAATTCTTGCCGAGCATTGATAATGGGCATCATGCATAATGCACGCGAACAGCCGCATAGCGACCACGCGCATATTCAGGCGGCCCGAGATAAATCAATCGCGGCTTTCGCGCAAGCGTCCAGCCAATGTCGGCACCGGCATTTCAATTACATTGATCAGTGCATGGTCGAGCGGTCCGGCTCCGATGGCGAAGAGATATTTTCCAATGTATCTTTTACCTCGGCGTCTGCCGATGTTTTCGTCGCCAGGTCGCCGAGCGAAACCATGCCGATCAGCCGATTATTCCGATCCATTACCGGCACCCTCCGGATTTGGACGTCACGCATCTTGTCCATCACGTCATCGATCTGCTCATCTTCGAAA